>JAIFMG010000019.1 GCA_020048645.1 Bacteroidota bacterium | reverse complement strand
TGCGGAGGGCGGGATCGGACATGGTGTGGTTGATGGCTTTGTCGCGGTCTGTGGCAAAAGCGATGCCAAGGCGGCCGGGGTGGTTGTGGGCTAAGGATGTTGGCAAGGTGGCTCCATCGGTTGGGCGTGCCGGGTGCGCGCTCAGGAGCGTGGCCGCGGTTTTTCGTGTTTCATTCCGCGAGCTCCCAGTATCCGGTTTTTTTGCTGCCCCTTCGTTTTAGCAAGTTCGCGGCTTGCATTTTCCTGAAGTCGCGCTTGATGGTCTCCAAGCTCACGCCGCATGCTCTCGCGATTTCTTCTCGGGTGATGTGTTGGTTTTCTCTTATCAGGTTCAGGATTTTTTTCATTCGGTCTTTTAAGTGGTCATTGGGGGCATTTGTAGGGTCATTGTTGGCATTTATAGGGTCATTTAATGGGTCATTGTGGTCATTTGAGGGGTCATTTGGGTCATTTAAGGGGTCATCGTGGTAGTTTATGGTGTCGTTTGGGCCATTTATGGGGTCATTGTGGTAGTTTATGGTGTCATTTGGGCCATTTATAGGGTCATTGTGGTAGTTTATGGTGTCATTTGGGTCATTTATGGGGTCATTGTGGTCGTTTGTGGTGTCATTTGGGTCATTTATGGGGTCATTGTGGTCGTTTGTGGGGTCATTGTGGCCCTTTACAGTGCCATACGGATAGCTTGAAGGTTCGTTCGCTT
The DNA here is from genome assembly GCA_020048645.1 of Bacteroidota bacterium. Lineage (GTDB taxonomy): Bacteria > Bacteroidota > Bacteroidia > Bacteroidales > UBA6013 > UBA6013. The sequence continues at coordinate 29,327 of JAIFMG010000019.1, read as the reverse complement.
GGGCCAAAAGGCCATTCCAAGGAACATTGTTGATTTTTTCTTTGAACAGAGTAACAAGAAAACCGCCAGGTCGTTCCTCAAACTTAGGAGGAAAGACCCCATGGGAAGAGCATATATCTAAAATTCTTTTGACCCCCGTTCCGTATCGCTCGACCAGCCCGAACTCCTTGAACGCTTTCGCGATCAGCTTGTTTCTGGTCTTGGAGGTATAGTCGCCAGAAAGCAAGTCGCTCAATGTGAGGCCATCGTAAAGGCCTCCCGGATTGAAGAACTCGATTCTTTTGTCGAAGAACTTGATGATCGAGGCGCTGCTGCTTCTGTAGTCTCTGTGGACGATCATGTTCACGACGATCTCGCGGATGGCGTCCAAGGGGTAGTCAAACCGTTCGGTCCGTCGTGCTTTCCCGGTGATGATGTACTCCACCATGAGGTGCTTTCGGATGAAGGCGAGGACTTGTTCCACCTCGGCGAACAGGTCGGTCTGCAACGAGATGCTGTCGATGATGGTGATGTCGCTCTTGAACCTTCCGACTTGGATGTCGGAAATGGCGCAGTGGTCTTTCGCGAAGAGCAGGTAGGCCCCGAGCGTTGGCCGCCCTTCGCGGACCAGCTCGAACTTTTTCAAGAACTCGAGGGTGTCGATGCTTATCTTGCGGTCGTTTTTGCGTTCGATTCCTGCGATGAAGCTCTTTACTTTTTCCAAGGAGATGTCGTCCAGGCTGTGGTAGGGGCTCGGGTAATAGTCCCAACTGGTGTTGATGGTCTTCAGGTGCTCGTTGGCTATCTCGTCCGTGGAGAGCAAGTGGTTGGAGTTGAAGGCCCTTTTGTAGTATTTGCCCTGAGTGGAGACGGGTTTGATGGGATATTCGGCGACACTCAGGCGCACCACCGCCTTGTGGGAATCTATGAGAATCATGTCGGAGTCGGCGATCAGGGCAGGGGAGGTCTTGCTTTTGATCTCGTTGATCCAGCTTTGGACGCTCTCGCTGTTGATGTCAACACCGACGATGCGGTTTGTCTTCGAGATGCCGATATAGACGCTGCCGCCCCTCTTGTTTGCGAAAGCCACGAGGGACTCGATCACTTCCCTGTTGAAGGAAGTTTTGAACTCGGCTTGTTCGTTTTCGCCCATGGAAATGATATGCTGCAGTCTCTCTTTGTCCATTGCGCGTATGATTCAGCGGGGGGATTCGAGTTCGAGTTCGGGGAACGACCGAAGGCGAGATGGGTGGGCAAGGCGTCGCCAGAACCGGTCGAGCTCGCCGGGGCCGATGGCCCCGAGACGGTGCCGCGAGCCGAAGTCTTCGATGCGTGGGGCGGGTTCAGGCATGGTAGGGAATTTGGGACAGCGCGAAAGCGTCGCGAGGTCTGCCCGGAGGACTGAAAAGTAAAGATAATGAAAATCCGCCCAAACGGCCAAAAGGGCTTGGGGCGGGGGAAGGTAGGAGAAGGGCGAAAAAAAGGACGTTTAGCGGTCCAGGGGCTCGCAGTCGGCTTGGGCGAAGGCGGCGCGGCGGGTGCCGGGGAAAACGTTCAGGCCCTGTCGTGTCGAGCCCTCGACCAGGGCCCTGCGAACTTCCGGGAATTCGGCGAAAACGGAGAACCAGATGTCGAAATAGCCGTTGCTTCCGGCCAAGTCGAGGATCGTGCCAAGTCTTGGCACTCCTTTTTGGGAGGCGTAGTGCTTGAGCTGGCGTTGGGCGATTTCGGCCACGCGCATCCTGTCTGCCCAACGGTCGTCGGCGGGGGTGTGCCTGGGGTGTCCAGGGTGGCGGTCCAGCCCGACGAGCTCCAGAAAGGCCTTCGCCTTATTGGCTGCCTTGTCCGATCGCCTTGGCCGAGGAACGCCGTTCGGCCCCAGCTCGACATGGAAAAGCAGGTTGTGGGTATGGGGCAGGAAGGGCCCATCGTCGGTGAAGTCCTTTTTGGACTTGATGCTGTTGCAGTTGACGCAGGCCAGTAGGAAGTTGTCCCAACGGTAGATCAGGTGCTCGTAGCGGAGCTTGCCCTGTGCGTCCTTGAGTCCCTTGGGGCGAACGTGGTCAACGTTCAAGCAGGCCAAGGGTATCCTTCGGCCGCATTAGGCGCAGTAAGGGCCGAAGCATTCGACCAACTCGATCTTGGCCAATGTCCAAGGCTTGATTTCCAAGGGCTCGCCTTTTTCATCGAACCTTGGCGGCTTGTCAATGGGCCTCATGGGTGAGCGCTTCTTTGGAGAGCAGTTCGGCCTCGAGCAAGGCCACGAAGGCGGGGTCGCGGTCAAATTGCAGCCGGAGGTGGTCGAGCTGTCGCTTGGCTTCGTCGATCTGCTCGGGGGCCGCGGCTGCTCCGAGCAGGGAGAAGAATCGGCTGGCAGCCTCCTGCATGTCCTGAAAGGCCAGGCTGCGGTGGGGCTTGTCGATGCCCATCTCGCTCCCGGCGATTTCCTCGATGCTCATGCGGAAGGGGTCGCCGGAGGGTGGCGCGTCCTTGTCGAGGATGAGGAGGTTTTCGGCGGCCAGGGACTGCACCACGAAGGGGGAATGCGTGGTAACGATGAACTGGAGTTTGGGGAACGCGTTGGAAAGGTCTCGCACGACGTGCCGCTGCCAACGGGGATGCAAGTGCAGGTCCATCTCATCGACCAGGACCACGCCCGGCGAGAGCTTGACGGCGAGCTCCTTCTTCCAGCCGTTGAGGATGATGCAGCGGTAGGCGATTTCGGCCACCATGTTGAGGACGGATCGTGTTCCATCGCTCAGGAGCGAGGCGGGCTTGCGCTCGAAGTTTCCCTGTCCATCAGGCCTTCCGGCCAGCAGGTCGAACTCGCCCAGCCTGGGGTCGAAGTCGATTTCGCGCACCCAGGGCAAGGCCAGGCGAATGGCCTCGAAAAATGCCTCGCGGGTTCCTTCGAACTCCCTGCCGTCGCGGAGGGCCTTGTCGTACTCGGCCAGCCATTGCCCGACCCCGGAGACCTCGACGCGGTCGCCCAGCGCGGAGTGGTAGCCCTTTTCGATGCGCGAGAGCTTCCTCCTGCGCTTGTCCACCTTCCGCACCTGCGCGTCGGAGCGCTGGATGTAGAAGTTGGCCAAGACAGGGTAGAGGCCGGTCCCGTTGTGCTCGCGCCTCATCACGAGCTCGTTGGCCCATCGGATGATGGCGCCCGAATGGGCCTGGCTGTGGGTGGTGCCGTTGCTGGGCAGGTATTCGCGTTGCCAGTCCAGGGGCGCGGCATCGTCTGGTCCTTCGAGCCCCGCGAGGGCCCGCAGCTCCACCCTCGGGTTTTCGGGCTTGGGCAAGTAGTCCTTGGCGCGGGGATCGAACCGCACGAATCGGTCTCCGGCCCTGAACTGCCGGCGGTAGAGCGGGTTGGCCGGCAGGGGCAAGGCTTGCAAGAAGGCCCCCAGGCCCACCTGCAAGCCCGCCAGCAGGGACGATTTGCCGGAGGCGTTGTCGCCGATGACGACCGTGAAGTTGCTGGCGAAATGGAACTCTCTCCATTCGAAGCCGCGGAAGTTGCGAAGGTGGATGCTTTCGATTTTCATGTTCCGGTGGTTGTTGTCCGCCGTCGGCGCGGGCCGTTGGGCTTTCGTCCAAAGCTAAGGCTTTTTTGGGCACCGCGGGCCCGCGCGGTGGCAGAAAGGCGCGGGCTAGTGGGCCATGCCGCAGGCTCAGAGCTTGACGAAGGGCCGCTTCCCGGCCAGGACGATGGCCGCGCGGATCAGCCTTTCCTCGCGCATCCCGCGGGCCCTCGCCTCGGCGAGGTAGTCCTGCTGCTCGATTGGTTCGAGGGCCTGGTCCAGCGCCTGGCCAAGCCTGCTTTCGAAGGCTGCCTGCTCTTCGCCTTCCTGACGGGGCCGGATGCTCTTCACTTCGATGATGATGGCCTCGCTCCGCGGGTCCCTAGGCTCGATGAGGATGTCGTAGCGCCCCGCGCCGCTCTCGCGGTTGGACTTGACGATGTAGGCCTCGGACAAAACGGCGAGGAGGCCGAGCAGATAGACGTGGAAGATCCGCTCGGGCGTAGTGTCCCTCCCGGCGATGTCGAAGTAGCTCAAGGTGTCGCCCATCAGCGCGCGCAGTCCCTGTTCGAAATCGGCGGGACGCCTGGCCAGCAGATGCCCCACGGTTTGCAGGATACGGTCGGGACCGATCTTGAGGGCGTTGTCCAGCCAGGCGGAGACAACCTGGCGGAAGGCCACGCGCACCTCGTGGTTGGGGACACGGAGCTTGTGCCGGCCGAACTCGCCAGGGCCGGCCAGGCAGAGGTAGCCGTTTTCGACGAGCAGGGTCCAGAGCAGCTCGCCCCCCCTGCCGAAGTCCTCGAAGACGAAGTTGTCTCGGAGATGCTTCTCGATGGTCCTGCCTTCGAGGAGCTCGCGGATGGCCTCTTCGACGCCGGGCTCGCCCATGCGGCCTTCGATCAGGGAGTGGTCGCCGGTGTTGACCCAGTAGGGGATGAAACCCTGTTCGATGTTGGAGATGAAGTTGACGATGGACCAGGGGTTGTGCATCCCTTCGCGGTTGCCGAAGCGGTATCCGTTGTACCAGGCGCGCACCTTGTCCTTGTGCTGGTCCAGGCCGAAGTACTCGAGCATCTGGCGGGTCTCTTGCTCGGTGAACCCGAAGCTGTCGGAGAAATAGGGCGAGCGGATGCCGAAGACGTCGAAGTTGTTCCACTCCGAGAAGATGCTCTCGCGGCCGACGCGCAGCACGCCGGTCAGAAGTCCCTTCTTGAGGTTGGAGTCGTTGCCCTTGAAGACCTGGCCGAGCAGCCCCTGCATGAAGTTGGCGACTTTCTCGTAGAAGTTGGGCGGCCCGCCCTGCAAGCCAGCCGAAGGCCGCGGGCTATAGCGGAAGGCGCTGAGCAGGGGCGCGTCGTACTCGTCCACCAGCACGACGGCGGGCTGTCCGTGTTGGGCGCGCAGGTAGTGGCTCAGGTCGCGCAGGGCGTTTTGCAGCTCGGCGGTCGAGGCTTTGGCCCGCAGCACCCTGCCGAAGGCCTCCTTCTCCCAGTCGTCCAGGGCCGAAGAGTCGAGCAGGCGCTTGTGCCGCGCGTACAGGGCCGACAGCTCGGCGGCGAACTTGGCCAGGCAGCTTTCCCAGTTGGTCTCCTGTATGCCTTTGAGCGACAAGTGTATGACAGGGTATCGGTTTTGATGCGCCTGGCAAAATTCGGCGTCCTCGGCAATGGCCAGGCCCTCGAAAAGCTCGGCGCTCTCGGGCTTGGCCAGGTCGAAGAAGTGCTCGATCATCGAGAGGTTGAGGCTCTTGCCGAAGCGCCGCGGCCGCGTGAGGAGCACCGTGTAGGCGGAGGTGTCGAAAAACTCCTTTATCAGCAGGCTCTTGTCCACGAAGTATCCACCGTCGCGCGTCAGGCTCGCGAAGTCGGAGCTTCCTTTTTTGATCTTGAGGCCGGGGCGCATGGGGTTTTCGTTTCTGTTTTCGGGGCCCAATTTACGAAAAACCGCGCCAACCGCGTGCCGATTCTGCCTATCTTTCGGGCCTCACCAATCCCCCCACCAAAGCCATGAAGATCGACCTTGAAGGCATGGGCGTCCTGCTGACGGGCGCCTCCCGCGGCATCGGCGCCGCGACGGCCCGCGTCCTGCTCGAAGCGGGCGCCCGCGTGGCCCTGCACCACAACACCGGCTCGGCCGAAGTCGAGGTGCTGGCACGGGCCCACCCCGGCCGGGCCTTCCCCCTGCGCGCCGACCTGGCCGACGACCAGCAGGTGCCCCGCCTGGCCCGCGAGGCCGCCAACGCCCTGGGCCGCATCGACGCCCTGGTCAACAACGCCGGCATCTTCGAGGCCGCCGACCCGCTCGGCCCCGACGACGCCTGGCTGGCCAACTGGGACCGCACCCTGGCCGTCAACCTCCGCTCGGCGGCCTACCTGGGCAAGCTGCTCCTGCCCGGTTTCCTGCGCCAGGGGCAGGGGCGCTTCGTCTTCGTGGCCTCGCGCGCGGCCTTCCGCGGCGACACGCCCGACCACCTGGCCTACGCCGCCTCCAAGGCGGGCATGGTCGCCCTCTCGCGCTCGCTGGCCCGCGGCTACGGCAAGCAGGGCATCAAGTCCTTCGTCGTGGCCCCGGGCTTCACCAACACCCGCATGGCCGACGACTTCATCCGCGCCCACGGCCCCCAGAGCGTCCTGGCCGACAACGCCCTGCCCACGCTCACCCAGCCCGAGGACATAGCCCCCACCGTGCTCTTCCTCTGCTCGGGCCTCATGGACCACGCCACCGGATGCTCCATCGACCTCAACGCCGCCAGCTATGTCCGCTGAGCGGAGCCGAAACCTAGTTTAAATTGGTTTTAAATTCCCCTGTTCGTATCTTCGCGGACGTAGTCCATGCCCCCTTCGCAAAGGCTCTGACAAAATCGCGTCCCTCTTTTCGTCCATCCGGACACTTGAAAGAATTTTCATATGACAATATGTCCGAAACCCGCCAGGGGCACGAAACTTGAAAATGCCGACTCGAAAGCGTTTGGACAGAACTTCTTGATCACAAAAAAAACTTTTTTTCAACCATGGCTAAGATCGAACACCTCACCGAAGAGACCTTCAAGCAAAAAGTCTTCAACTGGGAAGCGAACAAAGAGTGGAAATTCGAAGGCGACCTGCCCTGCATGATCGACTTCTACGCCGACTGGTGCGGACCTTGCAAAATGGTCGCCCCCATCCTGGAAGAACTTCAGGATGAATACAAAGGCAAGCTCAACATCTACAAGGTGGACACTGAAGACCAGCGCCGCCTGAGCCAGATGTTCGGCATCCAGAGCATCCCCTCGCTGCTTTTCGTCCCCATGAACGAGCAGCCCCAAATGGCCATGGGCGCCCTGCCCAAGGAGACCTTCAAGCGCGCCATCGCCGACGTGTTGAAAGTCGCCGCCAACTGATGCCCCTTGGCGCCTCGTCCTCTTGTAGGCTTGGAAAAGAAACAGCCCCGCTCGCATTCGAGTGGGGCTGCTTCTTTTTTGGCTAGAGGGCGTGTTGTTGGCGTCGTGGCTACAATCATGCCGCCCCTTCGGGGCTTTTGCGCGGCGAGCCCCGAAGGGGCGACATGATTGTAGAAAGCGGGATTCCCACGCGATTCGAGCCCCGAAGGGGCGACATGATTGTAGAAAGCGGGATTCCCCACGCGATTCGAGCCCCGAAGGGGCGACATGATTGTAGAAAGCGGGATTCCCACGCGATTCGAGCCCCGAAGGGGCGACATGATTGTAGAAAGCGGTATTCCCCACGCGATTCGAGCCCCGAAGGGGCGACATGATCAACGCGGCTATGGACAAGGTCCGCGGGGGCCGTGGATGTCGGCGATTGGCATATTCCACCCTCGAACGCGGCCTGGTATCAGGGCAGCGTGTCCAGCAGGCTCTCGATCAGGCTGTCGAGCGAGCCGGGCTCCTCGGGCTCGACAGGCAGGGCCGGGTCTCCGGGCCCAGGCCCGAAGACGACCTCCACCTGCGGGCGGCTCCGGCGGAACTCCTCGATCTCGGCGGGGTCCACGGCCGTGCCCGTCAGGTCGAGCCAGAGCAGCCGCTTGATGCCGCGCAGCTCGTCGATGCGGGTGATGGACGTGCCGGCCAGCGAGAGCCTCTGCAGCCTGCGCATCTTGCCCACGGCCGCCAGCTCGTCGTCGGTGATGTCGGAGCCGTCGAGGTAGAGCTCGCTGAGGTGGCTCTGGTCCCAGTCGGCCGCCGGGTCGAGGTAGAGCGACGGACAGGCGCGGGCGTGCCATACGCGCAGCGAGTCGATGGTGGCCAGGGGCGAGGCGTCGATGACCTGGCTGCTGTCCATGAGCAGGGTGGCCAGGCTGCCATGCTCTTGCAGCGGCGCGAGGTCGTAGAGGTTCAGCCCGCGGAGGTCGAGCTGCCGCAGGGCTGGCCAGTAGGTGGCGGCCTCGATGTTGGACACCTGGGTGTAGGAGATGCCCACGTACTCCAGGGCGTCGCAACCGACCAGGCCATCCAGGTCGCTGACTCCCGAGTGCGCCGCCTCGACGTGCCGGAGCCAGTACTGGCTCTCCATTCCCCAGAACGACAGGATGGAGCTTCCGCTGATGTCGAGCAGGGTCAAGGAGGCCCCCAAGGACTGCAGCTCTTCCAGCGAATAGATGTAGGGGCTGTGGATGCGCAGCTCTTCGATGTACTCGAAGCGGAGGACGGGCTGGAGGTCGTAGATGTAGTGCTCGGGGCCGATGGTCAGGCTGCTGTTGTAGAGGAACACTTCGGCCTCGTGCTTCTGGGGCAAGTAGTCCAGGCCCATGTTCTGGGCGAAGACCTCCTGCCAGCCCGAAGAAAGGCGCTGCCACCAGAGGCCGTCCCAGATGAGGTAGCCGCCGTAGGACAGGGCGCCCAGGATGAGCAGGGTGACGAAGCATCCGCCCCGCTTCTTCTTCTTGGGCGTGTAGGCGATGGGGGCGAACTTATCCGGCTCGGGCTTGGTGGCTTGCGGTTGTGCCCTGGCGGCCTGGGGCTGGGCATGGGAGGCCTTTTCCTGCTCCTTGAGCTCCTGGCGGATGCGCATCTCCTCGGCGATGCGCTGTTCGAGCTTGTTGTTGGCGGCGGCCTGCGGATGCTCCTTGCGCCAGAGCGGGTGGTTGACCTTTTCGAGCTTGGGCAGGGTCTCGAGCACGGCCAGGTCGAGCTGGGCGGGGGTGTGGCCCAGGTCGATGAAGCGCAGGCTGGGGTGCTTTTCGAGCGGGGCCAGGCTGGCCAGTTGGGTGCTGGCCAGGTTGAGCACCTCGAGCTGCCCGAGGTGCTTGGCCACGTCGATGGAGCTGACCTTGGTGTTGTGGGCCTGGAGCTCGCGCAGGAACTCGAGCTTGCGCAGGGGCCCGAGGTCGGTGATGTCGTTGTTGTCGATGTGCAGGCTTTCGAGCAGGAACAGGTTGCGCAGGGCCTCGAGGCTGGCCACGTCGGTGTGCGAAAGGCGGAGCTGCCGGAGCTGGCTCAGGGCCGCGACGGGCAGGAGGTCCTTGACGGGGCAGTTGGAAATGTCGAGGTATTCGAGCTTCTTGACGAAGTTCAGGGGGATGAGCGACTCGATCTCGCTGTTTTTGATGGAGAGCCAGCGCAGGTTGGGCATCTGGACGAGCGGGTCGAGGTGGTGGATCTCGACATCGTCGCAGTTCAGGGATTCGAGCTTCTGGATGCGTTCAAAATCAGCGCCTTGGGGCGATCCCGACAAGGCGAGCTGCTTGCGGATGCCCATCTTCCAGCCCACGGCCAGGTTGTCCCACCACTTTTCGAGGTGCTTGTAGGGGCTGATGGCCCGGGGCGCGAAGGTCTCTCCGGCGCGGATCGGGGCGATTTCCATGGGCTGTGCGAAGGTGCCCTCGGTCGGAATCGCGAAGCGCGGCTTGGCCACGGCCACGGGCGGGCCGAAGGAGGTCTCGGGCTCGGCCGCGTCGTCGGGCTTCTGCGCCAGCAACTGCAGATGGGGCCGTGCCTTGGCCAAGGCCTCGAGCTCGGCCGCGGGCACCTTGCTGCCGCCGTGGCTGACCACGCGCAGGTAGCGGAGGTTGAGCAGGGCCTTGATGTCGGCCACGGCCGAGCCGTCGAGGTAGAGCCGCTCGAGGTTGGAGGCGTCCTGGAGGCCGTGCAGCGAGACGACGGCCGAGCCGCGGAGGTCCAGCTCGCGCAGGCGGCGCAGGTAGCGCAGGTCGTGGAGGCTACGCGCCGGGGTGCCCCGCAGGCCGAGGTACTCGATGTTGCTCAGGTAGAGCAGCGGCTTGAGCGACTCCACGGGCGTGTCGTCGAGCTTGAGCCAGGCCAGGCCGCGGTGGTTGGCCAGGGGGGACAGGTCGGCCACCTTCGTGCCCGCGAGGTTGACCCGGCGCAGGTTGCCCAGCTCGGCCACGGCCTCAATGGCCATGGTCTTGGTGCCGCTCAGGTCCAGTTCGCTGATGCGCTCGATGCGGAAGAAGTCGGTGGCGGTCGGCTCGCCATCGAAATCGGCCGTCAGTTGGATGATGGTCTTCCAAAAGGGGTTGAGCTTGGCCCACCATTCTTGGGTGTTGAGCATGGTTTTCCCGGTTTCAGTTTGCTTGCCCAAGTTACGAAACTGCTGGCAGAAAGCCTTCGGCGCGCCGAAAAAAGCCTTTTCGGGCCGAGGAGCGAAAAGGGCGCCCCCGCGGTCGGAGGCGTCCTTTTTGCCAGAATGTCAGGCGCGCGGAGGGCCTCAGCGGAGCAGCATCTGCCTAAGTTTTTCGGCCAGCCCGGCCCGCTCGACTTCGAACTGCACCTCGCGGCGCCATTGGTCCTTGTCCTGGATGTCCTGGCTCTGCCGCCCTTTGACCAGGTCCTTGACCGTCACCACGCCCTTGGCCAGCTCGTCCTCGCCCAGCATCACGGCCACGGGGCAGTCGCGCTCGTCGGCGTAGGCGAACTGCTTCTTGAGGTTCTTCGCGGCGCCGTAGAAGACCTCGGCGGGCAGGCCGGCGGCGCGGATTTCGGCGGCCAGCTTCTGGTACTCGGGCATCATGGCCTCGTCGAAGACCACGACCAGGGCCGGGCCGGTGGCCTTCGGCCGCGCCTGCCCCGAGAGCACCAGCAGCTCGGCCAGGCGGTCCACCCCGATGGAGGCGCCCGTGGCCGGAACCTTGAAGCCCAGGAGCCTCTCGACGAGCGAGTCGTAGCGCCCGCCTCCACAAATTGCCCCGACCTTGCGGCGCTGGCCCTTCTTGCCGGGAACCGTCAGCAGCGATTCCACCTCGAAGATGGGCCCGGTGTAGTAGGCCATGCCCCGCACCAGCGTGGGGTCGAGGCGCGCGCGGCTATCGTCGAAACCGGCGGCCGCCAGCAGCTCGTGGATGCGCCGCAGCTCGTCCAGCCCCTCGCGGGCCACGGGCTCCTGGGGCAGGAGCTCGTCCAGCCTGGCCAGGGTCTGCTCCCGGGGCAGTGCCTGCTCGAAGGCCACGAAGAACGCGCCCACGGCCTCCACCAGCGCCTCGGGCAGGCCCAGGCCCGCGATGGGCGCCCCGGACTTCTCGACCCGGCCGGCGCCCAGCTCTTGCCGGACGGCCTCGAGGCCCACCTTGTCGAGCTTGTCGATCACGCGCAGGATGTCGCGCTCGCGGCTGTCGTCGAGCACGCCCAGGCCGCGGAGCAGTCCCTTGAGCACCTTGCGGTTGTTGACCTTCACCTGGAAAGTCTCGCGGGGCATGCCAATGGCCTCGAGCGCCTGGCTGAGCACCATGCAGACCTCGGCGTCGGCGGCCACGTCGGCCGAGCCCACGGTGTCGAAGTCCAACTGCCAGAACTCGCGGAAGCGCCCCGGGTCGAGGTCGATCTCGTAGCGATAGACCGGCCCGTGCTGGAACCGGCGGAAAAGCGGCGGGTTGGCCGTGCTGACCTGCCCGCGCAAGTGCTTCATCCAGAGGCGCTCGGCATAGACCCGGGCCAGCGGGGCCGTCAGGTCGTAGCGCAGGGCCAGGTGGTGGTGCTCCATGATGACCTTGTCCTCGTGGTCCGACATTTCCTTGCCGCGGCTGTCGAGCACCGGCTCGGCCTCGGGGTTCTGGAAGCTGTAAACGCCCTCTTCGACGGTGGCCGTGTCGGGCATGTACTTGCCCAGGGCGTCGGCGTACTCCAGCACCGGAGTGTCCCATTTCTCGAACCCGTAGCGGGCATAGACCTGGCTGGCCTTCTCGACGATGTGCGCCCGGAGCTGGTTCAGGGCCGGGTCAATGTCTCGAAAGCCTTTGATTTTCTGGGGAATGATGCCCCGCTGTGCTTTTTGCGGTTCCATTGGGTATTGGATTTTCGGAATGATTTCGCAGGTTGATTCTTTCTGGAGAGTTGATTTTCAAGCACGCGCTGTATTAATACTGCTTCCATGAATATAAAAAGAGAATTCTTTTTCAAGTATTTCTAGGTATGACTTAACTTCTTTGCTAATATGGGTGTTAATAAGAATATTTTTGTCACATATGATAATTGTGTGTCGTTTGGACCGGCTTGTTGCCACGTTGAAAAGTCGTGGGTTGAGTGAGTAGAAAACACTTGTATTTGGTATTAAAAAAATCGTAATATCGGTTGTCAAACCTTGAACTTTATCGACTGTTTCAACGAGTATATTCGTGAAATTTTTCGGAATTGATTTTTGTAACGACTTTACAGTTGCAATAAATTTTGCCAGTACAGCAATTTCGAGTTTAGGAGTTACTTTCCTCAACTCGATGACGATTTTTGAAATCAAGTCAATCGCTTGCTTTGGACTTTTTTCGCCAATCGGCAAATCAGTTTTTAGCAGAGTTGGGCCACCCTTCGGGTTTAGGAATTGTGAAATTTCGTTTGGCAATACAGTGTATGAAAAAAGGTTCTCATTGATTACTATTGATTTTAATGCGTTGTCATAGAACATACCGGTGAAATAGGCTGAACGACTTGTTAAACGATAAGAATCACTTAATTGGTAAAACGAATTTGTGGTGAAATTCGTTTGGGCCAAAAATCCGTCTGACAATAAATGCCATTTGCGGACATTTATTCGGTCTTCATTGAGTAAAATAACAGGCCCTAACTGCTTTGAATCGCCAACCCAAAGTGTTTTTTTTTCTAAAATTTTTGACATTGCTAATGTTGAGAGTAAGGTTTGACTTGCTTCATCTACAATTACATAATCAAATGAATAATTATTGAATCCAACCTGTTCGTGAATAAGTACATTATCTAAGACTTGATAATCAGTAATCATTTTTTGGCCACTTCTGTCAGTTGTTTGAGTGGCAAGCATGCTCGATATATAAAATGTTGAAAGAATTAATTCACCTTGTATAGGTGATAAATCCTTTGTTGAAATATCTTGTAATCCTTTAACTTCTTTTGCTTCATCTGTTGTTAGTTTTGTTTTATGAATCTTTTTTTGTTCTAAAAGTTTTTTTAATGCCGGCTTAAGGGCAACTTCAACTAATGCTCTGTTTGTTAACGCAGTGATTAAAACAGATTTACCATTTTTTAAAAGTTTTTCGCAAATTTGAGCAATTAGAAAAGTTTTGCCAGTCCCTGGTGGGCCTTGCAAAATCATATTATTGATATTTTCGAGCTGTGAAATGGCAAAAGAAGCAATATCATGTTTGGAATCAAGCAATTGTGGATAATTATCCTGTGGAGTAAAATCACTATCCAAAATTCGGCAAACTTCTGGCAATTGACTAATTTTGACTATTTTTTGTAGATTCATAAGATATTCAAACGGAGGCTTCCTTGGGCCAAGTAACAAAATTATTCCATCCGTTCGCACTAAATCTTCAAGGTTTGTGGCGGTCAAATTTGAGTTATTCGACTCGTTATTATCCAAGAATTGCCAGGGTGCTATATTTTGAGCAAAATTCCTCTCAACACCACTAAATGCCACAACCGAGAACCTGTCGTCAACTACACCATCAGGTGTTTTGTATGGCAACTGCCAAATACAAACAATGCCATCAGAATGCTGGTTGTGTTTTCTTAGCAAATCGGCGTAAGTCATTGTACCCCAATTCCGATAATTTCTCAACTCTTTAGGTACGGTAAAGCAATAAAGATAATCACCTTTACGTGGAAGTGCTCGGGTATTTGGAAATTTTAAAAGCATCTCACCTGTGCTTCGAAAGGTAATAAACTGAGCAATATACAATTCACTTTTATCCTGCATAAGTGTAATTGCCTGCGTTTCTAACTTCTTCTTAAACTCCTCTGTAACGGCTCGTAATTCTTCTTCAAGAAACTGAATATGGTCTTGACGTGTATATATCATAACATTATGTCTGAGTTAGCATCATTAACATCATTCTCGTGGCTGGCATCAAAGAAGTAATTACTTAAACTCGTTGCTTGCCCAATAGGCGATGAAACTAAACTTGAAAACTTGAATTGAATATTTTTAAAATACCTCATCGATTGCGAAAATTTAGTTAGGCGTTCTTCTAAATCTAAATTTTCGGTACTGAATGAAATATCAATATGAGACTGATTTTTTAAAAGCCCAAGGATATCTATGTGATTAATTTTATTGCCATCCCAAACAAGAAAGAGAGCATTTTTCTCTTTTGTTACAAGCTCCCACTCTCCTGGATTAATATTAAATGGCTCTGACTTCTTTTTGTAACTCTTTACAACAATCGGGTAATTTATCTCGTTAATTTGCATGATTGGGCTATTTGAGTATCCCTCAAAACCTTTTAAAGAATAGGTGAAAATTTTGCCAAAAGATTCCTGTCTTTTTTGTTCATCTACCAATCTATTCTCTAATTCTTGCTTGACAATTTTTCTCGCTTCTTCATTTATTTCTTTTTGCTGTTGCTTTGATAGACCGGTTCCCAAACAAGTGCCGATAAACGCTATTTCATTACTTTTTTCTTCTAAGATGGTTAATTTACTTGTCAAGATTTCATGCAAATTCCTTTTTTCAGTGTCTGTTGCTGCATTCTCAATTTGTTTCTTGAGTTGTTCGATTTCTTGTTCCAATGTTTGCTTATCTTCTTTCAATTTTTTATTTTCGTCAATTAGTGCTTCTTTTTCTATTCTGAGTTTATTGATTTCAGCGTCTTTTGATAATAAAAGTTGCAGTTTTTCATTACCAATTTCCTTAAATTCTTTAAATGCTTCACGCTCTTTTTCACTCCACAGCACATTTAATTCAATAGAATCCTTTTTGTTCCAAGAATAAACGAAGTAATCTTTGCTTTCTTTGTGCTTACGGAAGTATTCCGATAGAATTGCAATAGCCTTTTTGAAGTGTTCATCTTCCCAATTTCTTGAATCAGAAAATCGAATTTTAATTATTTCATCAATGTCAGTTGCAATGTCTTTGATAGTTTTTGGATACATTGGTTGTATAGACAATGATTTTTCTGCTAATATTTGACGAAAATCTTTTGCGGGGTTAATCAAAAACAAAACGTCTTTCAAATCTTCTGGGATGTCGCTGTCTTTGAATAATTTGTTGTCAAGCAAGCAGAAATCGCCTTTTTGATTTGGAATAATTTTGCGAGAAATCTGAATTTTTAAAGTCTTCAAGTAATCATAAAAGTCATTCAGAAAAATTATTGTGTCACCTATGTCATAGATATTGTCAGGTTTTGATAAGAATTTCTTTAGACCTTCGATACTTTTATCTTCCTCAATATGTTGTTGTAGAACAGAAATCACAAAATTGTTTGCTTTGTTCCAAAAGTCTTCAGATGTGCAGGATATAGATATTGGTTCTAAAAATGCCTTGCTCCTGTCGTGGTAATAGGTTCGGACGATATCAAGGAGAGAAAGCTGTGACTTGTATAGGGCTGGACTTGACTGCAGAGGCAGAAAATGAAGCAAGTAAATAGCAAAACCTAATTTGTCATTTTGTGGAACGGGGAATTTAAAGTGAGGATTATTTGTGAAAATTCCATTTATTGTGGCAATTACGTTTTTTATATCCTTTGATTGTGTGATTTCGACAGAGTTAATTTCTTTGTGCAACAATGAGTTTCTCAAAATAATTCCGAAACCCTCTGCTTTGTCGGATTTTAATTCATCGGGAATATCAGCATCTCTAAACAAATCATTTTTAGAGCAGAAGTCACCTTTTTGATTGGGAATAATTTTGCGTGAAATCTGATTATTTGTTGTTTTTAAATAATTGTATAAGCTATTCAGAAAAAATAATGTCTCGCTGTTGTCATAGCTCTTACCAGATTTCGATAAGAAAGCCTTTAACCCATCAATATTTCTATTACTTTCAATATGTTGCTGTAGCCAAAGAATTATATAAGAATTTGCTTTATTCCAAAAGTCCTCTGATGTACACGTAATTGATGTCGGTTCTACATAAGCCTTGCTTTTGTCGAAGTAATACTTACGGACGATTTCAAGCAATGAAAATTGCGACTTGTACAAGGTTGGATTTGACTCTTCTGGCAAAAAGTGAAGGAGATAAATAGCAAAATCCAACATGTTATTTTGTGGATTTGGAAATTTATAGGAATTTTGGGATGAGAAAATTTCATTTATTCTGGAAATTACGGTTTTTATGTTTTTTTCTTGTGTGATTTCAATCGAGTTAATTGTTTTGTCCAGCAATGAGTTTCTCAAAATAATTCCGAAACCCTCTGCAATTTCAGATTTTAATTGATTAGGAATATCTGCATCTCTGTATAGATTTTTTTTCAAGCAGAAATCCCCATTCTGATTGGGGATAATTGCATAAAGATCAAGTTGTGCTGTCTTTTCTTCTTTCGCTACAAAAGCGATGAAATCGTTTAGCCATTCAACTCTATTCTCAATTCTTGAAGGAATTGAATTGAGTTTTTTGTATCCTGCTATTTCTTTAATTGCTGTAATGATAAACCATTTGTGGAATGATTGCCATGCTCTTGAAGGAATGTCATTGTTATTTACCTCCTTTATTTCGTGATTTGAAAAAAGTTGGTTGGAAAATTGATGAATTTTCAATTGTTTCTCAAGGAAATCAATTTCGTAATTGTTTGCATCCGAGACAATATTGATTATTGGTCTTAATTTGAAAATTATTTGAACATCAGAATTATTTTTATCTTTAATGATTTTTTCGACTTGCTCATCTATTTTTTCAGCGATAGTTTTGGAATCAATTTTTATGGGTAAGCTTATTGCCGTAATATTATTATTCAGAAGTTTGGGTTTTAAATCCAAACCAAGTGATGATAAAATATTAAGCATAAATTCAGTCAACCCAACTCCTTCTGAAAAGTCATGTTTTTCTAATGAAATAAAATCACCATTGGTGTTGGGAACGAGAGCGTATTTTTTTAATAAAGTTTCGTCCGTATTCTTAATGAAAGTAAGGAATTTATTCATCCATTCGTAATTCGGCAAGTTTGAGACATTTTGCTTGTCGGTAACATATTTACAAAAGTTGTCAATTCCAAAGAGCCCACAACCGCTCCAAGCTAATGAAGCCCAATTGTCAGCATATTTTTCTAATGGCAAACGACTTTCAAAAATTTCAGTTAATAAGGAGTATATTTGTTGGCGAACTTCTTTATTGCCCTGGGGAATAATTATTTTGGGAGACTTGTCGTCATTAAAAATCTTCTGATTTCCGTTTTTTGTTTCAACAATAGAGTATCTTGTTAATACTTCTCGGTATGGCAAAATAATTTCTTTCTCAATCCACTCTCTGTTAAAGTTCTTTTCAAAATCAGGAGTGCGTTTCAGCCCCTTTGCAAGTAGGAATAATTTATGATAGTCATTTTCTGACAGAAAAGAAACCAATGATTCATAAAGTTCAATGCTTTCTTTAAGAATTAGACGGTTAATACCTCTAACAGTGATAATTGTTCCTAATTCAGAATGTTCTTCCCAATCGTCTGAACCGTCTAATAATAAACTTTCTCTTTCAGAATCAGGCTCAAAGTCGGGACTGTTTAAATAAAATGGCATAATATGCTTTTCAGAGCCTACAAGAGGAAGGACACAAAAATGAGAGGGGGAATTTGTATTGTCAACAAGATTGTTTTCTTTGTCAATTTCAATCGCAATCATTAAACGTAAATTTCTCTCTTTTTTAAATCGCTTTGATAATTCGTCGCTGTACCTACTTAATTTTTTGTGTACATATTTCCTTTTTTGAGATTCACTTCCCGATATTTCAAATTCGGAAATGTAAATATCGTTGCCTAGCTGTTGTACCTGATTTCTAATTATTTTTGTAACAAATCCATTATTGTCTAATTCAACCGTTGCTAACTCGTTACAAAACAGCATTACTTGAGTGATATTTGCAATAAAATTTTCAATACCAAGTTTCAATGCTTTTTTGTTTTCATCTGTTTCCAAATGATAGGTATATGTTGTCCAAGTGTTTAATTCATCGGTATAATCTAAACTTTTTTTCATTTTTTCTGCACCGTCTAGCAGTTCTTGGGCATTAATTCCATTTCTGTACATTGTTGCAGAGAATCCTTTAAGAATAGTTTTGTTGACATCGTAATATAAGTCCCCTTCAATAGATACAATTTTTGACAGAGAATGAGTTGTCAAAAAACCTGTTCCAAACCGCCCTGTACTTTCGCTATCATTACCTTTTTTGCCGCTATATTTGTAGAGCAAGCCCAATAATGCCTCGGCAGTAAATGGTGAGCCGTTGTGTTTAAAGATGAGAGAATCTTCCCTTGCTATAATCTTTATATCGACGGCTTGCCTGTTTTGGTCTTGTACAATGCTGTCTTTTGCATTTTGTATCAATTCCCAAATCCAACGCTTACAATCATTTTCTTGTGGGTGATCTAATTGACGAAGACGGTTGTGTACGTTGCTAACGTATATGTTGTGTATCAAACCGTCAAAGGCGTCGATGATGGTTGGTGGTTGTTGAATTTTTGTTTTGCTCATCGCATTATATGATTTTATTGACGAAATACTTTGAATTAGACTAGTTTTTTACTCGTTAGGGCAAATCTAGTCTATTTGAGAAATTTGTTTTTTGCTTTTGGCTCAACCATTCAGAAGAGACTCCTCGAAGTCACAGGCGCATGGGCGGTTGTCCGAGGTGGGCGCCATGAGGCTTCGCCTATGCCCATGCGGCTGGTCTTGATGTTGGGATATTCCATTTTTGAGCTTGGGTTTGAATGGGCCAAAATAGGCACATAATTTTAAAAAAGCAAGGAAGCGCCCGGATTTTTCGGAAGGGTGGCTTCCATCTTGCCCTTGGAGGGCAGGACAGGCGATTGGGACGGAGGCCCGGGGCCAGCGGGCCCCAACGGGACGCCCCGCCGGCGCGTCGGGGCGCGGGGCGGGGCGTCGGGGCAGGGCAGGGCGGGGGCTTACTCCTCGAGGGTGCTGATGTCGCCCAGATCCTGGCCGAGGGCCTGGGCGCGCAGGACGCGGCGCATGATCTTGCCGCTGCGGGTCTTCGGCAGGCTCTCGACGAAGTGGACCTCCTCGGGCCGGGCGATGGCCCCGAGCTGGTCGGCCACCTGCTTCTTGAGCTCGTCCTCGAGGGCGCGGGAGGGCGCCGCTCCGGTCTTGAGCAGCACGAAGCAGTGGATGGAGTTGCCCTTGAGCTCGTGGGGCAGGCCGATGGCGGCGGCCTCCGCCACGGCGGGATGGCCCACCAGGGCGCTCTCGACCTCGGCCGTGCCCAGGCGGTATCCGCTGACCTTGAGGACGTCGTCGCTCCGGCCGATGATCCAGAAGTAGCCGTCCTTGTCCATCTTGGCCGAGTCGCCGGGGTGGTACCAGCCCTGGCTCTCGAAGCGTTCCCAGTAGGTCTTGCGGAAGCGCTCGGGGTCGTTGAAGATGGTGCGGGCCATGCCGGGCCAGGGGTTCTTGATGACCAGGTTGCCTTCGTGCCCGGGCTGCACCTCCACGCCGTGGTCGTCCACCACGGCGATCTCGTTGCCGAAGAAGGGCCTTGTGGCGCTGCCGGGCTTGAGGGGCGTGATGGGCAGAGGGCAGATCATGAACCCGCCGGTCTCGGTCTGCCACCAGGTGTCGATGATGGGGCAGTTGCCTCCGCCCACGAGGCGGTGGTACCACTTCCAGGCCTCGGGGTTGATGGGCTCGCCCACGGAGCCGAGCAGGCGCAGGCCCGAGAGGTCGTGCTTCTTGGGCCAGGACTCGCCGAAGCGCATCAGGCCGCGGATGGCCGTCGGGGAGGTGTAAAGGATGTTGATGCCGTACTTCTCGACCATCTTCCACCAGCGGTCGGGGTAGGGGTGGTTGGGGGCTCCTTCGTAGAGGAAGATGGTGCTGCCGTTGATCAGGGGGGCGTAGGTGATGTAGCTGTGGCCGGTGATCCATCCCGGGTCGGCGGCGCACCAGAAGCGGTCTTCGTCCTTGATGTCGAAGGCCATGCGGTGGGTGGTGGAGGTATAGACCTGGTACCCGCCGTGGGTGTGGACCAGCCCCTTGGGCTTTCCGGTGGAGCCGGAGGTGTAGAGCAGGAAGAGCATGTCCTCGGCGTCCATGACCTCGGTCTCGCAGCGGGGCGAGGCGATGGGCAGGGCCTTGAGGTCGTGGAGCCAGTAGTCGCGGTCGTTCTCCATGAAGGTTTCCTGTCCGGTGCGGCGGACGGTGATGCAGACCTCGACGGTGGGGGTGTGCTCGAGGGCCTTGTTGACGATCTCCTTGAGCTGGGTGGGCTTGCCGCGGCGGAAGCCTCCGTCGGCGGTGAGCACGACGCGGCTCTTGGCGTCGTTGATGCGCTCGGCCAGGGCCTCGTGGCTGAATCCGCCATAGACGACGCTGTGGGCGGCGCCGATCTTGGCGCAGGCGAGCATGGCGAAGACCTGCTCGGGCACCTGGGGCATGTAGATGGTAACGATGTGGCCCTTCTGGACGCCCATGGCCTTGAGGATGTTGGCCATTTGGGAGACTTCGCGGTTGAGGGCGTGGTAGGAGAAGGTGCGGACGTCGCCGGGCTCGCCTTCCCAGATGATGGCCAGCTTGTTGCGGGTGGCGGTGGCCAGGTGCCTGTCGATGGCGTTGCTGATGATGTTGGTCTTCGCGCCGACGAACCACTTGTAGAAGGGCTTGCGGCTGTCGTCGAGGACCTTGTCCCAGCGCTTGTGCCAGAAGAGCTTTTCGGCCTGCTCGGCCCAGAAGTCCTCCCGGTTCTCGACGGAGTACTTGTAGAGCTGGTTGTACTCCTTGATGTTGGCTGCTTCGACCACTACGGGCGAGGGTCGGTAGATTTCGGCGTTTTCTTCCATCGGTAGGGCAGGTTTAGATTGTCAATTTTTGAGGGATTCTCCCCAAAAATAACAAAAGCGATGGTTCCGCCAAAAGTCCCGACCGGGAAAGATTTGCCGGGGCTAGGTCTGCCCCAGGGCGGCCTTGGCGGCGAGCTGCCGCTCGACGCGGCGCGAGATGACGATGCCCAGCTCGTAGAGCACCTGGAGGGGCAGCGCGACGAGGATCTGGCTGAAGACGTCGGGCGGGGTGATGATGGCCGCGACGGTGAGGATGGCCACCACCGAATGCTTGCGGTACTTCTTGAGCATGGCGGGGGTGACGATGCCGGCCTTGCTCAGGAAGAAGATGAGCACGGGCAGCTCGAAGATGACGCCGCTGGCCAGGGCCACGGAGGTGACGGTGGAGATGTAGGACTGGAGGTTGATCTGGTTGAGGACCTGCGCGCTGGTGGTGTAGCCTCCCAGGAAGTGGACCGAGAGCGGGGTGATGACGTAGTAGCCGAACAGCACGCCCAGCAGGAAAAGCAGGGAGCTGAAGAAGACGGCCCCGCGGGCGTGCCGCCTTTCCTGGTCGTAGAGGGCAGGCTCGATGAAGCGCCAGAACTCCCAGAATATCAAGGGGAATGCCAGGATGATGCCGGCGATGAACGACACGAGCAGGTCGGTGGAGAGCTGGCCCGCCATGGTGATGTTGATGATCTGGAAGGGCTTGGTGTTGATGCAGAGCAGCTCGGTGCCGAAGCCGTGGCCGAGCTCGCAGAGCCAGCGGTTGGTGGCGAACTCGGGGGTCTTCGGCAGGAGAAGCACCTTGTCGAAGATGTCGCGGCTGAAGACGAAGGCCACGACGGCGAGCGTCCCGGCGTAGAGGAGCGAGCGGAGGATGTGCCAGCGCAAGACCTCGAGGTGGTCGAGGAAGCCCATGTCTTGCTCCTGGGGCTGGGCTTGGGGCTTGTTCTTTCGTCGGAAGGCCATCGGGTGGGTGGGGGGGGGTTGATATGTCGCGCAGCATGTTCACGGCCATCTTTCGGAAGGCCGACGGAGCGGTAGGTTTTGCGGATCGCCGAAAAAAAACTAAATTTAAAATCCAATGGGAAATCCGCGGGGACTTCCCGAGCAAGGATGATCAGAGCGACCAAAAATAGATTTTTTTCTTGACCCCCCCATGCCCAATCGACAAGGGAGCCCGCCGGACCCCGGCGGAGCGCCCCCTGCGCACGGGTGTTTCCGCACGCGGCTCGGAGGGCCGAAACCACTTCGCGCAAATGGCAGACAACATGGACCTCAAAAAGCACCTGAAAACACACTTCGGGTTCGACAATTTCAAAGGAGACCAGGAAGCGGTCATCCGCAACGTGCTGGCCCAGCAGGACACCTTCGTGCTGATGCCCACGGGCGGCGGCAAGTCGCTCTGCTACCAGCTCCCGTCGCTTCTCCAGGAGGGCACGGCCATTGTGATCTCGCCCCTTATCGCCCTGATGAAGAACCAGGTGGACGCCATGCGCGGCTTCAGCGCGACGGACCACGTGGCCCACTTCCTGAACTCCTCGCTCTCGAAGGCGCAGATAGCCGACGTCCGGCGCGACATCCTCGAGAAGCGGACCAAGCTGCTCTACGTGGCCCCGGAGTCGCTGACCAAGGAGGAGAACATCCTGTTCCTGCGGAAGATAACCATCTCGTTCTACGCCATCGACGAGGCCCACTGCATCTCGGAGTGGGGGCACGACTTCCGGACGGAGTACCGGCGCATCCGGCCCATCATCGACCAGATCGGCCGGGCGCCCATCGTGGCCCTGACGGCCACGGCCACGCCCAAGGTGCAGCACGACATCCTGAAGAACCTCGGCATCTCCGAGGCCAAGGTCTTCAAGTCCTCGTTCTACCGGCCCAACCTCTACTACGAGGTGCGCCCCAAGATCGACCCGCAGCGCCAGATCATCAAGCTCATCAAGCAGAACACCGGCAAGTCCGTCATCATCTACTGCCTCAGCCGCAAGATGGTCGAGGAGCTGGCCCAGACCCTCCAGGTCAACGACATCAAGGCGCTGCCCTACCACGCCGGCATGGACTCGGCCGCCCGCTCCGAGAGCCAGGACAAGTTCCTCATGGAGGAGGTGGACGTCATCGTGGCCACCATCGCCTTCGGCATGGGCATCGACAAGCCCGACGTGCGCTTCGTCATCCACTTCGACATCCCCAAGAGCCTCGAGGGGTACTACCAGGAGACCGGCCGCGCCGGCCGCGACGGCGGCGAGGGGCGCTGCATCACCTTCTACAGCTACAAGGACATCCAGAAGTTCGAGAAGTTCATGCAGAACAAGGCCGTGGCCGAGCAGGAGATCGGCCGCCAGCTCCTCCAGGAGGTCGTGGCCTTCGCCGAGTCGTCGGTCTGCCGGCCCCGCCAACTGCTCAACTACTTCGGCGAGCGCCTCGACGAGCGCTGCGAGAACTGCGACAACTGCCTGAACCCCAAGCCCGAGTTCGAGGGCATGGACCACGTGCTGATGCTGCTGCGCGCCGTCGATGAGGTCAAGGAGCGCTTCAAGGGCGACCACGTGGTGGACATCCTCCTGGGCACCGACAACGCGGCCATGAAGTCGTTCCGGCACGAGGGCCTGGACAGCTTCGGGGCCGGGGCCCACAAGGACGAGCGCTTCTGGAACGCCGTGGTGCGCCAGTGCCTGATCCACCAGCTCCTCTCGAAGGACATCGAGAACTACGGCCTGCTCAAGCTCAGCCCCAAGGGACGCGCCTTCATGGCCCAGCCGCATTCCATCCTGCTCACCCATGACCACGACTACGAGAGCCAGGCCGAGGAGGAGACCCTCACGGCCTCGACCACCGCCGCCATCGACCTGGCCTTGTTCAAGATGCTCAAGGACCTGCGCAAGCGCGTGGCCCACAAGCACGGGCTGCCGCCCTACGTCATCTTCCACGAGCAGTCGCTCGAGGACATGACGGTGCAATACCCCACCAGCATCAAGGAGCTCACGCAGATAGCCGGAGTCGGCGCCGGAAAGGCCGCCCGATTCGGGGCCGACTTCGTCAGGCTCATCGAGAAGTACGTCGAGGAGAACGAGATCGAGCGGCCCCTGGACCTGGTGGTCAAGTCCATCGCCAACAAGTCCGCCGCCAAGGTCGAGATCATCCGGGCCATCGACCGGAAGATGCCCCTGGAGGAGATCTGCCGCAGCCGGAAGTCGTCCATGGACGAGCTGCTCGACGAGATCGAGGCCATCGTCAACTCGGGCACCAAGCTCGACATCGACTACTACCTCCACCAGATGCTGGACCCCGAGCTGGTCCAGGACATCTGCGAGTACTTCCGCGAGAGCCAGGACGGAAGCCTGTCGGAGGCCCTGGACGAGTTCTCGGCCGACGAGGTCTCGGAGGAGGACCTGCGGCTGGTGCGGGTCAAGTTCATCTCCGACATGGGCAACTGAGCCAGGGTTTCAGGGTATCGTGGAAATTCCTATTTTAGCTGGTAGGGGAGCAGACCGCCCCAGGCCCCCGCATCACCCAAAGTTCCTGCCCCAATGTCTGACATTCAGCGAATTTTGCCCAAGTCGTTCGACCGCGAGAACCACTGGTACGAAAAAGCCCTGAACGCGACCATCCACCCGATGGTGAGCTTTTTCCTGCACATGAAGGCCGAGCAGATCGTCAAGCGCTACTGCCACCTGCACCCGCTGGTCCGGCCCGCGCAGTTGGACGACCTGCTCAACTTCAAGCCCAAGCACTTCTTCTGGTCGGGCGCCGACCTGATCAACGTCACCTCCGCCGGGGCCAAGCGCCAGATGGTCGTCATCGAGACCAACTCCTGCCCCTCGGGCCAGAAGTCGATGCCCCTGAAGGACGAGCAGCAGGAGATGGGCGGCTACCTCGAGCTCATGCGCCACACCTTCGCCCCGCTGGTCAACGTCCGGCGCCAGGCCACCGGGCGGCTGGCCGTGATCTACGACAAGAACCCCATGGAGGCCACCGGCTACGCCGCCGCCATGGCCGAGGTGTTCCAGGAGGAGGTCCTGCTCGTGCCCTTCCCCTCCGAGAGCCTCGAGGACCCCAACGTCCGGGTCAGCGACGGCACCCTGCAGTGCAAGGACGAGGAAGGCTTCTGGCAAGACCTCCGCGCCTGCTTCCGCTACCTCACCCAGAAGCCCTGGAACCGGCTTCCCGTCAGCAGCAAGACCTTCATCTTCAACCCCGTCATCGCCTGCCTGGCCGGCGGCCGCAACAAGATGGTCGCCGCCAAGGCCTACGAGCTGCTCAACGGCGAGCTCCAAGGCTCGGGCCTGGCCATCAACACCCCCGAGACCATCTGGGACGTCAGCAAGGACGAGGTCCCCCTCTGGGTCAACAAGCTCGGCGGGCAGGCCGTCATCAAGGTCCCCTACAGCAACGCCGGCCAGGGCGTCTTCACCATCGTCAGCCGTGCCGAGCTCGACGCCTTCATGGCCCTGGACTTCCACTACGAGAAGTTCATCGTCCAGAGCCTCATCGGAAACTACAACTGGAGCTCGCAGACCGCCAAGGGCAAGCTCTACCACGTGGGCACCCTGCCCGACAAGCGCAACAACACCTACGTCAGCGACCTGCGCATGATGATCCACAACACCGAGCACGGCTTCCGGCCCCTGTCCATCTACGCCCGCAGGGCCGCCCTGCCCCTGCTCGACAAGATCCCCGAGGGCGAGGCCTCATGGAGCATCCTGGGCACCAACCTCTCCTACAAGACCCCCGAAGGCGCCTGGAGCTCCGACACCTCGCGCCTGATGATGATGGACCAGCGCGACTTCAACAAGCTCGGCATCGGCCTCGACGACCTCATCGAGGCCTACATCCAGACCCTGCTCTCCACCGTGGCCATCGACAAGATGGCCCAGAACCTCATCAGCATCAAGGGAAGGCTCAAATCCAAGCTCTTCCGCTCGCTCAACAACGACGAGAAACTCATCGAAGAAATCCTGAAGTCCAAGTGATGGCCCGACAAGACCCCGGCAGCGCGCGATCTTTGGCGTTTGTTTTGTACATTCGTGGAATCCTTATTTTCTTCAACGGCAAGGCCGCCAACGAGCCGCCCCTGCCCTGACCCCAGCAGTTTAGACCACCCATACCTCAATCTCAAAACGACATGGAACTCGAAGAGTTGAAAATCACGCACTTGGAACGAATCGAAATAAAGGGCCTCTGGGGAAGGTACGACATCAAGTGGAGCCTCAACCCAAAGGTCAACATCCTGGTGGGGAAGAACGGCTCCGGAAAGACCACCCTGCTCAACCTCATCCAGACCCTGCTCGAGGAGGAGGTGCCCCTCGACGGCTTCCATTCCGACTTCCTCTCCATCGTCAAGATCGGATTCAACGACAACAAGTTCCTCCTCCAGGACGGCAAGCTCTACGACAACTTCTACAACACCTTCCTCTACGACGAGCTCATCCGCACCGTCAAGATCAGCTCCGCCCAGGGCTGGAGGTACGACGAGGAGCGATTCGCCAGCCTGCCGCCCACCGCGCGCAACAGCATCGACGCCGAGCTCTACGAGGCCATCAACCTCTACAAGAGCTACCGCCTCAAGCTCCTCAACAAGGAGCGCAAGAGCACCCAGATCCTCGAGGACAAGATCAAGCACTTCACCCAGAAGGAGAAGCTCAACGACGAGGAGTTCAAGAAGATTGGCAAGCTGTACAGCGAGATGGAGACCCTGCGAAACCAGATCCACTCCAAGAGGAAGCGCATGATGGACATCGTCAGCGACCTGCTGGCCAGCACCGGCAAGACCGTCGATTTCGACGAGCACAACTCATTCATCTTCCTCAACGACAAGACCATCATCAAGCCCCACCAGCTCTCCACCGGCGAGAAGCAGATGCTCAACCTCATGCTCCGCGTGGTGGTGACGCACGCCTCCCCCACCGTGCTCCTGCTCGACCAGCCCGAGGTCTTTCTGCATCCCGAGTGGACCGTCGGCCTGCTCGACAACCTGCTGCAGCTCAACGAGAACATGCAGATCCTGCTGGTAACGCACAACCCCGAGGCCTTCGGCAAGCAGTGGCGCGGCAAGATAACCCGCATGGACGAGGTGACGACCACCAACCGCTGAGCGCCTCCCCGCCCGGCCAAGGCCCGGGACGCGCCACACGCAGCGCGTCCCGGGCCTCTTTCTTTTTTTGGGCGATGCCCCGACACCGCTAGGGCTCCTGGCCTTCCCCCGGGGCATCCTCCAGCAGGAAGTCGATGCTCCGCCGCAGGCCGTCGAACTTGGCCCGCTTGACGGCCGAGCCGCGGAACAGCTCCTGGAACAGCTCCTGGTCCATGCCCCGCCAGCCCTCGCGGTCCAGCTCCAGCAGGCCGGGCCGGGGCGCGAAGGCAGGCTCGCCGTGCGGCCTGGCCCGGCGGTTGTACGGGCAGACATCCTGGCAGATGTCGCAGCCGAAGACCCGGTTGGCGAACTGGCCCCGGAAGGCCTCGGGCTGCCGCCCCTTCAGCTCGATCGTGAAGTAGGAGATGCACTTGCGGGCATCCACCACGCCCTCGGCCGCGATGGCCTGCGTAGGGCAGGCGTCGATGCACTTGCGGCAGCGGGCGCAGGCGTCCAGCCCCACGGGCGGGTCGGGCGGCAGGTCCAGGTCGCAGACGATCTCGGAAAGGAAGAAGAACGAGCCGCGCCGGGCGTTGAGCAGCAGCGAGTTCTTGCCCCGCCAGCCCAGCCCGGCCCGCTCGGCCCAGGCCCGCTCGAGCACGGGCGCCGAATCGACGAAGCAGCGCCCCTCGATGGCCCCGAAGCTCCGCGCCATGAACTCCCACAACTGGCGCATCTTGGCCTTGAGCACCGGGTGGTAGTCCTGCCCGTAGGCGTACTTGGCCAAGACGGGCGCCGACGGGTCGGACTGCGTCCTCTCGGGGAAGTAGTTGTGGGCCAGCATGATGACCGACCTTGCCCCCGGCACCAGCTTCCGCGGGTCGAGCCTCAGGTCGAAGTGGCTGGCCATGTAGCCCATCTGGCCGTGCATGCCTTCGCGCAGCCAGCGCTCCAGCCGGGGGGCCTCCTGCTCCAGGAACCCGGCCCGCGCCACCCGGCAGTCGTCGAAGCCCAGCCGGGCGGCCTCCGCCTTGATGGCCTGGGCCCTGCGCCCGGGCTCCATCGGGCTCATGGCTTCCGGGCTTTCGAGCAGAGGGCCAACTGCTCGGGGTTCTCGATCCGCAGGCGCTTGCCCTGGGTGCTTATCCAGCCCTGCTGCTTCATCTGCGAGAGGAAGCGGATGACGCCCTCGCTGGCCGTGCCCACCAGGCTGGCGAACTCGGCCCGGCTCAGCCGGATGGCCAGGAAGCCGTCCTGGTCCCTGCCGAAGCGCTCCTCGAGCCAGAGCAGCGTCTGGCAGAGCCTCTCGCGGACGGTCTTCTGCGAGAGGTCCAGGATCAGGCGGTCGGCCTGGTCTAGGCCGCGGATGCTGTACTCGAGCAGGTTCCCGGTGAACTGGATGTTCTTCGAGGCCTGCTCCAGCACCCAGGCCGCAGGCACCATGCAGACGGTCGAGGCCACCAGCGCGCTGGCCTCCAGCTCGGTGGCCCGCTGGCCCAGGACGGCCCGGTAGCCGAAGGCCTCGCCCGGCCCCACCAGCCGCAGGATCTGGTCCTTGCCCTCGTCGCCGGCCTTGTGCAGCTTCACGATGCCCTGCTGGACGCAGTAGAGCCACTTGATGCGCTGGCCACTCTCGAACAAGACCTGGCCCTTGGGCACTTGTACCGTGCTTTTTCCCCTTTCGCAGAGCGCGACGCTCTCGGGGGACATGCCCTTGAAGACGGATTGCTCGCGCCGGGGGCAGAACTGGCAAAGGGGATCGTGGTGCTGGCTGTTGGGCATGGGGTGGGTAGGATCGGGCTTTTCCACGAAAATAAGCAATCGCCGCGGCATTTTCCAACTTTTCTCGCGCCAGGCATTCCATCCCTGCCCGAACTTTGGCAAATTCGTGGATCTTCGCTAATTTTGGACTCGGATTCCTATCCGTCAACCAATTTCAACCACAACCCATGAAAAGTTCAATCAAAGTTTCCTGGCTCGACGACATGGCCTTCGAAACCCAGGTCAACGGCCACAAGATCGTGCTCGACGCCTCCGATGACGTCGGCGGGAAGGACCGCGGGCCAAGGCCAAAGCCCCTCATGCTGGTATCCCTTGCCGGATGCACCGGCATGGACGTCATTTCCCTGCTCAGGAAGATGCGCCTGGAAGTTACCGCCTTCGACATCGAGGTGCAGGGCGACATCACCGAAGAGCATCCCATGCACTACAACAAAATCCATGTCGTTTACCACATCTGGGGCAAGAACCTCGACATGGCCAAGATCGAGAAGGCCGTCAGCCTTTCCGAAAGCCGATACTGCGGCGTGTTCCACGTCTATAAGAAAGCCATTGAGATGAGCTTCGAGATCAAGACCTACGAAGCCGAATAAGCCCAAACCGCGGCTTGCATCGCGACGGACCCCGCCTCCAGGCCTCGGCATGGGGCGGGGTCTCTGGTTCGCGGGCGAAGCTTTCGCGCGATTTTTGACGCTATTTCCCGATTCCGACCGATTTCTTCTTGGAAACGAACCACGAACCGCTCCAACACGAACCTGACATGGACGAGCAAGATCCCAAAAGCATGCCCCTGCCCAGCGCCGAGGAGGTCTGGGCCATCCTGGCCAACGTAGGCCGCCGGCTCGACA
>JAIFMG010000016.1 GCA_020048645.1 Bacteroidota bacterium | reverse complement strand
CAAAAAAATTTCGTTTTCTTCGTGCCTTTCGTGGACAAAAATGTCCTTGACAAAAAATTTCGTTTTCTTCGTGCCTTTCGTGGACAAAAAATGTCCTTGACAAAAAATTTCGTGTTCTTCGTGCCTTTCGAGGACAAAAAATGCCCTTGACAAAAAAATTTCGTGTTCTTCGTGCCTTTCGTGGACAAAAAATGCCCTTGACAAAAAAATTTCGTTTTCTTCGTGCCTTTCGTGGACAAAAATGTCCTTGACAAAAAATTTCGTTTTCTTCGTGCCTTTCGTGGACAAAAACTGATGATTTGCAAGAACAAACTGGCAATATCAATGAATCATTTCTTAAAGATCCCATCAAAATGGTAGTCTAAAAACTCTTTTTTGGGCAAGAATTTATCAGGCAAACTGATTTTTTGGCCATCATGTTTCACAAAATAATCCTGCACTAATTTTTCATCTGCATAATCACCTAAGACCCTTGAAAGCCGTACTCTGTATTCTGGTGTGATCGTGATGAAACCTCTGTCAAAAGCCCTATCGTGAATCGGGTTCAAACATATTCCATTTCTGGGGTTCACCCTGTGCTCCGCGTTTTTTGACCAAGGGATGATATGACTCGCGATCAAAAGCTCTGAAATGGACAGACCCGTGATGCAGCATTTGTTGTCGTAAGAAGAAAGAACTGCCGACCTAAAAAAGCCTTGGTTAACCCTTTTCTTCACAATCGCTTCTCTTTCAACCCCTTCCGCTATGTCTTCGACTTCAATCCCTGAAACGTCTTCGATGGGTAGATTTGAAAACTTCGCGATCAATTGCTCACTTTCAAAAGCGAGCCTCTCCCAGTTTCCATTGAACTCGTCCCAAACGTCCTCTTCCAACTTGCTTCCGTGAGCCAAACCAACAATGCCTTGTTTTTTCAATTCAGGGTCGAGCCTGCCAAAGTTTCCCACCTTCATATTCAAGGCAGAAGGGCTTCTTCCGATTATATTGGCATATTTGATTATCGTCGGGTTTGATTTGTTGCTGTTCTTGAATGGAATTTTGCAATAAACATTGAAGGCAATGATGGTTTCTTCTCTAGTCCAATTGTTCTTTGTCATCATTTGTGTCGATTATGATCAAATTTGGCACGCAGTAATCAGAAAGTATTGAGTCCAAAATCTTTTTTGTGATGTCAGAACTGCCCAATAGGATTGTGCTGAAAATCTCTATCCGATCGTCAGGGCTTAGCTCGTTCTGCTTTTCATCATCTCGAAAGAACTGCATGAACTCATACCTGGTGATTTCTTGATAACTTTCCATTTGCGCGGCTTTTTGAGTGATGGGAATTGGGGATTCAGGGTTTGTGGAAGGCTGTGCGTTTGGCATACTTGGGCAAGCCCAATGCGGGGAGATATGCCGACAACGAAAAAGCGCATCTTGGTGCAGGGTGCAAACCCCATGCCGGTTGTTTCACCATTTCGATTCGTCATATTCGATCAGATAAGATGAAACCTCGATGTTGTTTATGATTTCAGTCTGCTCGATGATGGTTTCGGGCTTCCTGGCTCGCGTGGCGATATAGACGAGATAAACCGCTTTTTGCAACTGCAATCTTTCCGCGTAGTAGGCAAGTTGCTTTTTTCCTGTCTCGAATCGCTTGACACCCGAGTATATCTTGGTTTCGATCAGAAATTCCTGATTGTCAATATTGACAATCATATCGCTCTTGCCCAATCCTGTATCTGCTTCTCTGTATATTTTTCCACTCAGTTCTTGAACGATCGCGGAAATGAATGTTTCAAAACTGTAGATCAACGCGCTCTCTTTGATGGATTTGTAGTTTCCCTTTTCATCTTTTTCCATGAAGGGTTTAAAACCGCGTCTCTTTGCATAGCTTCTATACTTCTCGATCAGTTTTGATAGGTCAAATTTTTGATTTTCATAAAAATCTGATGGGATATGGGTTAAACTTATTTCTTGTTTTTCACCATTGGTATAGGGGTAAAACGCCTTGTAGAGCCTTTTTTTGTAGAAGGGAACCCAAAAGGTTACAAAGCCTTCCTCATCCTTCTTGATCAATCCGTTCGTGTGCAACAGCTTTATGCTGGGACGGTCAATCTCGAACGGGATTTTGTCTTCGGTGAAGAGCAACCTTTCGACAAAATTTCGCTCGCCCTCAGCTTTGTTTAGGATGTTTGAAAAATTCTTGTCAATGGCTTCTGTCAGATACCAATCTTCGACTTTCAAGTAGTCGTCATGATCGATTTTGGGTTTGTTGGGGTTGTTGTCCACAAGGGCTTTTGCGAATCCGTTTACCAAACCGGGCTGATTTGCTGTTATTTCAGATATTTTTTGTTTGACTTTTGCATCAACTTTTTGTGATGATTCGGCTTCGTGCTGGCTGAAAAGCTCGAAGACCTCTTGGCGGGTGAAATAAGGGACATTGAGGTTGTCCGCGATATTGAATGGGCTCGCATTGTCGCTCACGACTCCGAGAATGTTGGATACGCCTACCAAAATGACACTTTTCAAGCAGTGGCTTTCGCGCGAATGATAGGAATTGCGGATGGAGTGCAAGAAATCTCCAAAATACTCGGGGTTGACCCCTTCGATTTCGTCAATGATCAAGACACATTTTTGATCTTTGATTTCTTCTATCAAATTGAAAATTTTGGAGATGCTGCTCTCGCTTGAAAAATCCACATTCCAAAATTCCTTGATTTTTCCGGTAAGCCGATATAAGAAATCGCCTAACCCAGTGTTCCTATAGTTTTCAAAATTGATATGGGCAACTTTGTAGTCCTGTTTTTCCAATTCTTCAGCGAGCTGCCGAAAGTAGGTGCTTTTCCCAGTCTGCCTCGGAGCCCAGATTGTAAAATACCTTTCATCCCTTACCAATTCAATTCCTTTTTTTATCAAATCGGTTCTTATGATGGTATAATGCTTTTCAGGGATATTAGGACCGGATGTATTGAATTTCCTCATTTCTTAGATTGTTCGTGAAGCGTTGAAGATTCTTGTTGAGCACCGGTCTTGGCCGCAGCCTATGCCATGTTTGGATCGACCAGCGTCCCCTTCCATCCCCACCGCGCCTTTGTGGACAAAGGATGAAAGGTACAGTTCCAAGGACACGCGCATTTCGAGAATTGGCCATTCCATCGGATGTTCCCCATTGGGGCGCTTTCCAAAGCTACGAACAATCTTCTCGAAAAGCAAGCGCCTGGGCCGCGGCCCGGCGGAAAACGAAAGAGGCCGCCCGCGGTGCGCGGACGGCCTCCTGACAACGAAAGGATAAAATCACCAGAACGTCAGATCATGAGTGATTTCACGGCGGCCTGTGCGGCGGCCACGCGGGCCGTCAGGACGCGGTAGGGCGAGCAGCTCACGTAGTCGAGGCCGATGTTGTGGCAGAACTCGACGGAGGAAGGTTCGCCGCCGTGCTCGCCGCAAAGGCCTACCTTGAGGCTGGGGCGCGAGCTGCGTCCGAACTTGGTGCCCATTTCCATGAGCTTGCCGATGCCGCGCTGGTCGAGCACCTGGAAGGGGTCTTCCTCGAGCAGGTTCTTGGCGATGTAAACGGGCAAGAACTTGGCGATGTCGTCGCGTGAGAAGCCGAAGCCCATCTGGGTGAGGTCGTTGGTGCCGAAAGAGAAGAACTCGGCGTGCTTGGCGATCTCGTCGGCGGTCAGGGCGGCGCGGGGCACCTCGATCATGGTCCCGACCAGGAAGTTGATGGTGTCACCCCGCTCGACGAAGACGCTGGCGGCTGTCTTGCGGATGATTTTTTCCTGCATCTTGAACTCGTTGATGTGTCCTACCAGGGGCACCATGATTTCGGGCTTGGCCTCGATGCCGCGCTCCTTGAGGTTGAGGGCGGCCTCGATGATGGCGCGGGTCTGCATCCGGGTGATCTCGGGATAGGTGTTGCCCAGGCGGCAGCCGCGGTGTCCGAGCATGGGGTTGATCTCGGCCAGGCTGACGACTTTGCGCTTGACTTCCTCGACGGAGACTCCCATCTCGTGGGCCATGTCGGCCTGTGCCTCGGGCTCGTGGGGCAGGAACTCGTGGAGGGGCGGGTCGAGCAGGCGGATGGTGACGGGGAGTCCGGCCATGGCCTCGAAGATGCCTTCGAAGTCGGAGCGCTGCATGGGCAGGATCTTCTCGAGGGCCTTCTGGCGTCCGGCCTCGTCCTTGGCCAGGATCATCTCGCGGACGGCCTTGATGCGGTCTCCTTCGAAGAACATGTGCTCGGTGCGGCAGAGGCCGATGCCCTTGGCGCCGAACTCGCGGGCCACGCGGGCGTCGTGCGGGGTGTCGGCGTTGGTGCGGACGGACATGCGGGTGTATTTGTCGGCGATCTTGAGGATGGGCTCGTAGGACTTGTTGTCGAGGGTTGCGCTCAGGGCCACTTTTCCTTCGAGGATTTCGCCGGTGGAGCCGTTGAGGGAGATCCAGTCGCCTTCGCGATAGACGTTCTCACCCACGACCATGGTGCGGTCCATGTAGTTGATGCGCAGGTGGCTGGCGCCGACGATGCAGCACTTGCCCATGCCGCGGGCCACGATGGCGGCGTGCGAGGTCATGCCGCCTTGCGAGGTGAGGATGCCTTCGGCGGCGTTCATGCCCTTGAGGTCCTCGGGCGAGGTCTCGGTGCGGACCAGGATGGTCTTCTTGCCTTCGGCCTTCCAGCCTTCGGCGTCGGCGGCCGTGAAGACGATCTGGCCGATGGCGGCGCCGGGCGAGGCGGCCAGGCCCTTGGCGATGCGGGTGGCGTTCTTGAGGGCCTTCTTGTTGAACTCGGGGTGCAGGAGCTCGTCGATCTTCTCGGGCTCGATGCGCATGAGGGCCTCGCGCTCGTCGATCATGTGCTCGTTGAGCATGTCGAGGGCGATCTTGATCATGGCATGTCCGGTGCGCTTGCCGTCGCGGGTCTGGAGGATCCAGAGCTTGCCTTCCTGGATGGTGAACTCGATGTCCTGCATGTTGCGGTAGTGCCTTTCGAGCAGGGTCTCTACCTTGACCAGCTCGGCGAAGGCCACGGGCATGAGCTCTTCGAGCGAGGCAAAGCGCTGGAGGCGCTCCTCCTCGGTGATGCCGGCGAACTCGGCCCACTCCAGGGAGTGCTGCTTGACGATCTGCTGCGGGGTGCGCACGCCGGCCACGACGTCCTCACCCTGGGCGTTGAGCAGGTACTCGCCGTTGAACTCGTTGGCGCCGGTGGAGGAGTTTCGGGTGAAGCATACGCCGGTGGCGCTGCTGTCGCCCATGTTCCCATAGACCATGGCCTGGACGTTGACGGCGGTTCCCCAGTTGCTGGGGATGTGGTTGAGCTGGCGGTAGAGGATGGCGCGCTCGTTGTTCCAACTGCTGAAGACGGCGTTGACGGACCCCCAGAGCTGCTCCCAGGGATCGGAGGGGAAGGGGCGGCCGGTCTGCTTCTCGACCAGCTTCTTGTACCGCGCGACGACTTCCTGGAGCTCTTCGACGCCCAGTTGGGTGTCGAACTCGGCATGGTGCTCTTCCTTGACGGCCTCGAGGATCTGCTCGAAGGGGTCGCGGTCGTAGTCGTGCTCAGGCCCTACGCGCAGGACGACGCCACCGTACATCTGGATGAAGCGGCGGTACGAGTCCCAGGCGAAGCGGGGGTTGTTGGACTTGCGGGCCAGGCCCTCGACGACCTCGTCGTTCAGGCCCAGGTTCAGGACGGTGTCCATCATGCCGGGCATGGATTTGCGGGCGCCGGAACGGACCGAGAAGAGGCAGGGGTTCTCCACGTCGCCGAAGCGCGAGCCCATGATGCCCTCGACCTGGGCCACGGCGGCCCGGACGGCGTCGTTGATCAGCTCGCGGGTGGCCACGGGGCCTTTTTCCGTGAAGTAGGTGCAGACTTCAGTGGTGATGGTGAATCCCGGTGGCACGGGAATCTGCTTGTTGCTCATCTCGGCAAGGTTCGCGCCTTTGCCCCCGAGCAGGTTTTTCATGGATGAGTTGCCTTCCGCTTTGCGGTCGCCGAAGGTGTAAACAAACTTGTGTTCCATGTTGTTCTGGTGGTTTGAATAAAGGATGAAAGAGTGAAGGTTTGGCGCCGCACGGGGGTGTTGTCATGGCCCTGATTGGCACCCGTTGATCGTTGACAGGACAAAATTAGCCCAAATGACGATTTGTTGTTATGTTCCAAACATGTTCGGCAACACAAACGGGCATGACCTATCGACATAAGTAGATATTTGCATGAATTAAACCATTGAAAATCAATGATTCACGAGCCTATTTTCAATCATTCTAAATTTCATCCCTCACCGAAACACCACGAATAAAGACTTTGAGAACCTTTATTCCCCTGAATCCGCAAGCGCAAGGAAAAGCCCAGGCCCAGGGGCCAGGAGCCAAGACGGCAAGCCTCAGAGCACGGCGAAGAGCATCCGGCCGATGGCCAGGTAGATGAACAGGCCCAGGATGTCGTTGACCGTGGTGATGAACGGCCCGGTGGCCAGGGCCGGGTCGATCTTGAAGCGGTTCAGCGTCAGGGGCACGAAGGCGCCGAAGACGCTGGCGAAGACGATGACCACGAAGAGCGCCGCGCTCACCGAAAGGGTCAGGGCCAGGCTGTCGCTGAAGATCAGGTTGTAGGCCAGGATGGCGGACGAGCAGGCCAGGGCGTTGATGAAGGCCACGGCGAACTCCTTGAGGATCTTGCGGAAGGTGCTCTCCAGCCCGATGGAGTTGTTGGCCAGCCCTTGCACGACGATGGCCGACGACTGCACGCCGACGTTGCCGCCCATGGCGGCGATCAGGGGGATGAAGAAGGCCATGGCCGCGTGCTTGGCCAGGTCGCCCTCGTAGAAGCTGATGACCTGGGCCCCGAGCACCCCGCCGAACAGGCCCACCATGAGCCAGGGCAGCCGCGCCCGGGTGAGCATCCAGACCCCATCGTTGGGCTCGACGTCCTCGCTGAGGCCCGACATGCGGCGGTAGTCCTCCTCGGCCTCGTCGCGCAGCACGTCCACCACGTCGTCGATGGTGATGCGGCCCACCAGCCGGCGATTCTCGTCCACCACGGGCAGCACCACCAGGTTGTACTTCTCCATGATCTGGACGACTTCCTGGCTGGGCAGGTCGGTCGTAACGGAGATGATGTTCTGCTCGGAGATGTCGCGCACGCGGGTCTCGGGCAGGGCCAGCAGCATCCGCTTGAGGGGCAGCACCCCGCTGAGCTCGTCGTTCTCGTTGACGACATAGACGTAGAAGACCTCGTCCACGGCCTCGGCCTGGCGGCGCATCTCGCGGATGCAGGTGCGCATGTTCCACTCGTCGCGCACCCAGATGAGCTCCTTGGCCATGAGGCCGCCGGCGGTGTCCTCGTGGTAGCCCAGCAGGTCCACGATGTCCTTGGCCTGGCGCTTGTCGTCGAGGTGGAGGAACACGTCGGCGCGCTTCTGCTCGGTCATCTGCCCGATGATGTCGGCGGCGTCGTCCGAGTCCATCTCGTTGATGAACTGCTTGGCTATCACGTCGCTGGGCAGGGCCTCGAGGAAGCGGCGGCGGTCGTCCTCGTCGAGCTCGGCCAGCACCTCCGAGGCAGTCTCGCCCTCGAGCAGCAGGAACAGGAACTTGGCCTCGTCCATGTCCAGCTCGTCGTAGATCTCGGCGATGTCCGCCGGGTGGAGCTCGGCCATGAGCTGGCGCGCCGGGCCTTCTTCGCGCCGCTCGATGACGCCGCGGAGGTTTTCGAGGTATTCGAGGGTCAGTTCAAATTTCATGTCGTTCCGGGGTTTTGAAGGTTCAGAGCCTTGTGGAGGCCGGCCCGCGCGAAGGGTCCCTAGCCATGACAAATTAAGCAAAAGCCCCCAAAACGGCAAAGTTGAAACCAAACCTTGGCCATTGGCTTTGAGGCCAGGCGGCCTGTGGACCCGCCTGCATCTCCCCCCGGGGTGGGGCAGCCGCGTCCGGCCACGGCTTCCCGCGGGTGGGCTTGCGGATGTCTCAACCATCCTCCTTGACCGCCTTCCTTCATACCAAGTCGCGTTCACTGGTGAAATATCCGAAACATCAGTTTCCGCCAAAAGCGGGCTGTTCCGCCAATCCCAAAGGGATTGAATGTGGATAGTCCCGGATGAAATCCGGGGAGCAGAGAACCACCGCGAACCAGAACCCCTTCGGGGTTCAATGCGAAAACCAAGACGTGCCAAGTCAATCTATCACGTTGGATAGCAACTTGGTATAATTTCGCAGGATGCTGACGATTTGTATTTATCACCATCGAACGCAACTTGGTATCGCCTTATTGATACAGGAATCCTATGGCTGGCAAGGATTTCCTGAGCAATGTTTGGTGATTCGGGTTTTTCACCATCGAACGCGACTTGGTATTGTCCGCTCCTTGGGCGTCCTGGAGGAGCGCCAAGGGACCGGGCAGCCGGAGTCGAAACGGAAACGTGGAAGGGAGGCCGGGGTTTCGCTGGAGCTGGACCTCTGGCTGGGGACCAAGCGCTAGGCTAGAACCCGGGCAGGCCGTCGATCAGGCTGTCGTCCACCAGGTTGGGCAGGCTGACGCGCAGGCGCGGCTCGTCGCGCATGGCCCGCTCGATGGCGGCGCGCGCTCCGGGGTTGCGGGCCCAGGCGCGGCGGGCGATGCCGTTGTTGACGTCCCAGTGGAGCATGGAGCGCAGCCTGGCCTCGGCCCGCGGCGTGCCGTCGAGCAGCAGCCCGAAGCCGCCGTTGACGACCTCGCCCCAGCCGACGCCGCCGCCGTTGTGCAGCGAGACCCAGGTGGCCCCGCGGAAGGCGTCGCCGACGAAGTTCTGCACGGCCATGTCGGCGGTGAAGGCCGAGCCGTCGCGGATGTTGGCCGTCTCGCGGTAGGGCGAGTCGGTGCCCGAGACGTCGTGGTGGTCGCGGCCCAGCACGATGGGCGCGGCGAGCTCGCCCCTGGCGATGGCCTGGTTGAAGGCCAGGGCGATGCGCTGACGGCCCGCGGCGTCGGCGTAGAGGATGCGCGCCTGCGAGCCGACCACGAGCTGGTTGGCGGAGGCCTGGCGTATCCAGAGCAGGTTGTCGAGCGTCTGCGAGCGGATGTCGTCCGAGGCCTCGGCCCCCATCTGCTCGAGCACCTGCTCGGCCAGCCTGTCGGTCGTGGCCAGGTCTTCGGGCAGGCCGGAGGTGCAGACCCAGCGGAAGGGCCCGAAGCCGTAGTCGAAGAAGAGCGGCCCCATGATGTCCTCGACGTAGGAGGCGTAGCGGAACCCTCCGCCGGGCGCCATCACGTCCGCACCGGCGCGCGAGGCCTCGAGCAGGAAGGCGTTGCCGTAATCCCAGAAATACATCCCTTTGGCAGCCAGCGAGTTGATTGCCGCCACCTGCCGCCGAAGGCTCTCGCGGACTTTCTCGCGGAAGGCCTCGGGCCGCTCGGCCATCATGCGCTGGGCCTCTTCGAGCGTGAGGCCCGCGGGGTAGTAGCCTCCCGCCCAGGGGTTGTGCAGCGAGGTCTGGTCGGAGCCCAGGTCCACCTCCACCCCATCGTGGGCCAGGCGCTCCCAGAGGTCCACGACATTGCCCTGGAAGGCCA
The DNA here is from genome assembly GCA_020048645.1 of Bacteroidota bacterium. GTDB lineage: Bacteria > Bacteroidota > Bacteroidia > Bacteroidales > UBA6013 > UBA6013. The sequence goes on along the minus strand of JAIFMG010000016.1, from coordinate 1,677 downwards.
CCGAAAGGGGCATCGCCAGCCGCTTGGCCTCCAAGGCCCGCGCGATGGCCTGTCCGGCGTCGGTGAAGACCTCCTGCACCCAGCCTTGCCCGGCCATGCGCTCGACGGCCTTGGGGTTGAGCTCGGCCACCAGGCACACGCCCCCGGCGATGACCGTGGCCTTGGGCTGCGCGCCCGACATTCCGCCGAGGCCGGAGGTAACGTAGAGCTTGCCCCGCAGGTCGTCGGCCTTGTGCCGGGCGAACATCCGGCCGGCGTTGAGCACCGTGATGGCGGTTCCGTGGACGATGCCTTGCGGGCCGATGTACATGTACGAGCCGGCCGTCATCTGCCCGTACTGCGTAACCCCCAGCGCGTTGAAGCGCTCCCAGTCGTCGGGCCGCGAGTAGTTGGGGATCATCATCCCGTTGGTAACCACGACCCTGGGCGCCTCCTCGTGCGAGGGGAAAAGCCCCATCGGGTGGCCCGAGTACATGACCAGGGTCTGCTGGTCGGTCATCTGGCTCAGGTAGCGCATCGTGAGCAGGTACTGCGCCCAGTTCTGGAAAACGGCGCCATTGCCGCCGTAGGTGATCAGCTCGTAGGGATGCTGGGCCACGCGGGGGTCGAGGTTGTTCTGGATCATGAGCATGATGGCGGCGGCCTGCCGGCTGCGGCAGGGGTAGTGGTCGATGGGCCGGGCGCGCATCGGGTAGCTTGGGCGGAAGCGGTGCATGTAGATGCGGCCATGCTGGCGCAGCTCGGCCCAGAACTCGGGCGCCAGCTCGGCGTGGAGGCTCTCGGGGAAATAGCGCAGGGCGTTGCGCAGGGCCAGCCGCTTCTCGGCATCGGTGAGCAGGTCGCGGCGCTTGGGGGCGCGGTTCACGCCTGGTTCGAACGTGGGCATGGGCGGCAGCCTGTCGGGGATGCCCGCGGCCACTGCGATTCGGAATTGTTCCAGTTCCATTTGTAGTCAGAGGGTTGGTTGTGCCACAAAAGTAGCACTTTGCCCGTCAAATGCCCCGTGCGAAAGCCCTCGCGAGCAGGGCGATCCGAATGCTCCCCGGCTTTTTTTCGTATTTTTGGAGCAATCAAAAAGGCGAAGTCTGATGCAGAAGAAAATAATCCCCTACGGAACGGCGAACTTCGAGGAAATCGCCACCGTGAAGTTCCCGGTCTTCCTGCGACCACCCCGCTTTGGCAAGTCGCTGCTCACCGAGATGCTCCGCTGCTACTACGACATCCGCATGGCGGACCGCTTCGAGGAGATCTTCGGGGGCCTGCACGCCGGACGCCACCCGACGTCCAAGCGCAACTCCGTCTTCTTCATGGCCTTCACCTTCTCGGGCATGGACATCTTCTCCGACATGGAAGAGGGCGGCCTCAAGCGGAAGTTCGACGCCAACCTGCTCAAGACCGCCCGCTTCTTCATGCTCTACTACAAGGACCTCCTCGGCTTCGACCAGGAGCGCATCGACAGGGCGCTCGTGGAGGGGAAGGACGACGGCGTGGGGACCATCCAGATGCTGCTCTCGCTGGTCCGGAGCCTCGGCCACCGCACCTACGTCACCATCGACGAGTACGACTCGCTGACCAACGCCCTGGCCATCCGCTACCGGCACACCGGCGCCTCCGACAACATGTACCTGCGCATCCTGGGCAAGGGCGGCTTCTTCCGCAACTTCTTCGAGATGCTCA
>JAIFMG010000004.1 GCA_020048645.1 Bacteroidota bacterium | reverse complement strand
ATCTTTAAGGAATAGAACAATTATAAATTAAATCCAATCGCTTACTTACCGGAATTTGTACGTTAATTTGGAAAGAGGATACAAGTTCGCGCAAAGTACCAGCATTCGTCTCTCGCAGAATGTTTCATGGGTTGCCACGGACAAAATCGCGCTAACTGCTGGCGCCTTTTATGAGAACCTTTTTTCAATTCCCAAGGGGCCCGATTTGAATGACCCTGTGGATCTTGCAAAGCCGATTTCGGGTGTTTATCTGGGCACCAAACTGCCTAACAACCCAACGGGCATTCCATCCATCGAGTTTCCTGTAAGTTTCTACAATACTGGAGGTTTTATTCAGAGCCAGCTTGTGCCGAATGAAGCTTGGGCGCTTACCCTCGGATTGCGTTATGACTACAACAGCCGCTACGGAAGCACTTGGAATCCAAGAGCTGGCCTCGTCTTTACCCCCAAAAGCAGCACTACATTCAAAGCGCTGTATGGAAGTGCGTATTTCGCTCCCGCACCCTCGGTTTCATACAGCCATTTCGGTTCCTTCCTTTCGGATGACGGAGGCCAGAGCTACTACTCCTTTTTCTGGTACCTGCCAAACCCTGACTTGAAGCCACTGAAGGAGCATTCCTACGAACTGGGCATCAAGCAAATGATCAACAGTGATTTGGCTCTAAGCGTGAATGGTGTTTATGCTACTATTGACAATTTGTTCCAAGAAGTTTCAGATGCTGATTTTGGCAATCGCTACGGGGGCGAGTTCCTCGGTTGGCCAGTCGCCTACATCTCGACTATCACGAATCAGGGAAGGCAGATGAATCTGGGAGGGCGTCTCCAAATTGACTATTCTAAGCGGATGGAAAATGGCATGAGACTCGGCTTTTATACCTCTTTCAACTATTTTGACGGTACTGCTGAAGAGTATCAATTCGATTCGGAGTCCAATCAGAACATATTGGAAGAAAGGCAGTTGCCATGGATTGCTCCTTGGTTCGTTAAGGCTGGCGTTGAACTTCAAAAAGACAAGTACAGCCTATCGCTTCGCGTCGTTCAAAGCGCACCCCAGCGCACACCTGTTTTCGTTGATTCTGATGTCAATTTCGAGCGTGTTTCAATAGATGGATTTACCATGGTGAACCTTGCTGCCAACTACAGCTTTAGTGATAAAATCCAGGCTTACCTTAACATCAGCAACCTGCTCAATGCGGACATTTACTATCCAACTAGCGCGACGCCCCAGTACCTTGAAAAAGTTCCCGAAAACCCACTTCGTGCTCATCTTGGCATTCGTGTTACGCTGTAAGTTTACCCTTGGCCCACAAAAAGACTTCGCATATCTGCGAAGTCTTTTTTTTGTTCAATTGGAAAGGAAATCCCTAGCTAATAGCGAATTGTCCAATGTCCTGGTCTCATTTCGGGGTCAAGAAAGACTATTCCGAATTGAAATACGTCAAGGCTTGTGCAAACTTGTGGGTGGTTCTGTATGTTGTGCCATGCCTCTTCCATTCCTTCCGACCAGTGGATGTCGTCAAAGATGAATATCGTTTTGGTAGTCGATTTTATTAAACATTGTTCAAAATATTGAATTGTTGGTTCTTTCTGATGATTTCCATCGACGAAAACAAAGTCCAAATTAGATAGTTTGTCCAAAATCTTGGGTAGTTGCTCTCCAAAGTCGCCTATGTGAACTTGGATGTTGTGGATCCCCATTTTTTCAAAATTTTCAAGGGCAATTTTGGCCGTCTCTGGGCAACCTTCTAGGCTGTGGATTTGCGCGTCGGGATTGGCTTTGGCCAAGTACAGGGTCCCGATGCCCAGCGAAGTTCCCAATTCGAGAAGAGTTCGAGGTTCGAAACGGTTCGCCAGGCGGAAGAGCAATTGCCCATATTTGGGTTTGACGGCAGCGACTTGGGCCACCTTGGCGACGCTCCGCAAGCTGCCCTGCATCGCTTTGGAACCGGCGCCCAGGTCTAGGGCTTTGAACTTTCGTCGCGAAGCCAGCAACTCCGCTCTCAAGGCTTCAATTTCACCATAAGCCTCATAAAAACCTGGGTGCTCGAGGGTTTGGCTGATAAATTCCCCGATAGGTCTGGGCAAAAGCTCAGGTGAGACACTTTTTGTTTGGAAAAAATATTCGAAAGCCCGACGGATCAAAAAACGGTTGATGGCCACTGTTTCTGGGGATTTGTTAGCGAAAGCGAATGGCGAATCTAAGATTTTCGACAGAAAAGAAAAACAAAATTGCCAATTCTTGTCGGCATGGTTTCGCAAAAGGGCGAAAAGTTATACTTTGGCATCTGTTCACCAAAACATTTTTCAACATTGGAAACAAAGAAATACGGCTTTTACACGGCCATGTCGCTCGTGGTGGCCAACATGATCGGCACAGGTGTCTTCACGAGCCTTGGCTTTCAGGTCCTAGGCATCAGCTCTGGCATGGCCATTGTTTTGCTTTGGCTGATCGGTGGCGTGGCTGCTCTGTTTGGGGCGCTATCTTACTCCGAGTTAGGCGCCTCGATGCCCCGCTCGGGTGGCGAATACTATTATCTGGCCAAGATATACCATCCAGCATTGGGGTTTTTGGCAGGTTGGGTATCATTTTTTGTCGGTTTTGCAGCACCGATTGCAGCGGCTGCCATTGCCTTTGGGCGCTACTTCGCCGCCTCCATTGGCGTTGAAGGCGAAGGCTTTTGGCCAAGCCATTCCACTGAAATTCTGGCTGTTTCGGTGATAGTCATTCTTACAGCGGTTCATTTGCTCGACAAAAAGTTTGGCGCTGCTTTCCAGAACGTCATGACCAGCCTCAAAATTCTGATGGTCTTGGTTTTGGTCATTGCCGGGCTTTTCGCCGGTGATGTCCAAGAGGTGAGTTATGCCTTCGACGCGGCGTTGTGGAACGATGTTTTTAGTGATTCGTTCGCAGTCTCGCTTTTCTGGGTAGCCTATGCTTATTCGGGTTGGAATGCGGCAGCCTACATCGCTGGTGAAATTGAGAACCCCCAGAAGAACATTCCGTTGGCCCTAATCACTGGAACTGCCATTGTTACAGCGCTTTATGTCTTGTTAAACTTCGTCTTCCTTCAGGTCATTCCAATTCCCGAGATGATGGGACAATTGGAAGTTGGCCATATTTTCGCCCAAAAAATTTGGGGAATTGAACTGGGAAACATCATGGGAATCATCATTTCTGGCTTGTTGGTTTCCTCCATCAGTTCGATGGTCATCACGGGGCCGCGGGTTACGATGGTCATTGGCGAAGACCACAAGTTCCTTTCGTGGTTCTCGCACAAGAACAAGCACGACATTCCGCACCGTGCGCTGCTGATCCAGTCGGGCATCGCGATTGCTTACATCCTGACGGCGTCCTTCGAACAAGTTGTTCTTTATATTGGCTTCACACTCAACTTGTTCACGCTGCTGGCTGTTGCGGGTGTCATTTGGAACCGTGTAAAGCGTCCCAGCCTGGAGCGCCCTTACAAGACCTTTGGGTATCCCGTCGTGCCCATACTGTTCATGCTGTTGGGCTTATGGATGCTGTATTATGGTCTTGCCGAGAAGCCGAAGGAATCCATCGCCGGGCTGATAGCGACGGTTTCTGGTCTTGCTGTCTATTTTATTGGAACAAGAAGCAAGGCATAAACAAAAAAAAAGCGCGACCTAGGTCGCGCTTTTTTTTATGTGTATTTTTTCATTACTTCTTTGTTGCCCTGCGATGCCTGCTCATCGTCTTCTTCATCCTCAATCACCCATTGGAATTTGATGAAGGTGAGCTTATGCGGACGTCCGAGAATCTTCTCGTTGTATCCTGCATCTGCAAAAATTGACATTTTTTTTCCATCTCTGCGCTGAACCACCCAGCGGTTGAGCAGCTCGAATTGGTTCACAAAGAAGTCATCGTGGTACTTTTTCAGCGCAGCCTGGTTTTCTGCTGGCACCACTAGCGTAAAACTTTTCCCGACCAGTTCGTGCCGCTTAAAGCCGTACAAGCGACAGTAGTTGTCGTTGACGGCCACGAAGATAGCATCTTGGTTGGTGATGCAAATGGCCAAATCTGTGTCTTCGATGATTTGGGCGTAGTCTTCTGGTTCATCGATGAGCAGTTGCTTCAGTCGAGAGGTTTCTTCCGTGTCAATCATAGGTTTGGTTTTAGTTTGTTCAACAAAATATCAAAAAAATTCAGGGCCAAATCTTGGATTCTAGGCGACCATCGCTGTGGAGCGCGAAGCGGGCCTTTTCTCTGGGGTGTGCTTGTTCGGCCTGTGGCCAAGGCCAGCCACCGAATTGGGTGCGGCGAAACTCGGCGAAGGCTTCTTGGATTTCTTGCGCGGTGTTCATTACAAAAGGACCATGTTGTGCGACAGGTTCACCAATCGGTTTTCCTTCCAGCATGAGAAACCGCGCATCGGCAGGGCCGTTTTCAAGCAGAAATTCATTTGCAGCTTCCAAGCCAATCAAATGACCAACAGAAACAATTTGACCATCAATTGAAACCTCTTTACCTTCAAAGAAATAGAGTGTTCTGTTGGCTTTGGGGTTTGTGCCGGGAATGCTGCGTTTGGCGCCCGCCTTCATTGCTATGACATAGACCCCGACGGCGTTGTCCGGATCGGCTGCCCAGGAAGCAGGAGTCGGGGCGGATGCCTGGGTATCTAGCATGTTTCCAGCGATTATTTTTACCGTGATACCACCTTCCAGAATCATGGGAATGTCTTCCCGCCACAACATCTTGAAATGAGGATCTGTAAGTTTGCTTCGTGCCGGTAGATTCAGCCATATCTGGAAGATTTCCAGTGGGTTGGGCTTGTCGGTGTTAAGCAGCGGGAACATCTCGGAATGCAATACGCCCCGTCCTGCCGTCATCCACTGCACATCGCCATCGCGAAAGCGGCCAGCGGCTCCCAGTGAGTCGAAGTGGTCAACCGCCCCGTAGGTGTTGATGGTGATCGTCTCGAAGCCGCGGTGTGGATGGTAGGGGAATCCTGGAATTTCCCTGCCATGGTACATTCGCCAACCGTTTTTCTTGACAAAATCATTGCCCATCGTGCGCCCGCGAAGATCTTGAGGGCGCACCCGCATCCGTTCGTCGCCCGCAGGTAGGTCGTCTTGGTGATAGACGCAAAAGATGAACGGGTCTTGAGTGGCCCAAGGAAACCCCAAAGGAACGATTTTTTTGATGGTGTTGCTCATTTTGCACTTCTGGTGATATTGAAATTAGCCATTGTTGTTGCAAAGATGCACTTTTTCAGGGTGAAAGCTCGATTTCTGTAGTTCGAGGCCAAAAAACTTGCAGTGGATGCTTGAATGCCTTGCCGTCCAAATCGACGAAATACCAAGTTGGACCGTCGCGGCGAAGCAAAAAACCGCTGCTTCCCATCGCTGCGTTCATGTCCTTGTCAAGCCAAATCTCTTCGCCTTTCGCTTCCCACTTTCCGGAAAACGTATGGTAAGGCGTCCCCCATCCGCCGTAGCGACAAACGAAACGGTCTGGCTTCAACGCGACAATGGTGTTCCAATTTTGCAAAACAAGTTCATAACCCAATGAAAATTCATCGTCAGGTAAAAGTTTGAATATCTTGCAGACAGTGTCTTTTCGAAGAAGCAACAAACGAGAACTGTCGGCCAGGAAATTGGGATGCCAGACCACAAGTTCCTGCTCGCCAGCGGGAACCACGGTCTCGAACCGCCCGTTACGATCGGTCGTCGCGCCCACCATCGTGTGCAACAGGGTGACGCGCGCGCCCTCGATGGGCTTGTTGAAGTGGTCGATGACCTGGCCTTGGAAGATTCCGAAGCCTTGCCCAAGAAGCGAGACGGGAGCCAAGGCCAGGCAGAATTGCAGCACAATGAAGACAGAAACCGCAGTGGCTCGCTGCATTCTGCTTTCGTAGTTTCTTGATTTGTAATGATTTGTGATAATTTTCATTCGTATCAATCGTTGGCAGGCGCAGAATCTTAGGCATTTGTCTATTTTTGAGGAAGCCGCCAAATGCTTACCGAAGATGGACGTCATGACTCCCGAACAGCGCCGAAAGACCATGCGAGCCAACTCTGGCAAAGGCACTTCCATTGAGCGCATTTTGGCCAAGGCGCTCTGGCAAAAAGGATACCGATACCGAAAAAATTACCCGAAAGTTCCAGGAACCCCCGATTTGGCATTGGTCGGCTTGAAGATTGCGATTTTTTGCGATGGGGACATGTGGCATGGCAAAGATTGGAACAAAGTTCAGAAAAGATTTCATACGAATCGAGATTATTGGATTGAGAAGATTGAGAAAAACATGCTGCGTGATCGCAAAGTCAATTTCGCCTTGGGGCGATTGGGATGGACGGTATTGCGTTTTTGGGAGACTGAGATTCGACGTAATTTAGAACTTTGCGTACTCAAAATTGAGTATGTTGTAGCAAAGAAAAACAATGAATTGCAAGAGAGGAAATTGAACTGGAAAAAGCAACAAATTGTCAATAACTATGTTGCGGAAGGTTGGGATCAAGAGCGATCCTCGCTTGTCGCCGAATCGCTGGTTGCGTATGGAAAAGAGGAACAATGATCCCAACGAGCTTCGCTATTTGCTGGCGCTCAACTTTTTGGAAGGTATCGGAAGCATCAATGCCCGCAAGCTGGTGGCCTATTGCAAGGGCATTGAGCCGATATTCAAACAAACCAAAGCCGCTTTGATGAAGATTCCAGGTTTGGGCGAGATTTTGGCCGAGAAAATTGTCAAAACCGACGCGCTGGCCAAGGCCGATTGGGAGCTGGATAGGATGCAAACCATTGGTATTCAGGTTATTTCTTATCTCGATGCAGCATTCCCTCCTCGCTTGAAGGAATGCCCTGACGCACCCATCCTGCTCTTCTACAAGGGCAATGCGCCTCTGGATGCGTCCAAGGTATTGAGCATCGTGGGCACGCGCAAGGCCACGGCCGAGGGCAAAGCGTTTACCGAACGCATCGTTGCCGACTTGGTAGCGGCTGGGGTTGAGCTGACCATCGTCAGCGGCCTGGCCTTTGGCATCGACGTGGCAGCACACCGGGCCGCCTTGCAGCACAACCAGGCCACCATCGCCGTGATGGGGCATGGGCTGAACATGGTTTATCCTGTCGAACATCGAGAAATGGCTGGAAAAATCATGCAAAATGGCGCATTGATTTCAGACTTTTCAACACAATCTAAAAAATCACCACAAAACTTCATCAGCCGGAATCGCATTATCGCCGGATTGGCGGATGCCACGCTGGTCGTCGAATCGGCTGCGAAAGGAGGGGCGATGGTTACTGCCGATCAGGCTTTTTCCTATAGCCGGGAAGTCTTCGCGGTGCCTGGTCGGCCCAACGATTTTTATGCCGCCGGTTGCAACCGCCTGATCAAAACGCAGAAGGCCCAGTTGGTCGAATCGGCCCATGACATTGTCCACTTCATGGATTGGCATCCGTCTAGCCCGCAGAAAGCCAGCCAGTTGAGCCTTTTCCAAGAGCTAGAACCGCAACATCTTGCCATTGTCGAACTGCTGCGCGCAGAGAACGACCTGACGATCGACTTGATGGGCCAGCAGCTCAATTGGCCGCAGCACGTGCTTTCGCCCATTTTGCTGGATATGGAGTTCAAGGGTTTGGTACGCAGCCTTCCGGGCAAGCGTTACAGCCTGGTTTAGAGCTGTTTGAGCAAGTATGCCATCGCGATGCCCAAGTAGTTGCCCAAGGCATAGCCCAGTATCCCGACCGTGATGCCAGAGAGCAGCACGTGCTTGTTTTGCAGGGCCGAAGCCACCACAGGAACGAAGGGAGGCGAGCAGATCAAGGCGGTTGAAGTCACCAGGGTCGTATCCACGTCCACTTTGAGCAACTTGCTGAACAGCAGGTGAATCGCCAAGGTTCCGAAGAGAGCCATTGCCACGAAGCCGACCAGCGCGGGCTGCACATTCGCGATTTGATCAAAGGACGCCATCGAGGCCACAACAAGGCAGAAAATCAGGATGAAATACATTCCAAGTTCAAATGTCTGCTTGATCTTGTGCAGCGTTTTGACAAATGAGGCTGCGATACCGAGGGTCGTAATGGCCAAGATTGCCACGGTTGTCGAGTTTTCTTTGGGAACCAGAAGGCTGAGACCTCCACCGATGCCCAAAATCAGAACGGAAACTCCTAGCGCAAGCCAAAGGTCGAACTTGCGAAAGGCTGGCAAGATGCCAGAGTAGTCGTCATAGCTCTCATTATCAGCCGTGTTGCTTTCTGCGAGCAGCTTCTCGTTCGTTGCCGATAGCGAGAAGGCAGGCAAAAATGATCCCACTATTTTTTTTCCGTAAGAAATAATCAACAAGATATAGGCCAGCGAAAAAATCGTATCGAAGGTATGGGTTAGCAGATAGGTTTCCGAATCGACTTCCAACGCGACTTGCAAGGCGGCCATGTTGGGTGTCCCTCCGGTGTAAACTCCCGCCAGCATGCCCCCAACTTTCCATGCGTCAACGATTTGCGATTGGAATAGGGAGTGCCCCAGCACGATGATTCCCACCAGCGCGACGATGCCTGCCAGTGCGGAAACCATCGCTTTGCCCGCAATGGCCATCCATTCGCGCAAGTTCATCGAAAAGAGCAGCAGTGGCAAGGCCAATGGGACAAAAACACTGTTCAAAGTATCCTGTACCGGTTTCGCTCCTTCGGGTAGAATGCCAATGTTTCCGACCAGAAGCCCCAGCAGATAGGCGACCATTACCGGGCCAATCTTGCCTAGGAAGGCCCAGCGGCGGCAAAGGTAAATCACCACCGCTGGGCTGAGCAGGTAAAACAAGACCATCAGGGCCAAAGCCATTGGTTTTCACGATTTTGAGAAGTGATTCAAACTCCTTGGGAAGGCAAATCGCCGCGGCGAACCACCAGGTTTTCGAGCACCAGCAGGTCCATCTGGGTGCGCGTGAAGGTGGCCAGGGCTTCGGCGGGAGTGTTGACAATCGGCTCGTTCTCGTTGAAGGAAGTGTTCAGCACGATGGGCACGCCCGACTTCTCGAAAAAGCGTTCGATCATGGCGTAGTATTTCGGGTTCACGTCCTTGTAAACGCTTTGCAGGCGGCCGGTTCCGTCCACGTGCGTAACAGCGGGAATGCTCTCGCGCTTTTCGGGCCGTATGACGAAGACTTTTTCCATGAAGGGCACGGGCTCTTGCTGCTCGAAGTAGTCGCCGACATGTTCGCTGAGGATCGAGGGCGCGAAGGGGCGGAAGGGCTCGCGCTTCTTGATTTTCAGGTTCAAGATTTCCTTCGCGTCGTGGCGGCGCGGGTCGGCCAGGATGGAGCGGTAGCCCAGGGCGCGGGGGCCGAACTCGCTGCCGCCCTTGAACCAGCCCACGACTCCGCCATCCATCAGGCTGTCAGCGACTTGGTCGTTGATTTCTTCGTCGCTGAACTGCGTGAAGCTGACGCCTTTCTCCTTGAGCATGGCCTCGATTTCGGCCTGGCTGAAGCTGGGGCCGAGGTTGGCGTTGAGCATGACCTTGGGCCGCGGGTTCTTTTGCTCTTGGTTGTAGATCCAGAGCGCTGAGCCGATGGAGGTTCCGGCGTCGGTTGCGGCGGGTGGGATGTAGATGTTCTTGAACGGTGTTTGCAGGTACATTTTGCCGTTGGCCACCGAGTTTTGCGCGACGCCGCCTGCCACGCAGAGGTTTTCGAGGCCAGTGCGCTTGTGCAAATGGTCGAGGATGTGGAAAATGGCGATTTCGGTCATGCGTTGCGCTGAGGCGGCCAGGTCGCGGTGGTATTGTGTCAGTTCTTCGCCTTTTTTGCGGGCTGGGCCAAGGCGTTCGACCATGTAATCCGAGAAGATAGGCTCGATGTTCGGGTAGCCGTCTTCCCATGACATGGTAACACCTTCGCGGGAGTGCTTGAAGTATTTTTCGTTGAGTTTGAACAGCCCATCTTTGGTCAGTTCCAAAATGTCTTCAAACTTGTAAACATATTGCGGATTTCCGTAAGGGGCCAGGCCCATGACCTTGTACTCGTCGCCGTAGCTCATGAAGCCGAGGTACTGGGTTATGGCCGTGTAGTAAACGCCGATGGAGTGGGGGTAGATCACCGAGTCGAAGACTTCGATTTGGTTGCCTTTTCCGGCGCCGATCATGGTCGAGGTGAAGTCGCCGAAGCCGTCGATGGAAAGCAGCGCGGCCTCTTCGAAGGGCGAGACGAAGAAGGCGCTGGCCATGTGCGAGCGGTGGTGCTCAACATCGTGAATTTCGGCTTTGATCGCATCTTGTTCAACGCCAAATTCCTTGGCCAACATGCTCTTGATGGATACGACTTTCTGGGTGTTGGAAAGCCTATCGAGCAGGCTGGTGATGTTCCTGACCTTGAGCAGGGTATGCTTGATTTTGTTGAAGAGGTTGGCCGAGGGATTCCGCGAGATGGTGATGTAATCGACCTGGCTGATGTCGATTCCGGCGGCGTCGAGGCAGGCGCGGATGGAAAGGGCAGGAAATCCGGCCCAGTGCTTGACGCGGCGGAGCCGTTCTTCCTCGATGGCCAGGATGAGTTGGTCGTTTTTGTAGATGCAGGCGGACGAATCGCCATGGAACGCGTTGAGACCCAGAATGTACATTGTGAGTTGGTTTTACGTGTGGATGTTTTCCCCCGTTGGGGAGCGCCTGGATGGGCTTTGATTGCTAAAATAGTGATTTGTGGCAAAAACCATCCCTTTTTGCTTTCGCGCACCCGTGAGCTTCGGCATTTGCCAAGGGCTATCTTTCAGTTGTTCAACTGTTTGTGTTTTTTTACTTTGTGTCGGACTTCCTTTGAAAGCGCCGTGCTTTCGCGGCTTTCCTCTCCTAGTTTGGCTCTTCGTTCGTAGTCTTGCCAAGCGGTTCGGAACGCGTGGCGGCCGACTTCGATCAGCTCGTGGGCGCGGTGGAACTCGAGGGTGCCGCAGGTTTCGCGCGAGACCTGCACCACGACTTCCGGCCGGTGGGTGCGCAGCATGTAGTCCGATAGCTGGTCTTGCGTCAGGTCGTAGGAACGGTTGATGAGGTCGAAGAATCCCATTTTCGCGCTGTTGTTTTTCTCATTTTCCGGAAAATAGTTGCGCCAGCGCTCTTTGAACGGAATGATGATTTTGTTGTGAACGTACTCGCTACGGCGGACTTGCTCCTCGTCGATTTTGACAGCTTGGTAGGGGATGTTCGCGTTGAGGTTGACCACGACGGTGATGTCGCCCGGGATGGGGTGGAACAGGTTGAGCGGGATGGGGCTGAGGATGCCGCCGTCGAGCAGGAGCCTTTCGCCGATTTTGGCGGGCTGCAAGACTGTCGGGATGGCCACGGAGGCGCGGATGGCCTGGAAGAGGTCGCCCTCGCGGAAGATGACGGGCGTCTTGCGGAGCAGGTCGGTGGCCACTGCCGCGAAGGGAAGGCGCAGATCTTCGATGGCTTTGTTGCTGAGGAAGTTGCGCAACTCGTTGAAAACCTTGTCGCCTTTGATGAAGCCTTGCGCGCTGAAGGTGAAGTCCATCAGGCGAAACACGTCGATCTTTTCGAGCTGGCACATCCACTCGCTGAAGGCTTGCAATTGGCCCGAAGCCAGGATACCGCCCACCAGGGCACCGACCGAGGAGCCGGAGACGTTGCGGATGTTCAGCCCAAGGGCTAGGATTTCCTGGATGGCGCCGATGTGGGCCATGCCGCGGGCCCCACCACTCGAAAGCACCAGCGAAATGTTCCTTGAAATCATATTTTGGCTTGAGTTGCGAACGCGAAGTTACGCAAGACTGGTCAATTGTCGTCTTGCCTGGCTTCGCTTGGGCAGTCGTGACCCTGGCCGTTGGCGACTGTTGTCCTTGTTCCTGTCGTTGCGCATTGTGGTTTTCTATCTGGCTAGAGCGCTGGTTTACAGCTTTTTTGGCCATTCCTCGCAGGGCTTTGTCGTTGGCCGGATGTTTGAGAAGCGGCGATTCTGCGGATAGGAATCAAGTTTTTGGCCGAAAAGTTTGGTGAAACCGAAAAAGAAGCTATTTTTGCAGACCGATTTCAGAAAAGCACGGCCCAGGTGGCGGAATCGGTAGACGCGCTGGTCTCAAACACCAGTTCCTTCGGGAGTGCCGGTTCGACTCCGGCCCTGGGTACACGAAAAGCCGCAAGTTTTGCTTGCGGCTTTTTTATTTTTCCAGGCGCGGGTTTCCTGGCCACCTCGTTTCCCACTTTTGGATTTCTGTGGCGAGCCCATGTTTCGCTTTGGCCTATCCAATGAATTGTTATCGCAATTTCCCAAAATAATCTTGCTTTTCTTCGTTTTATTGGAAGGCATTCGTAACTTTCAGCCATTCAAACCAATATCAAAGACGATGAAGAGACTCTCCCTTTTCCATCCTGGCCTCAGGCTATGGGGCAAGCTGTTGTCGAAATGGCGAAAATCGGCTGGGCGCCCGGCTCGGCAGCGCCTCATGGCCAAGCGGTTGCTCTCGTTGGGCCGTGTGGCTGGCCTCCGGGTGGCGGCTTTGTCTGGCATGGTATTGCCTTGCACGCCCGTCGTCGCCCAGGTTAACTTTTCCGACACTTTTTCTTCGCCCTTCATCCACAGCCAGTTAAAGCCCGGACTGCCCGCTTACGGCGACTTGGACGGCGATGGAGACTTCGACCTGCTGCTGGGGAGCGAGAATCCGACCGTGGCCCGCGTCATCAATACTGGCAACGCGAACTCTCCCATTTTCAGCAACAACGCCAACTTGCTGGGCCTGACTACCAGTAACAACGATCCTTGCTTGGCTGACATGGACAACGACGGCGACCTCGACATTCTGCTCGGTGGGAGCCTTGGGCATTTGACCTATTTTCCCAACATTGGCAGTCCGAGCTCGTATGTCTCGGGCGTATCGTCCATGAATCCTTTCGGCTTTCAGACCTTGGGCCAACGGTCATCTTTCAGCCTGGCTGACCTGGATGGCGATGGGGACCTGGACTTGATGTCCGGCAGCCTGGTGAGTGGTCTGATTCTTCGGAGAAACATGGGGACCCCCACATCGGCCAGCTTTCAGCTAGGTTTTACCTTTGGCGAAATCCCAGGGGGCAAATGCAGCCCCGAGCTGGCCGACTTGGACAACGACGGCGACTATGACCTTCTTGTCGGCGTGAGCAATACCAACAGGACCTCCGGGATCTATTTCTCCGAGAACGGCGGCACGCCGACGAGCTACTCCTTCGGCCCTTGGCAGCCGGCGCCTTTCGGCTTGGACACTGTGCCCCAAGAGCCAAGACCTCGGCTGGTGGACATGGACGGCGATGGTGACCTCGATCTCTACTTGGGCAACGTCTCAGGAACGCAGTTTTACCGGAATGTGGGCACCGTATCCGAACCGATTTTCTCGAACGAGCAACCCGAAACACCATTCAACTTGCCCTTCTTTGGCGAGATTTCGACGCCCACTCTGGCCGACCTGGACGCCGACGGCGACTTGGATATGATGGTGTTCGCCGACAACCGGGTCGTTGGCCTACGGAACGAAGGCCAAGGCGTTTTCGCTCCGGCAGCAAGTTTCAATTTTCCCAGTTTTGGACAGTACGGAAGGCCTACCTTCGCGGACATCGACGGCGATGGCGACTTGGATGGGTTCATGGGCCAGTACGACGGGCGTTTCGCCTTCTACGAGAACCAGGGCGATGGGGCTTCGCCGTCCTTCGCCAATTCGCAGGACAACCCCTTCGGGCTTCCTGACGTGGGCAACTACTCCTCGCCCGTTTTCGAGGATTTTGACGCGGATGGTGACTTGGATCTTTACACGACATCCTTCAAGGGGCAAAACTACTGGGTGCCGAACGTCGGCGATTGGAGCAATCCCAGTTTCGGTTCCTGGGACGCCAACCCTTTTGGCCTGGGCAATGTCGATTACTTCGCCAGCCCCGCCTTCGTCGATGTGGACCAGGATGGCGACTTGGACCTGTTCATGGGACAAAATACCGGAGTCATCCGGTATAACGCCAACGTGGGCAGCCCAGGCGCGCCCAGCTTCGGGACCTTCATTGATTATCCTTTGTATAATGTTGGTCCGAGGGCCACACCCGTGGTCGGCGACTTGGACCTGGACGGCAAGACCGACATGCTCGTGGGCTCGCTGGGTGGAATGATTTATTTCTTCCCCGGCCTTACCGACATGAGCCCGCCCTGGCTGGCCCGCGTCGAGCGGCATTTCCCCAACCAACCCATCGCGCTTTCCGACTCGCTGGTCTTTCGGCTGCTCTTCAGCGAGCCTGTCGTGGGCGTCTCCGCCGACGATTTCCTGCCCTTGGGAACGACCGCGGCCATCGCGCTTGAGCAACTGTCTTCCAGCGAGCTCCTGGTCAGCCTATCGGGCGGCGATCTTTCCACCATCATGGGGCCTGTCGGCATCGAGCTGATTTCCGCCCACGGCATCACCGATACCAGCGGTCTGGCCATGAAAAGCCCGAGGCCGCTGCTCAGCCAAAGGTTCATGAAGATCGGGAACAACGTCTGGTCGGACGGGCAGTGGAGCGGGGGAGAGCCTGTCTTCGAGACGCCAATCATCATACGCGATGCCTTCGACACCCAGACCAACGGCGCGTTCGACTGCCAGACCCTCGAGGTCATCGACGGCGGAAGGCTGCTGATCCGCGGGGCGACCATCCGCGTTGTCGGGCAGTAGGCCCGCGCTTGCCTTGCTGGCCGCGGTCTTTCCGGCAGCTATGCCCGGAGAGGCCGCCGTGGCATGGGAAGCGGAGGCTTTGCGGTTAGCACGGTAATTTTGCGTAGGGCCTAGTGCATATCCTGCAAACGTTCGCGCCAAAGGATGTTTTTTTGTGATGAAAAACGACCCTTTTTGCTTATATTTGAAGGCTTTAATACAACATCACCAGAATGAAAAAATTCGCCAAACTTGCAGTTTTCTCCACCTTGGGCATCGCCGTTACGGGGGCCATTGGCATCTTGGCCAAAAAGGAACATGGCGCCATTGGGGTAGGGGACCGGGTTCCCGACTTCAGCCTGCTCGACCAGAACGGACAGGCCTTCGACATCACCACCGTCCGGGGCAGCCAGAAGATGGTCATCTACTTCTACCCCAAGGACGAGACGCCCGGCTGCACCAAGGAAGCCTGCACCTTCCGCGACCATTTCGCCGAGTTCGAGGACGTGGGCGCGCTGGTCATCGGCATCAGCGCCGACTCGCCCGAGTCGCACGCGGCTTTCGCCCTGAAGCACAACCTGGACTACGTGCTGCTTTCCGACATCGACAACAAGGTGCGGCAGTTGTTCGACGTTCCGACCGACATGTTCGGGCTGATCCCGGGCCGGGTTACTTACGTGGTGGACGCCGAGGGATTCGTGCGGCACGTGTTCAACTCGCAGATGAACGTCACGCGCCATGTCGAAGAAGCGCTGGAAATCCTCCGCTCGCTTTGAGGCAAC
This sequence comes from Bacteroidota bacterium, assembly GCA_020048645.1. Lineage (GTDB taxonomy): Bacteria > Bacteroidota > Bacteroidia > Bacteroidales > UBA6013 > UBA6013. The sequence goes on along the minus strand of JAIFMG010000004.1, from coordinate 14,906 downwards.
CTTAGCCGGCCTGGGCCTGTCTTTGGGGGCAGGCCGCCGGCTTGGCTTCGGCTTCAACCGCCGCGATGAGGTTCTGGATCCAGTCCAGGCAGTCGGTGCAGCCCGTCCCCGCTCCGGTGCTTTGCTGCACCTGTTCGACGGTACGCAGGCTCTCCCGCTCGATGGTCTCGCGCAGTTCATCTTTGTAGATGCACATGCAATAGCAGATTTTGGGGCGTCTTGGCTTCATGCTCGCAGGTCTTTTTTTTAGAATGGCTGCAAATCTCGGCAGCGGTGGTTGTTTCTCAAACTTTTGACAATCAATTCCGTATGAAAACCAACACGGGAATTTCCAGGGGGTGGCGAGCCTGGTGATGTTGGATTCCATCGGCAAAAGTAATAAAAGATATGAAAATCCTTTGTTCCTTCGCGAACATCACGACAAGCAATGCACAACACGAAACACAAAAAACTTTGAGTCATGGGAAAATCAACAAAAAATAACGACTGGAGGAGATGGCCCTTCCTCCTGGCCTTGCTCCTGGCTGGTTCGCTGGCAGGGAGGGCGCAAAATGGGCTGATTGGGCAATTTGTTGGAGGGTGGACTCCTGGGAACATTGTTTCTTTTTCCCCAGGTGCAGGTGGATCGCGCATATTGACTCGACAGGCCACTGGGGTTGGTAACCAGTACTTCAGAACCGTAACTGCCTGGGATTCCAACAACACCGAGTGGACCATTACGTCTGGGTCAGACGTCTCGGTTGTTCCAGAGACGGAGTATTCACCAACGGTGTCGGGTACAAGTGGCTCTATGGTAATTAATGCGGCGAACACCAGCTACAATTACGTCTTCAAGACCCAGGGGAACGGAAACCCTCCTCCCAACCGACTGATTTTCTTCGAGGTTCAAGGCCCCGTGCGAAGCGTCTCCAGCGGGAGCGTGAGCGGGAGCGCGGCCATCGACGTTTACAGCCCCAACACCATCACCGCGACACTTGATGGAAACATTTCCGCAGGTCAAGGCGTCTATGTTCGCTACACCGACGACAACTTCGCCACTTCCACCGTCGCCGAGATGGCGGTTTCCGGAACGACTTGCACCTTCGATATTCCGGCTTCATTCCACACCACGGCCAAGACGGTGCGCTATTACGTTTTCACTTCAGGCGATGGCATGACCATCACAGGAGCGAAGGCCGATTGGTACACCATCAACCTCATCAACAACGGCGGATCCAACTATTCTTACACCGTTACGGATTACAACCTGGTCAAGAGCAACGTCAACAATTTCGGATACGCTGGCTTGTGGAAGATGAACACTTCAGGTTCATACCAGATCTACGGCCGCGAGTTCACGGAAGCCAGCGCCACGGCCACTTTCAACTTCTACAAACCCGCCACGAGCTGGGGCACGGGCGCGGCCATCACGGTGAACTCGCCGATCACGAGCATGACCAGCGGCGGCGGCAACATGAGCTTCGCCTTCACGCAGAACAAGTACTACCTTTTCCGCTGGAACGCCACGAACGAGGGCATCGTGATGGAGTTCGACAACAGCCCGGCCACCATCACGGGCGTGAGCGGCCCTACGGGCACGGGCCAGGCGCTGGGCGCGAAGACCGTTACGGTGAACCTGACGGCAGCACCTGACGCCAGCCAAGTGGTTTACGTGGCCTACCGCGTCAACGGCGGCAGCTTCACGCTGGGCACGGCCACGCCCAGCGGCAGTTCGGCCACCTTCGACATCCCGGCGCAGGAGCCGGGCTCGACGGTGGACTATTACGCCTTTACCAGCGTCGCGGGAGCGACCGTCGCCAACCAGAACGCGATGGCCTTTTCTTTGAACAACAACGGGGGCAGCAATTACAGCTACAGCCTCACCAGCACGCAGGAAATCAAGGCCACGCAGAACAACTTCGGCATCGACGCCACCTGGCAGCTCACGGCCACGGGCGTTGGCAGCATCCTGGGCTACACGCGGCAGTTCACCGAGGCCTCGGGCAGCACCAATTTCCGCTTCCACAAGCCCACGCAAGACTACGGCACCGGCGCGGCCATCACCCTGGGCAGCAAGATCACGGGCATGACGGCAGGCGGCGCCAACATGAGCTTCAGCCACACGCAGGACAAGTTCTACGTCTTCCGCTGGAATGGCACCGACCAGGGCTACGTGATGCAGTTCGACCAGGCGCCCATCAGCATCACGGGCGTGAGCGGCCCCACGGGCAGCGTCGGCCGCGGCGCGCGCGAGGTAACGGTCAGCCTCTCGGGCACACCTGACGCCAACGAGCGGGTTTACCTGCGCTACACCACCGACAACTGGAGCACCAGCACCCTGGTCGAAACCGACCCGAGCTCGGCCAGCGTCGTGGTGAGCGTCCCCGACAAGAGCGCCGGAACCACCGTGCGCTACTACGTGTTCACCAGCGTGCCCGGCGTCGCCGTGGCCGACTCGGACCTGGCCACCATCAGCTTCAACACCAACGGCGGCAGCAACTACAGCTACACGGTGCAGGATTTCTACGAGGTCCGCGGCAGCTTCAACGGCTTCGGCAGCACCATGTGGCAAATGAACACCGGTTGGGCGGGCCACTACCAGCACGTGGGCCAGATTACGGCCGCCAGCGGAACCAGCCAGTTCTACTTCCAGAACGGCGCCAGCAGCTTCGGCGCCGGCGCCAGCGTCAGCTTCGGCACCAAGGTAACGGCCATTGGCGCGCTGGGCACCAACATGAGCTTCAACCACAGCCAAAACAAGCACTACCTTTTCCGCTGGAACCCGACGGCACAGGAGGCCCTTGTCTATGAGTTCAGCTCGGCCCCTGTAACCATCACGGGCGTGGCCAATCCTGCCAACAGCAGCGATCCGGCGGCCAAGAACATCGTCATCAGCCTCAGCGGCAACGCTCCGGCCGAGCAGCGGGTCTATCTGCGCTACACCACCGACAACGAAGCCACCTGGACGCAGGTCGAGCTCAACCCGGCGGGAGCCAGTTCGGTTACCTACTCGGTGGGCCCCTTCACGCAGGAGACCACATTCGAGTACTACGTTTACACCAGCGGGGCAGGATTGGCCGAGGCCGACCGCGACCTGGGCACCTTCAGCGGCAACAACAACGGCGGTGCCAACTACACGCTGATCGTGCGGCCCCGCGAGGTGCGCGGTGAGTTCAACAACTTCCTGACCGGCAGCCTCATGGTACAGGGCCGGGAGGATTCCTACCTCTTCACCCGGCAATTCGCCACGGCGGACGATGGCGATTCCAACGGCAAGCAGCGTTTCAAGTTCTACAACTTGGGAACATGGCAAGCCAACGGCAACGCCAGCATCGCGATGGGCTCGCGGCAGACGAACTTGATCTCTCCGGGCGGCGACATGGAGTTCAGCATGACCAATGGCAAATGGTACACCTTCAAGTGGCGCGAATCGCAGAGCACTTTCATGGTCATGGATTGGAGCCAGCAACCTGTCGGAATCGCCTCCGTGACCAATCCCGGTCCCAGCGTTACGAACGGCGCCCAGACGGTTACAGTACAGCTCACTGGCAATGCCGACGCCAACGAGCGGGTCTTCCTGCGTTACACCGACGACAACTGGAGCACCAGCACCCTGCTGATCCAGGATCCCGCGGGCGCAAGCAGCGTAAACTTCACCCTGCCTGGCCGTTGCTACAACACGACCATCAAGTACAACGTCTTCACCTCGCACATGGGCTACACGGGCGCGCCTGTCGTGGACGACTGGTTGGCTTCGGTGGCTTATACGGCTGATTACCAATACACCGTGAACGTCGCCGCTCCCACGGACGTCGTCGTGGACGGCGCGACGACGGGCTGCGAAGAATGGCTCCCCACCACCTCGCAAGTTTCGGCCACGAGCACCGCAGGCAGCCACACGCTCGACATCATCTGGAACAACGACTACTTCTACTTCCTGCTCGGCAGCGGCTTCAGCTCGGGCCAAGTGGTCAACATCGCCGTGGACAACAACCCAGGTACCACTGGAACGCCCGCGACCTGGAACGGCGCCAGCTTCCCGCCGCTCTACACGCCCGAGCACTACTTCACCTTCGAGAACCTGGGCACGGGCCAATGGACCGAGCTGAAAGTCGGCGCGACCATCGCCGACCTGTCGGCCGTTTCGGGCAGCGCCACTTCCTTCTTGGAAATCCAGATTCCCAAGACCGCGATTGGCAGCAGCGCTCCGGTGGGCTTCCATGTCTGGATTTCTAACGCGGGCTCCTTCGTTTCGGCTTATCCCCCTGGCAACACCAACGTGGGCGGCGTCCTGCATACGCAGATTGGCTTCGCCGACGCGTCCTCCGGCGGCGTGCCCGCTGAAGACAAACGCTATGATGCCCAAATCACCCAGCCCCAGACCCTGGTGGGCCACAACGTGTTCAACAACCTGACCTTCTCGGCCGACGCCACCACGCACAACTACGGAGGAGGCTCTCCCGCCTACGAAAACAACCACGACATCCTGGTCAAAGGCGATTTCACCGTGGAAACTGGCGCAATCTTGACACTCGACGGCGACAACGGCAACGACATCTGGGTGGAAGGCGATTTGGACATCCAAGGCGGCCTTTCCGGCAACCGTGCTTTGTTCCTCTCGGGCTCCGAAGACCAGAACATGGACGTGCCCGAGATTGGCTTCCTGGTCATCCAGAAGACAGGCGGAAAGGCCCTCATGCTGGGCAATTTGGACATCAACGGGACCGGTAGCGAGGTGCTCACGCTCGCAGGAGGCGACCTCGACCTCAACGGCAATGTCCTGACCATGTCCGGCAATGGTGAGTTGGCCGTGAAAAATGGCCCGCATCAAATCATTGATTCACAAGCCAGTGGGAAAATTGACTTCGCGAACTCCAACAACACCGTCGCGGCCTATGGTGCTGGGCGGCTGGAAGTCGCAGCTTCAGCCACCATCGAAATCGGTGGGGGCGCGAACCTCAACTTTGGCCTCGATGGCGGAACCCGCGTCACGACCATCAACGGGCGCGTGCTGGTTACGGGCACTCCTGGCACGATCACCAACTATCCCATCTACGGGCCAACCTCGGTGCTGGAGTACCAGAACCTTGTCGGTATCAATTCGGGTGGCGAATGGCCTGCTTCTGGCGAAAGGCCGTCCAACATCATCATCAATTGCTCTCCGGCAAGCGTTACCCTCAACGAGAACAAGGCAATCAAAGACACGATCACCTTCACATCCGGCGAACTGCTGGCGGGAGCTGGGCCTTACAGCCTGAGCTACGTAAGCACGGGCGTGCTCAAGTACAACGGAACCTCGGGCGCGCAGACCACCACCGACTTCGAGTTCCCCGCCAGCGGAACGGCCAACGTTTACATCGACAACGAGGTCAACCTCAACGGCCCGAAAAGCGTAGGCGGAACCTTGACCACCACCAGTGGAAACACCCTCGACGTTACGGCCGGCAACTTCGCCCTCGATTTTGAAGGCAACGTGGTCAACAACGGGGCCATCAACCTGCGCTCGAACACCGCGACCTTCGACGGCACGGCCAACCAGACCGTTACGGGCAATGCCCTGGCCTTCCACAACCTGGTCAGCGAAAACGGCGCCGGCAACCAGGTCCTGCTTGACATGGACGGAGTTACCACCGTTACCAGTGCCATGACCATCAACAACGGCGTGCTGGCCCTGGCGGGCGGATCGTCCATGACGCTCGAGACCGGCGCGACGGCCCACCTCAATGCCGGCACGACCTGCTTCGTGCTCAAGTCCGAGAACGACGACGCTCGCCGCGTGGCCAGCTTCCTCCCGAAGGGCACCATCAACAACCCCGAACACGCCCGCATGGAGTTCACCACCGCCGTCAACCGCTACTTCATGATCTCACCCGCCGTCATTGGCGCCACCGCGGCCGTCATGGACATGAGCGCCCCGAACACCCGCCTCTACACCTGGAACGAGCCGGGTGGAAACTGGGCCGCCGTGCCCGACAACTCCACGGCCCTGACTCCCGGCCGCGGCTACTTCTACAAGGACGTCGCCACGGTCAAGACCCTGAACTTCAACGGGCCGTTCAACACCGCCGACGTTTCCGCCGCGGGCCTCACCCAGACTCCCAACATCTACAAGCACGGCTACAACATGGTCGGCAACCCCTATCCGTCTTACCTGGACTGGGGCTCCGAGGTCGCGCCCACCGGCTGCACCATGACGCAGACCTACTCGACCATCTGGTTCTACGACAATGGCGCCTACGCCACCTACAACCAGGCCGGCAGTGGAGTGGGAGCGGGCGGAGGCACTCGCTTGGTTCCTCCCATGCAGGGCTTCTGGATCCGCGTCTCGCCCGTGCACCCCACTGGCTCCATCGACATCGCCCCCGCGGCCCGCACCCACGGAACCGGCGAGTTCTTCAAGGCTTCCTCGCCTGACCAGATCCTGCGCCTGGCCATCGAAGGCAACGGATTCAGCCGCGACGCTGTCGTCCGCTTTAGCCAGAACGCCGCCAGTGGTTTCGACACCTACGACTCCGAAATCTTCACCAGCGGCAACGCCCGCATGGCGGAGCTTTACACCAGCGCAGCAGGCGCCAGCGTCATCATCAACAGCTACCCCGACATGGCCGCCGCCGGAACCGTCCCGATGGGCATCATCGTCGGCACCGCGGGCACCTACTCCCTCCGCGTGCTCGAAATGACCAACATCCCCTCGTCGGCCTTCGTCTTCCTCGAAGACCTCCAGACCGGCGACATGATCGACCTGCGCCAAAGGCCCGTCGTCAGCCTGCAACTTGCCCGCGGCACCATCGATAGCCGCTTCCTGCTGCACTTCTTCCCGCCGACCACCACCGAGGTCGAAACCGTCGAAACGGGCATCTCCATCGGCACCGAAGGCTCCTGGATCAGCATCCAGACCGAAGGCCAAGAAGGCATCGACGCCCGCCTGTTCGACCTGACTGGCAAGCAGCTCGAAAGCCTCCGCTCGCCGGCCTCCGCCGAGCTCTGGCAGACGACAGCCGCCACCGGAATCTACATCCTCGAAGTCCGCTCTGGCGAGAGCATCCTCCGCCAGAAAGTCTTCCTAAATCGCTGATCGGCAACGCGATTCCTTCCAAAGAAGCCTTCCCAACTGGGAAGGCTTCTTTTTTTGTCCACGAATGGCGCGGATTTTTTTGTCCACGGATTGCGCGGATTTTTTTGTCCACGGATTGCGCGGATTTTTTTTGTCCACGAAAGGCACGAAGGGCACGAAATTTTTTTTGTCCACGAAAGGCATGAAGGGCACGAAATTTTTTGTCCACGAAAGGCACGCAGGGCACGAAATTTTTTTGTCCATGAAAGGCATGAAGGGCACGAAATTTTTTGTCCATGAAAGGCATGAAGGGCACGAAATTTTTTTGTCCATGAAAGGCATGAAGGGCACGAAATTTTTTTGTCCATGAAAGGCATGAAGGGCACGAAATTTTTTGTCCACGAAAGGTACGCAGGGCGCGGATTTTTTTTGTCCACGAAAGGCACGAAGGGCACGAAATTTTTTTGTCCATGAAAGGCATGAAGGGCACGAAATTTTTTTTGTCCACGGATTGTGCTGATTTTTTTTGTCCACGAAAGGCATGAAGAGCACGAAATTTTTTTTGTCCACGGATTGCGCGGATTTTTTTTGTCCACGAAAGGCACGAAGGGCACGAAATTTTTTTTGTCCATGGAAAAGGTTCGGTGGGCTCGAATCCCGAAGGGATTGAATGTGAATAGCCCCGGATGAAATCCGGGGGAACGGCGAATCTCCACGAACCAGAACCCCGTAGGGGTTCAATGCGAATTTTGAATCCATATTTTTCACATAATTATTATTATGTTCAATAGAATTACGCGAAACGACCCAAGGCGACACGGCGGGCCTTCGGGAAAGCCGCTGGCCGGATTTGGGCGAACCCTTCGGGTGTTGCATTTTCCTTGCTTGAACTTGGAAGATCAGGATCGATGGGTGGAATCTTTCCTGGCTAGATTACTCGCAAGCGGGCCGACGAACATCGGCGCGCGATTCCGCCGCGGATTCGATTTTTTGGCGCCCGCGAAAGTCAACTCCCCTACCCTATTTTTATATTTTTCCACAAACAACTGAAAATCAATGCCATAAGCCCATTGCCCCGGAATACGATTGGAATCCCGCGGAAGCCTCAAGATTTCAGGGCTGCGCGCCTTTTGGAGGGCGGGCTTCGCTGCGAAAGCGCCGAAGGGGCGGCATATCAAAGGCGCAAGATGCGGCCATTTGGCGCGGCGGCGCATCGCCCCAAAAAAGAAAACCCCTGCCACGGGAAGGCAGGGGTTCACAAGTCAAACACGAAACAACAATCACGGGGAAAAATCTTGGAAATGGGATGCTTAGCGGTTGGCGGGCTGCATGGCCATGTCGGCAGTTTGGATGGAGGCTCCTTCGTGGAAGACCTCGATGTTGCAAGAAGACAGTCCGTAGGAGGCCAAGTCGAAGCCGATGCGGAAGTGGGTTTCGCCACGGCCGAGGCGTTTGACGTGCAGCAGGCGTCCGTCGGGTGCGGAAAGCTTGATCTTCACGACTTCGTCGGCGGGCTTGCGGACATGGACGATGGCGAAGTTGTCGCCGTAGGACTGGATATTGGCCTGAACTTCAGCCACTTCGAAGACCGGCTCGATGTCGCCCTTGGTGATCTTCTGCTCGAAGACGACTTGGTTGCCGCGGTGGATCTGGTAGGTGTATTCGCCATCGCTGAGCTTGGACAGGTCGTGGGTCAGGCGGATGTGGGTGCCACTCTCGATGTTGCCGCGGTGGACGACCACGCCGTTCTGGTCGATGAGGAAGACCTTGAGGTCTGTTGCCTTGGGCTTGATCACGCTGAGCATGAACTCGTTGGCGCTGCGTTGCTGCAACTTGGCCTGGATGCTGGTGGGCAGGGTGATGCTGTCGTTGAGCATCAGTTCGTTGGCTTGGCTCTGGAAAGGATTGAAGGCCAGGGCGGCTATGGCGGCGAAGTACTTTGCGTTCTTTTTCATGGTAGAAAGTGTTTTTTGGTGAAAAACTGTTGTCTGTGCCCCGTGGGACTTCTGTTTCGGCTTCAAAACGGATGTTTTCATGGTGAAGCGAGCAAGAAAATGGGTTCGACATCGGTTTGTTTGTAGCTCACTGACAAGGACTTGGCCAGCTTGGGCCTGCCTGTCGTGTTCGAGCTTTGTCCCTTTCGGTTTCGTTGGCGGCTCTCCGCTTCCGATTGGGAACGATGCAAACATACGCCGCGGCCAGTTCCCCTCAAATCGAAATCCTGCGAACTGGCGAATCGCGTGGGCCAACTGTCGCCACCGCGCTGCGAAGCGTATCGGATGAACTTATCCGAAATATACGGTAAAGCCAATGTTAAACCATTGAAATACAATGATTTAACTAAATATCAAACGTTTGCGAAAGCCCATGAGGCATCCGTGAGCCTACTTGGGTTTGGCTCTGGAATCGCCAGAATTGTTGCTAAAAATGGGAAATCAGATCAACTTCTTGCGGTAGATGCGATGATCGGGGTCGAGCGTGTCGAAGGTCTGGCTGTCGTCGAGGAAACTGATGGTCTCCTTGCTGCCCAGGCAGAGGAAACCCTTGTGTATCAGGCTGTCGCGGAAAAGGCGAAGCACCCGGTTTTGCAGTTCGCGCTGGAAGTAGATCATCACGTTGCGGCAAAAGACCAGGTGCATCTCGCCAAAGACGCCATCGGTAACCAGGTTGTGGTTGGCGAAGGTGACGCGCTCGCGCAGCGACTGGTCCATGATGACGTTCTCGAAACCCGCGTAGAAGTAGCTGGAAAGCGAATCGCTGCCCCCAGCGAGCTGGTACTGGGTGGAAAACTCGCGCAGGTTGTCGATGGGGTAGATGCCATCGCGGGCCACTTGCAGGGCGGCGTCGTTGAAGTCGGTGGCAAAGATGGTGGCCCTGTCGTAGAGGCCTTCTTCCTTGAGCAGAATGGCCAGCGAATAGACCTCCTCGCCCGTGGCGCATCCGGCCAGCCAGATCTTGATGAAGGGATAGGTGCGCAGGTAAGGCACCACCTTTTTGCGCAGGGCCAGGTAGAAATCGGGGTCGCGGAACATCTCCGTAACCGTTACGGAAAACTGGGGCAGCATCCGCTTGAACTCGGCGGGCTGGTGCAGCATCATGGGGATGAGCTGGCTGATGCGCTCGCAGCGGAACTGCGGCAGAAGGCCCTGCACGCGGCGGCGCATCGAAGCCTGCGCGTAGAGCCGGAAATCGTGGCCATAGCGGCGGTAGATCGCTTCGAGCAGCAGCTCAAGTTCCAGGTCTTCAATCTCCTTGAGGTTCATGGGGGCGCCAAAAGTTTCCCACAAGTTCGGCATTTTCGCCCAGACCGAAAAGCCCCGCCGCAAGGCCGCGCCCGCGGGGCGAAAAAAAACGCCGCCAGGGTTTGAGGACTTGCCAGAATTTAGAATCTTCGCGGAAGGAAACCCCGCCGAACATCCCCAAAAAAGAGAACATGAAATCCTACCGCAAAGAACTCTGGTTCAACACCAGCGCCCGCCGCGAGCTGATCAACATCACCCGCGAAGTGGAAAACTGCCTGGTCGAAAGCCAGATACAGGAAGGGCTCGTGCTGGTCAACGCCATGCACATCACCGCCAGCGTCTTCATCAACGACGACGAGTCGGGGCTGCACCAGGATTACGAGAGTTGGCTGGAGCGGCTGGCGCCCGAGCTGCCCCATTCGCAGTACAAACACAACACCTACGAAGACAACGCCGACGCCCACCTCAAGCGCACCATCATGGGCCGCGAGGTCGTCGTGGCCATCACCGCCGGTAAGCTCGACTTTGGCCCCTGGGAGCAGATCTTCTACGGCGAGTTCGACGGCAAGCGCAAGAAACGCGTGCTGGTCAAGATCATCGGCCAGTAGGCCCCGCCCCACCCGCTCAGGAATACGACTGGAACCAGCGGATCTGGTGCGCGCCCTTGCAGGCCAGCAGCAGGCACTGCCCGCCGCGGACGTGGCTTTCGCGCAGGTGCCACAACTGGTTCAGGTTCCACCAGAGGAAGCTCCACTTGCGGCGCAGCTTCACCGTGAAGCCGTGCTCGACCAGCAGCGCCACGACGGCTTGCGCCGCATGCCAGTCCGATTCGCTGGAAAGCGGCAGGGGCAGGCTGATGCTGGCGTCCTCCATCTGGACCAGCAGTTGCCGCGCCTGCTCCAACAGCCAAAAGTTTTCCGCCGTGGGCAGGAAGCTCACCTGCGAGACCTTCTCCAGGTTGACCCGCGCCCGGGCGAGGCTCTGGTCGAGGCCCTCGAAGCGTGCTTCGCCTTCGCAGGGCATCTGCCTGACAAACAGCACGTTGAGCTGCCACTTTTCGGCGAACTGCCGCGCGCGTTCCAGCCGGGCCTCGTCGCGGTCAATGGCCACGACCATCCCGAAGCGGCCGACTTTCTGCTGCATCTTCAACCAGTCGCTCTGGCAAGGCCGCGCCGGGCCGATGCCAACCTGGAGGCCGATCTGTCCCGCCGTGAGGTTCGGGAATTTCAGCCTCGAATCGAGCCAGTTGTGGGTTTTGAGCAGCAGTTGGGCCATGCGCGGGGGCTTGAAGGTTTGCCTCAAAGTAGCAAAGCCCCGGCAAGCCACCAAAGCGGAAGCCTAGGTTTTCAGGTCGATGATCCGCATTTGCAAGAAAACTTTCCCGTTGAACTCGTTTTCTTCGAGGTGGAAACAGGCTGAAATCGGCTTGCCCGCGTTGAGCATCGGCAGGCGGTCGGCCATGAAAAAGCCGATGCCATCCATCTCGAAGTAGCGCTTCTTGGCACTCATAACCAGCGGGTTGGGCACGGGCGCCGCGTTTTCGGCCAGGGGCCAGAGCCAGGCCTGGCCCTGCCATTGCCGCCCAGCGGCCTCCCAGCGGGGCGCTACCTGGCCCTGCGCCAACTGCCCGGCCGTGGGCAGGGCGGAAAGCTCGGCGCCAAAAAAAACGGATAGCCATTCGAGGGCCATTTCGGCGCCTTCCGCGGCCTCCCAGGGCGCCCCGAGCCAGCACGCGCCCACATGGTCGCCCACCCGCAGCGGACGCCAGACCTCGGCGGGCGCCGGCTCGGCCTGGTGCTCGGGCAGAAACCCCAGCCCTTCCAGCTCGAACATCGCCTGCTTGAAGATGAACTTGACATGCTCGCCCGTCTTGCCCACCAGCCGGCTGCCCGCGTCGAGCAGGCCGCGGGTGGCGAAGTAGGGCGGCAGGTTCTCCGGCCCGAAGGGCGCGAACTGCTTGACGAGCCGCATGAACTTGGCCGTCAGGTCGTTGAGCTGGAGCTCCACGTCGATTTGCAGCTTGGGGATCTTCTGCTCGGGGGTGATGCGCCGCGCCACGGCCTCGTCGAACGCCTGCTTGAAGGCCTCGAAATTCGCCTTGCGCAGGCTCAGGCCAGCGGCCGCCTGGTGCCCGCCGAACTTGTCGAGCAGCGGGGCGCAGTCCGCGAGCGCGTCATAGACGCTGAAGCCCTCGACCGAGCGGGCCGAGCCGACCAGCGTGCCATCCTCCTTTTCGGCCAGCACCAGCGTGGGGCGGTAGTAGCGCTCCACCAGTTTCGAGGCCACGATGCCCACAACGCCCTTGTGCCAGCCCAGCTTGGCCACCACGGTGCTGACGCGCCCAGGGAAATCCGCGTCGGCCTCGAGCAGCTCGACGGCCTCTTCCACGATCTGCTTCTCGATGGTGCGGCGGGTCTGGTTGTTCTCGTCCAGGAACTTGGCCAGCTCCTCGGCCCGCTCGGGCTCCTGGCAGAGCAGCAGCTCCACGGCCACGAGCGCCGAGCCGAGCCTTCCGGCGGCGTTGATCCGCGGCCCCAGTTGGAACACCACGTCCGAGATGGTCATGTTGGCCTTCGGCGGATCCTCGTCCGGGCCTTCGGGCAGTTTGAGCGCGCCCGCGACCTCCATCAGCTTGCGCAGGCCCAGCCTCGGCTCCTCGTTCAGCCGCCGCAGGCCAAAATGCGCCAGCACGCGGTTTTCGCCCGTCATGGGCACGATGTCCGCGCCGATGCTCACGCACAGCAGGTCCAGGTAGGGCAGGATGCGCTCCAGCGGCCAGCCCTGGTCCTGGCAATAGGCCTGCATCAACTTGAAAGCCACCCCGCAACCCGAGAGGCCCTTGTACGGGTAGCCGCAATCGGGCCGCTTGGGGTCGAGCACCGCCACCGCCGGCGGCACGCCATGCCCCGCCTCGTGGTGGTCGCACACGATGAAGTCGATGCCCCGGTGCCGGGCGTACTGGATCTGGCAGGTGGCCGTGATGCCGCAGTCGATGCTGACAATCAGCGCGCAGCCCAGCTCATGCGCCTTGTCGATGCCCTGGTACGACACGCCATAGCCCTCGGTGTAGCGGTCGGGGATGTAATAGACCACTTCGGGATGGAAGCCCCGCAGGAAATCGAACATCACCGTGACGGAAGTGGTGCCATCGACATCGTAGTCGCCATAGACCATCACGCGCTGCCCCTGCTCGACCGCCTCGCGCAAGCGCGCCACGGCCTTGTCCATGTCGCGCATCAGGAAAGGGTCGTGCAGCATGTCCAGGCTCGGCCGGAAGAAGGTCCGCGCCTGCTCGAAGTCCGACACGCCCCGCTGCACCAGCATGTCCGCCAGCGGCAAAGGCATGTCGTTCAATGACTTGGACAATGCCAAGGCCAAGTCGGGCCTGCCCGAGTCCAGTTTCCGCCAAATGTATTCCATGGTCAAGGGGATAATGGATAATTGATAATGGTGAAGGACTTTCCAACGTCCCGAAGGGACTTGGAAACGTCCCACGCAACGGCTCGGAAAGACCCCCAAACCCCCTGAAAGGGGGCTTTTTCCGCGGCGAAGCGTCTTTCTCCCCCTTTCAGGGGGTTGGGGGGTCCTGCGGCGAAGGGGGCCTGCGGTGAACCTGCGGCGAGCCTGCGGCGAAGGAGTCCCGCTGTCTTTCCGCGCCAAGCCTCACTCGGCGAAGACCTCGCGCAGGTCCACTTCGAGCTCGGGCAGGACGTGCGAGCGTAGGCTGTCGCCGGGAGCGCCTACCCGCTGGAGCCGGAACTTGCCTTCGCCGTCGAGGACGAACTGCTGCACCAGGTCCATCTCGGACAGCACGATCCAGTACTCGCGCACGCCGCTGCGCTCGTAGATGGCGAACTTATCCTTGAAATCGCGGGTGCCGGTGCTCTTCGAGCTGATCTCGACCACCAGGTCGGGGGCGCCCAGGCAGCCTTTCTCGTCGAGCTTCGCCAGGTCGCAGACGGCTACCAGGTCGGGCTGCAACACCGTGAAAATCTGCTCGTCCCGCGTCTCGCCGTTCCGCGGCAGCCGGACGTCGAAGGGCGCCGAATAGACTTCGCAGGGCTTGCCCCGCAAATGGTTGTAGAAGGTGTAGAACAATCTGCCAGAAACCTTCTGGTGTCGCCGCCCGGGCGCGGACATCAGGCGGGCCAGGCCGTCAAAAAGCTCCCGGCGCGCCTCGTCGGCCCAGGAAAGGTAGTCGGCGAAGCTGTGCCGCTTCTGTTCGGTCAGTATCAGTTCCATGCGCTGTCGTTTTGGGGTGGACCTTCGGTGCGAATTTACGGTTTTTTTCGGGGAAAAAGGGGGGAATGGATAATGGGGAATGACTTTCCAACGTCCCGAAGGGACTTGGAAACGTCAAATCCGTGGGCGCGACGGGGGATGCCGGGCGAAATCCCGAAGGGATGACATGATCCGCCGCGGCGGGCTGAAGCCCGCCGCAATTGATTTTCCTCGGCGGCTTGAAAGCCCGCCGCAATTGATTTTCTTGCACTGGGGATGCCGGGCGAAATCCCGAAGGGATGGCATGATGCGCCGCGGCGGGCTGAAGCCCGCCGCAATTGATTTTCTTGCACTGGGGATGCCGGGCGAAATCCCGAAGGGATGGCATGATGCGCCGCGGCGGGCTGAAG
>JAIFMG010000177.1 GCA_020048645.1 Bacteroidota bacterium | reverse complement strand
CTACGCGGCCCAGAAAAAGGCGGATTTTGAAGGCCTGCTCAAGAAGTGGTACTGGTGGGCCACCCACAGCAGGATCCCCCAGATCGTCGAGGCGGCCAGGACCATCAAGCGGCATTGGGCCGGCATCGTCAACTGGGCCGAAAACCGCATAACCAACGGAATACTCGAGGGATTCAACTCCCTGTTCCAGGCAGCCAAGGCCAAGGCAAGGGGATACAGGAAGACCGAGACCCTCAAGGCCGTCATCTACATCCTGACCTGAAAACTTGATTTTGCCCGTGTCAATCCCTTTTGCGCTACCCACACACTCCTACAAAGAACCCCGTCTCCCTTCGGGATGGACGGAACAGCCCGATTTTGTCGGACGCTGGCACTTGTTCTTTAACACGACTAGGCATCAGTCGCGGGCGCAGATGCGCTGGTAGGCGCAAAACTCGCAGGTCTTGCGCTCGGGCGTCTGGTCGAAAGGCAGCTCGGGGTCGGCCAGCTCGTCGAGCAGCTCGCCCAGGCGGCCCCAGAACTCGGGCAGGATGGCCTCGGCCAGGGCGTGGTCGAGCGGCAGCTTGCCCAGGACCAGGCGCGTGTCGAAGAGCTGCTGGTCGAGCTCGCGCAGGGCGTAAACATGGGGCTCGGCGGGCGGGTTGCCGCGGGCCTGGCGGAACAGCCGCAGGTAGAGCAGCGTCTGGAGCACGACCTTATACTGGCTGCCGCCGTGCTGCTCGAAAACGCCGTCGAGGTCCTTGAACCGGAGCTTGTCGCCGCCGGTCTTGTAGTCGATCAGGCGGAAACTGTCGCCCTTGCGGTCCAGGCGGTCCACGATGCCCGTCAGGGCGAACTCCTTGCCGCTGGGCGTGGTGATGTTGCCGTTGAACTGCTGATCCTCCACGGCCAGGATCTGCAAGGGAACCTGCCCGAGGTCGTGGTCGAGCACCTTCTGGAGGTAGAGCTTGGCGATCTGCCTAAGCACGAGCTGGTTGCCGTCGAGCTGCAAGGGCTTCTCTTCCGGGGTCTTGAGGATTTCGCGCAGGGCCTGCTCCAGGGCCTGGCCCAGTCGGCCTTTCATTAGGCGCAGGCCCTCGGCGTCGAGGGTCTTGCCCAGCCACTGGCCGTAGAGCAGCTCCAGGGCGCGGTGCAGCACCTGCCCGACGAACTGCGGGCCCGTCTTGTCGTTGATTTCCTCAGGCTCTTTGAGTTGCAGCACGTAGCGGAAGTAGAACTTGAGGTGGCAGGCCAGGTAGGTGTTGATGGCCGTGGCCGAAAGGCGCCTGGCGGCGGGCTCCTGGGCATTCTGGAACTGCTGGATGGCCTGGAGGATTTCCGGGCTTTTGGCCACGGTGATGGAAGGCGTGGCGGCGGGGACCATCTGCTGGTCGAGCTGCTGGTGGCGGATCTTCCAGGGCAGCTCGTGCAGGGCCTGGAGCGCGTACCGGCTCATCTCCTTGGCGTTCTGGCCCAGGGCCGAGTCATAGACCAGGGCGATGTTCTGGGCGCGCTGGGCCAGGCGGTAGAAGAGGTAGGCTGTGATGGCGTCTTGCTGCGAGGCCGTGGGCAGACCGTAGGCCCTTCGGAGGCTTTCGGGCAGGAGGCTCTCGCGGCGGGCCATGCCGACGGCTCCCTCGTTGAAGCCCAGCAGCACCACGTTCTGGAAGTCGAGGTTGCGGGTTTCGAGCAAGCCCATGACCTGCATCCCCCCGAGGGGCTCGCCGTTGAAGGGGATGGTGGCCGTGGAGAGCTCCTTGCGGAAGATCTCGAAGGCGGCGCGCACCGTCAGGGGCGTCTGGCTTTCGTGGAGCAGCGACTTCAGGAGCTGGGCCTTCCGATAGACCAGGTAGAGGTACTCGTGCTCGAGGTCGGCCTCGCGCTGGGCCTGGTTCTTCTGCTCGAACAGCAGGTAGCAGAGCTCGAGCAGCCGCGCCAGGGCGTCCTCGGCGCTGGCCAGGGTGGGCGCGCCGAACAGGACGCGCACAATCGGGTCGTCGAAGCGCTGGAAGAAGTCGGGGCGCGGGTAGATGAGGTTCTCGCCCGCCATTTCGTCGCGGATGCGGCCCACCAGCTCGGCCCGGCTGTCGGCCACCAGCGGATGCGCCAGCAGCATGAGCACCTGGTCGTGCCGGAAGCTGGGGCTTTCGGGCTTGAGGCTGGCCTGGCCGACCATCTGGAGGTACTTGTCGAGCAGGCCGAAGATGCTGGTCTCCTTGAGCGGGTAGCCCATCGTAACGTTGACCTTTTCGGCGCCCTGGGGCAGGGCGTGGAGGGTCGGGAACAGCAGCTTTTCGTCGGCCAGCACCACGGCGGTCTCGACGCCCGGGCGGCTGGCGCCGAAGGCCTCGAGCAGCAAGGGCACGACCTTGGCCTGGCCCACGCGCAAGGGCACGCCGAGCAGGCGCACATTCTTCGGCTGGGCCAGGGCCGACTGGGGCCGGAAGTCGTCGGGCGCAGGCATCTGCCGGAGGTTCTCGCGCAGGTAGAGGCCGGCCTCCTGCGCCGGGTCCTCGACGTACCAGGGGTCGAAGTCCCAGAAAAACAGCGCGTTGCCATCTTGCTTGAGCTGCCGGAACACGGCCCGCTGCGCCCGCGTCAGGGCGTTGAAGCCGATGAAGGCCACCTGGCCGGGCACCTTGGCGCGCAGCCTGCCGCTGGCCAGGCCGTCGGCCAGGGCGCGGCTGACGGCGCCCGAGTAGGCCAGCCCCCGGGCGGCGAGCTGTTCGCGGAAGCGGGCCTGGAGGCTGGGCATCCCGTTCCAGAAGCGGACCAGCCACTCCTTGTGCTGGCTCTGCCGCGCGGCCGAGAACTCCGCCCAGAACCGCTCCAGGATTTCGCGCTGCTCGGGGCTGAGGTAGTCGGCCGGGTCGTCCAACTCCTTGAGCTCGGCCATGTTGCGGAAGAGCCTGTCCGAGTCCACCAGCCAGTCGTCCATCTCCGAGAAGTCGTCGAGCAGGGCCTTGCCCAGCGGGTGGAAGCGCTCGAAGTCGAGCGAGGCGCTGGGCCAGTGCGCGCGGTAGGTGCCGAACAGCTCGAAGAGCAGTTGCAGGTCGTCGGGCACCTGGAGGCCGGCCAGGCGGGCGGCGAAGCTCAGCCAGTCGCTGTCCTTGGGGGCCAGGGTCGTCTGCCCGGCCACTTGCCCGAGCAGGTGGCGGAAAAAGATCTTCGCCCGCTGGTTGGGGAATACCAGCCGCAGCCGCGCGATGCCGTCGCCATGCCGCCGCCAGAGGTAGCGGGCCACTTCTTCCAGGAAACTTTCCATGCCACTGGTTTTGTGAGAGTGCCGGGAGCGGCCACGTGGCGGCTCCCGGCGGCTAAGGTAAGGCCGAAGCGGTTCATTTCCTAGCCTTGGGGCGGATCATTTTTCGCCTTCGATCAGGAAAGGGGCTTCTCCTTCGGTGATGATGACCTTGCTGTTGGGGCTTTCGGCCAGCTTCAGGAAGGCCTCGATGCTGCGGAGCTGGATGATGGACGGCGTCAGGCCCTGCGAGAGGATGAGCTGCGCGTCGCGGTCGCCCTCGGCCTCGATGACCTTGCGCTGGGCTTCGAGCTTCTCGGCCTCGAGCAAGAACTGCATCCGCATGACTTCCTGCTCGGCGGCCATGCGGCTCTCGATGGAGTTGTAGAGCCCCGGGGGCAGTTGGATGGACTTCATGAGCACGGCCTCGATGGCGATGCCCCGCTCGGTCAGGTGCTCGTTCATCTTGGCCGCGATGGTGGTCTCGATCTCGGAGCGCTTGCCCGAGTGCATGTCCTTGGCCATATACTGGGCGCAGACGTCGGCCGCCGCCGAGCGGAACACGCTGCTGATGATGGTCTCGTAGCGGTTGCCCAGGGTCTCGATCAGCTCCGGCACCTTCTCCTTCTGGATTCGGTACAGGATCGAGATGTCGGAGTTGATATTCAGGCCCTCCTTGCTGGGCAGGTTCAGGTTCACCTCCATGTTGACCGTCCGGGTGGGCGTTTTGAGCATCACCGTGGTGAAGGGGAAGATGGGGTAAGCCCCTTGCTCATAGACCCTTTCGCTGAGTTGGCCCAGGCGTCGCTTCACTCCCACCTCGCCCGGGCGCACCACCACGCACGATGAAATCGACCCGGCCAAGGTGAGCGCGACCAGGATTTTGCTAAGGTTTTTCATGTCAATCTGGTTTTGATGGTTTGAAATATCGTCGGAATCGTTCGTTGGCTCGAATCATCGGCTACGGGCGCTGGAGGCGAATTTCACCAAAAACATTACAACCAAAATCGTGCGCCCCAAGCCATTTTTCGCTTGGGCAAGCTGAAAGCCCAAGCTCTCCCACTCAAAAAGTGCCTTTTTTCGAGAACGGGAACAAGCGGCTTTTCGGGTGTTCCTCCCGCGAAATTTTGAGGGCGACCAACATTTTCGGGGACAAGAATGCCGCGCGCCTGGCTCGAAGCGGCACGGCTTGACGTTTTCAACGATCGTGAACGGCGAGGCTTACCTGTCGCGCAGGGCCTTTTGCGCGCTTTCGCAGTACTCCCGCTCGCTGGCGCTCAGGCTCAAGGTCTCGAGGGCGTGGAGGGCCTGGAGGATGTCGGGGTCGCGCAGCTCGTCGGGGATGCTGTCGCGGTCGAACTCGGAGGCCCGGTTGAGGAAGGTGATCCAGCGCTCCAGGGGCGTGGTGAAGCCGCCGGGCCCACGGTCGAACTTGCGCAATTCAACAAAGTACAAATTAAGAAAGTCCAATTCGGAATGCTGCTCGCCCGTGTCGAAATCCATGTATCCGAATTGCCTGAAATAGCGGCTGTCCTCGGGGAATTGGTCGAAGTCCAGCAGGCTGATGATGATCGCCTTGCGGGGGCCTTCGTAGTCGTGGTCCGGATCCCGTTCGTCGAGTTCAAGACCGCGGGGAAGGTCCCGCTGCCCCTGGCGATCCTGGCCCTTGAACTGGACCCTGATCTTGTACCATCGCCCCGTCTGGTCGGTGGCCTTGATGTCCACCACCGAGAGCTTGTCGCCGAGGAAGTCGATCTCGTTGTAGGGATTCTTGATTGAGCGACCGGAGCACGTTCTTGTTCTGCTCCGTCCCGAACACCTTCTTGAAGACCAGGTCTATCTTAGGATTCAGCTTGCACATGGCGGCTAAGGTTTTGGGGATGCGTTTCTATCGTTTCGAGCAAGGGCCCTTGCGGCTGGGTTTCAGAGCTTCTCGATCTGCTCAAGGCTCAGCCCGGTCGAAAGCGTGATGAGGTCCGGGCTCACACCATTGGCTTTCAAGGTCCTCGCGATTTCGACATTCCGGCTTTCGAGCGCGTTATCGACGGCGTTCTCGATGGCGGTCATCATGACGGCCTCGGCGTCGCGCATGACCTTCTTGGCGCTCTGGTAGTACTCCCGCTCGCGGGCGCTCAGGCTCATGGTCTCGATGGTGTCGATGGCCTGGAGGATGTCGGGGTCGCGCAGCTCCTCGGGGACGCTGTCGCGGTCGAACTCGGCGGCCCGGTTCAGGAAGGTTATCCAGCGCTCCAGCAGGGTGGTGACGCCCTTGTGCAGCTTGTCGAACTTGCGCAGCTCCACGAAGTAGAGGTCGGCGAAGTCCAGCTCCCGGTAGAGCTGGCCGGTGTCGAAGTCCTTGTAGCAGCAACGGCGGAAGTAGCGGCTGTCGTCGCGGAAGTAGTCGAAGTCCAGCAGGCTGATGATGATGGTCTTGCGCAGCTTGTCGTAGTTCTCGCTCTCGGCGAGCTGGTTGGCGTAGGCCTCCGAGAGGTAGAAGATCGCCCGCTGCCCGTAATACTTCTGCTCCTTGACCTGGATCTCGATGTTGTACCATCGCCCCTTGCTGTCGGTGGCCTTGATGTCCACCACTGAGAGCTTGTCGCCCAAGAAGTCAATCTCGTTGTAGTGAGCGACCGGAGCACGTTCTTGTTCTGCTCCGTCCCGAACACCTTCTTGAAGACCAGGTCTATCTTAGGATTCAGCTTGCACATGGCGGCAAAGGTTTTATGCCCACGAAGTTAATCATTTCCAAGAGATGAAAGCCTTTGGCGGCTTGGGAGCTTCCTCCCGCTCCGGCCCAGGTTCCGAGCCAGCGGGGGCCGCTCTTTCCGGGGGCCATGCGCAAAAAAAGAGGCTCCTGGTAAACCAGAAGCCTCTCCCCAACTTATTAACCTAAATCTTTTATGAAAAAAAACGATTACCCCAAGCGTTTTTGCTTATTGGACTAAGACAAAAGTAGGGAATAAGTCCGTTAAGCAAAGCCAAACAAAATTAAAAAAACATAAAAGCGCCAAGGGGCCAGGCTCATGCTTCCACGCGTTGGATTTTTGCTCCCAAAGCGTTCAGCCTCAGGTCGATGGCCTCGTATCCGCGATCGATTTGGTCGATGTTGAAGATGCGGCTCTTGCCTTTGGCGGAAAGCGCGGCGATGAGCAGGGCCACGCCCGCGCGGATGTCGGGCGAGCTCATCTGGGTGCCGCGCAGGGGGTACTCGCGGTCGATGCCGATGACCGTGGCGCGGTGGGGGTCGCAGAGGATGATCTTGGCGCCCATGTCGATGAGTTTGTCCACGAAGAAAAGGCGGCTCTCGAACATCTTCTGGTGGATGAGCACACTGCCCTTGGCCTGCGTGGCCACCACCAGCAGGATGCTCAGCAGGTCGGGCGAGATGCCGGGCCAGGGGGCGTCGGCCAGGTGCATGATGGAGCCGTCGATGAAGCTCTCGACCTGGTAGCGCTCCTGGGCGGGCACCAGGATGTCGTCGCCGCGGCGCTCGAGCTGTACGCCCAGCCGCTGGAAGGCCAGGGGCAGCATGCCCAGGTGTTCGTAGCCAACATCCTTGAGGAGGATTTCGGACTGGGTCATGGCCGCCAGGCCGATGAAGCTGCCCACCTCGATCATGTCGGGCAGGGCGCGGAAGGAGCATCCGCCCAGGGCCTCGACGCCTTCGACGCGGAGCAGGTTGGAGCCGATGCCCTCGATGCGGGCGCCCATGAGGTTGAGCATCCGGCAAAGCTGCTGGACGTAAGGCTCGCAGGCGGCGTTGTAGAGCGTGGTCTGCCCCTGGGCCAGCACGGCGGCCATGACCAGGTTGGCCGTCCCGGTAACGGAGGCCTCCTCCAGGAGCATGTACTGCCCCTTCAGCCGCCCGGCCTCGACGGCGTAGAACTTGTCGTCGTGCGAGTAGTCGAAGCGGGCGCCCAGGTTCTGGAAGCCGACCAGGTGGGTGTCGAGGCGGCGGCGGCCGATCTTGTCGCCTCCGGGGCGGGGCAGGTATCCCTTGCCGAAGCGGGCGAGCATGGGCCCGAGCACCATGACCGAGCCGCGCAGGCTGGAGGCCTTCTTCTTGTACTCGGCCGAGTGCATCGCCTCGGGGTCGATGGCCCGGGCCTCGAAGCGGTAGCTGTTCTTGTCGAGCCGCTCCACCGCGACGCCCAGGCAGGCCAGCAGCTCGATCAGCTTGCGGATGTCCTCGATGTCGGGGATATTGCTGAGCGTCACGGGCTCGGGAGTCAGCAGGGTGGCGCAGACGAGTTGCAGGGCCTCGTTCTTGGCGCCTTGCGGCCTCAGCTCGCCTTTGAGCCGGTGGCCGCCTTCGATTTCGAATGCGTACATGGTCGGGTGTGTTTTGTTTGAGGGGATGGTCTTGGCTTTCCGAGGAATCGGCACGGCTCACTTCTCGCGCTCCACCACGAAGTGGGCCAGCTCGATGAGGCTCTGCTTGGCGGGGCTTTCGGGCAGGGGCCCAAGCAGTTCCAGGGCCCGGTCGCGGTGCTCGTTCATGCGGAGGGTGGCGTAGTCGATGCCGCCCTTGGTGGCCACGTAGGCGATGGCCTCGGCCACGCGGCGCGAGTCTTGGTTGTGGCGGCGGACGGTGTTGATGAAGTGGTCACGCTCGCTCTTGGGCGCCTTCTGGAGGACGTGTATCAGGGGCAGGGTCATCTTCTGCTCCTTGATGTCGTTGCCGGTGGGCTTGCCGATGAGGCTTGCCTTCTGGTAGTCGAAGATGTCGTCGCGGATCTGGAAGGCGATGCCCAGGTGCTCGCCGAAGGCCCGCATCCGCTCGATGGTGGGGGCGTCGGCCCCGACCGACTGGGCCCCGCTGGCGGTGCAGGCGGCTATCAGGGTGGCGGTCTTCTTGCGGATGATGTCGAAATAGACCTCCTCGGTGATGTCGAGGCGGCGGGCCTTCTCGATCTGCAGGAGCTCGCCCTCGCTCATCTCGCGCACGGCAGTCGAGACGATGCGCAGCAGCTCGAAGGCCTCGTGCTTGACCGACAGGAGCAGGCCCTGGGCCAGGAGGTAGTCGCCCACCAGCACGGCCACCTTGGCCTGCCAGAGGGCGTGCAGCGAGAGGAAGCCGCGGCGCTCGTGGGCGTCGTCCACCACGTCGTCGTGGACCAGCGTGGCCGTGTGCAGCAGCTCGATCAGCGAGGCCGCGACGTAGGTGACCTCCGTCACCGGGCCGAGCGCCTTGGCCGAGAGGAAGACCAGCATGGGCCTCATCTGCTTGCCCTTGCGGCGCAGGATGTAGTTCATGACCACGTCGAGCAGCGCGGTACTGCTTTTCATGGATTCCTTGAAGACTTCCTCGAATTTCTCCATCTCGGCTCGGATGGGGGCTTTGATGCGCGCGGATCGGCTCATGGGGCGTTTGCTGTGCGGGTGCGGCCCAAAAGTAAGCAATTCTCCGGATGCCCCGCGCCCCGGCCGGCCTCAGCCCAGCTCCAGATCCAGGATCTGCTCGGGGCTCATGCCCTGGGCCAGCAGGGCGCGCAGCTCCAGCAGCACGGGCAGGCCCAGGTCCGTGGCGCGCAGGATCGGCTCGTTTGGCAGCCCCAGGTCGATCAGGGCCAGGGCCGACTTGATCGCCCGTTCGTTCTGCCCGGCCTGCTTGGCCTTCTCGTATCCGTTCAGGATGGCCTGCCCGCCCTGGGGCGACACCCTGCGGATGCGCTCGGCCACCTCGCGCATGTCGAGCCGCGTGGCCGAGAACATGTAGGTCACGAAGCTCTCGAAGCTCTCCATGCCGCCCTCGGCGTCGAGGACCTTCTGGATGTTCTGGAAGATTTCGTGCAGGTCGCGCAGGAGCTTGACCTCGTCGAAGATGTTCTTCAGGAGCAGCATCCCGATCTGGAGCGAGAGCGAGCTGAACATCTCGCGCACCCGCTGGTCCGACCACTCGACCGTGTCCACCACCAGGTAGTCGAACTCGGGCACGAAGGGCCGGAGCAGCTCGTCGAGCTCGCCGAAGGAGCCGCGGAAGGGCCTGCGGTCCCAGCGCTCGAGGCCGTGGTGGAAGATGATGGGCACCACCGGCGTCAGGGCCTGCCGGCTCTTGATGTTCGACTCCCAGATCTTGAGCATGTAGCCCAGGAGCTGGAGGTGGGGATGCGCCGCCGCCCGGCTCTTGTGCTCGAACAGCAGGGCCACCTTCGTGCGGATCAGGCCCTTGTAGTGGCAGTCGTACACCACGTCCGAGAAGCCAGTCTCCAGCCGCCCGTCGATGTACGAGTTCGGGTCCAGCCGCAGGTTCTCCAGGTCCAGCCGATCGGCGATCTCGGCAGGCAGGGCCTTGGCGATGAACTCCCGGGCCCTATCGACCCGCGAGAGCATCTCCTTGAAGAACTTGTCGTGGGGGTTGACGATGGTTTTCATGCGCCCGTGTTTTTCGTGTGCCGCGAATTTACGGATTTTCCGCCCGTGGTCGGCCTGCGGCCAGGCCGCAGTGGGCTTTTTCGCGCGCCAAAGCAGCCGCGCCGCGGGCTGTCGGAGGCCTATTGGGTGAAAATGTTATTTTTGGAAGGCAAAGCCTCCCGCCCAACCATGAAGGAAATCGTGTTTCTGAACAAAAACGCCAGCCGCTGGAAAGAGCTGGAAACGGCCCTGCAAAGCGAGCACACCGTGGCGCCGGACCGCCTGGCCGAGCTGTTCGTGGGCCTGACCGACGACCTTTCCTACGCGCGCACCTTCTACCCGGGCACCAGCACCGAAAGCTACCTGAACAACCTGGTGGCCAAGGCGCACCTGCGCATCTACCGCAACAAGAAGCAGAGTTCCAACCGGTTCCTGGAGTTCTGGGCGCGCGAGCTGCCCCTGCTGTTCCTCGAGACCCGCTCCAAGCTGCTTTATTCCTTCGGCTTCCTGCTGTTTTTCATGCTGGTAGGGCTGTTCTCTTCGTACCAGAACCCCGAGTTCGTGCGGCTGGTCATGGGCGACGCCTACGTGGACATGACGCTCGAGAACATCGAAAGTGGCGACCCGATGGCCGTTTACAAGCAGGCCAACGAGGTGGATATGTTCCTGGGCATCACGGTCCACAACCTGAAGGTCTCGCTCATGGCTTTCGCCTACGGCCTGCTGCTTTCGGTGGGCACGGTTTACGTGCTGTTCATGAACGGGATCATGCTGGGCAGCTTCCATGCCCTGATGGCGCAACAGGGTGTGCTGGGCCATGCCCTGACGGTCATCTGGCTGCACGGCACCTTCGAGATTTGGGCCATAGCGGTGGCGGCCTCGGCGGGGCTCTGCATGGGCAACTCGCTGCTGTTCCCAGGAACCTACACCCGCCGCGACGCCTTCCAGCGCGGGGCGGGCCAGGGCATCCGCCTGCTGGTGGGCCTGGTTCCCTTCTTCGTTGTGGCCGGTTTCATCGAAGGCTTCGTGACCCGCCATTCCGACATGCCGCTGGTGCTGCGGCTGCTGGTCATCTTCCTGTCGGCGGGCTTCATCCTCTGGTATTTCTTCCTGTATCCCAATCGCTTGGCCAAGGCCGCGGATGTTTCACTTCAAAACCAAGAACCATGAACCAACGAGAAATCGTCCCGCTGGAGCAAGAGCGGGATTTTGGCGGCATGTTGTCGGCCACGCTCAACATCTTCATGCACAACATCGGCCCCATCATGGCGAGCGTGCTGGTCTTCCTGGGCCCGGTGGCCTTGCTGAAAATGCTGGCGAGCTACTTTTTCATCAACCTGGGCACCGACCTGTTCAGCCTGGCCAGCAGCCTCGATTACATGACCGAAGACCCGCAGTTCTTGTCCAGCCTTGTCCTGATGGTAGGCTTGGCCCTGGTCGGCCAGATCGTTAGCTACAGCCTGGTTTACGCCATTTTGGGCATCTACCGCTCGCGGCAGGAGGGCGCCATGTCGCTCGGAGCCATTGGGCAGGCGATGCTCGCCAACTTGGGCATCGTCGTGGGCACCTGGCTGGCCATGGCCGGGCTGGTCATCGCCGTGGTGCTGGTGGGCACCCTGGTGGTGGCCGCGGCCGGAGGCTTGACGGGCTTCTTCGCCGTGCTGGTGGGCATCGCCCTTTTTGTGCTGCTGGTTTACGTGGCCATTCCGCTGAACCTGCTTATCCCGACCCGCATCGAAGAACGGTCGAGCTTTGCCGAGGCCTTGCGCCGCGTCTTCCATCTGGCCGACCAGAAGTGGTGGACGATGCTGGGCTTGCTGCTGGTGCTGGGCATCATTTCCAGCACGCTTTCCTACGCGGTCTCCCTGCCCATGGGCTTCATGCAGTTGGGCTCGACCTTCACCGACGCCACCCTCCCCAGCTCGACCTACATCATCACCGGAGGCATTTCCACCCTGGTGGGCTATGCTGCATCGACCATTCCGGTAATCGGCTCTTTGGTCCTGTATTTCAACCTGGTGGAACAGAAAGACAAGAATAGCCTGCGCCGCCGCATCGAGAACCTGGGACGCGACAGCAAGTCCTCCGGAACCGACAGCGACCCCTGGGGCGACAAGCCCTACGGCGGCGGCAAAAACCTCACCGACGACACCGACCTGAAGATCTGAACCTGGAACCTTAGACCCCATGCGCGCGACGATCCTCGTTTTGCTGCTCTTTGCCCTGGCCTTGGCCGCCTGGCCCGGCAAGGCCCTGGCCCTCCAGCCCGAGCCTGCCTCCGGGCTCCAGCACCAGCCCCGAGGCGTCGATTCCACCTGGTGGGCCGAGCTGACCCAAGGCCCGGAGTTCGACTACCACCGCGAGGATCCGCAAGAAGCAACGAGCCTCTGGGAGCAGGTGCTCTTCTGGCTCGACCGCCAGCTCTCGCGCCTGCTGGTCTCCGAAGAAGGTGCCTACCCCTGGGTGCGTTGGGCCATCATCCTACTGGCCGCGAGCTTCTTGATCATCAAGCTGTTGGGCATGGACCTGCCCAAAATCTTCTTCCGCAACAAGGCCGTCCTCGACTTCGAGGCCCTCGAAAAGGACCTTGAGAACCAGGACCTCGGCCTGCTGCTGGCCCAGCAGGAGGCGCAGGGCAGCTTCCGCGAGGCCATCCGGCTCTTGTTCCTCCAGGCGCTCAAGGCCTTGGCCCAGCGCGAGCTGATCCGCTGGAGCCCCGAGAAGACCAACGCCCAGTACGCCGACGAGCTGCTGGGCCACCCCTTGGCCCAGCCTTTCGCCCTGCTGGTCCGCGACTTCGACTTCGCCTGGTACGGCGAGTTTCCCGTCCGCGAGGGCCTTTACCGCAAGGTCAAGGCTGGCTTCTTGGCTTTCGAGGCCCAGTTGGAAACCTTCAAAATCCCCGCGCAGGCATGAAGCTAAACTGGAAATACGGGCTGTTTCTCATTGGCTTTCTGGCCATTGTCCTCATCCTCGAAAACACTCGGCCCAAGCCGATCGACTGGACCCGCAGCTTCGAGCGCGAGGACAAGATCCCCTTTGGCAACCACTTGCTCTACCAGAGCCTGACGCAGCTTTTCCCGGGCCGGGAGGTCCGCGAGAACGGCCTGAGCTTCTCGCGCAGCCTGCCCGAGCTGAGCCCCGAGCGCTGGAACCTGCTGGTCATCACCAACTACTTCCAGCCCAGCGAGACCGACCTGGACGCCCTGGAGCAGATGGTCGATTCAGGAGGCGTGGCCTTGATCGCGGCCGAGTACTTCAGCACGGAGGCCGCCGAGCGCATCGGCTGCGAGTCGGAGCTGGATTTCCTGCTGGGCTTTGGCGCCGACAGCAACTGGGTCAACTTCGTCGCGCCCGAGCTCCGTGCCGACAGCGGCTACCAGTTCGACCAGCGCTTCCACAACTTCGCCTTTTCGAGCTGGGACAGCACCCAGGCCACCGTGCTGGCCGTCAACGAGAGCGGCTTGCCCAACCTGCTTCGCATCCCCCGCGGCAGGGGCTTTTACCTGATGAGCGCGACGCCCGGCGTCTTCACCAACTACTTCCTGCTCCAGCCCAAGGGCTTGGAGTTCGTCTCGAAATGCCTGGGCTATCTGCCTGACCGCGACCTGCTTTGGGACGAGTACAACAAGCCGATGGGCACGGGCCAATCCGAAAGCCTTCTCTCGGAGGTGATGAAGAATCCGAGCCTGCGCTGGTTCTGGTACCTGCTGCTGGTGGGCATGGTCCTCTATGTGATCTTCATGGGCCGCCGGAGGCAGCGGGCCATTCCGCTGCACGAGCCGCCGCGCAACCAGAGCCTCGACTTCGTGAGCACCGTCGGCCAGCTCTACTTCCGCAACGCCGACCACAAGGACTTGGCCCTCAAGAAGTTCCTCTACATCGCCGAGCATTTCCGAAGCCAGTACTTCATCGACCTGCGCCAGGTGGCCCCGCCCGACTGGGCCCGCGTGGCCGAAAAGTCCGGCGTCTCGGAGAAGAGCCTGGGCGAGTTTCTGGACAGCCACAAGGCCCTGGCTTCGGCCAAGGAGGTCAGCGGCCCGGAGCTGCTGCGCTTCCACCGCCTGGCCGAGCGCCTGCGCCGCGAATGCCGCTGAGCAGGCTGGCCAAAACCGCTTTGGCCTTGCGCGGGAAATGCCTTTTCTTTGTGGGAACAACCAACCCGCGCCTGCCCACAAGCCCATGAAAAGCCAAGCTCCCCAGCTCCATCCCGCCCTGGCCCGCCTGCGCGAGGCCCTCGAAGGCGAACTTAGGCTCGATGCCACCGCCCGCGTGCTCTACGCCACCGATGCTTCCGACTACAAGGAGATGCCGCTGGCCGTGGTCATTCCGAAGACCGAGGAGGACATTCGACAGTGCATCCTGGCCGCCCGCGCCCTGGGCGTCTCCCTCATCCCCCGCACCGCGGGCACCTCCCTGGCCGGGCAGGTCGTCGGGCCGGGCATCGTGGTGGATGTCTCCAAGCATTTCAACCAGATCCTCGAGCTCAACACCCGCGAGCGGTGGGTCCGGGTGCAGCCGGGCGTGGTCCGCGACGAGCTGAACCAGTTCCTCAAGCCGCACGGCCTCTTCTTCGGGCCCGAGACCTCCACCTCCAACCGCTGCATGATCGGCGGCATGGTCGGCAACAACTCCTGCGGGGCGCAGTCCATCATCTACCAGACCACCCGCGAGCATACCCTCGAGGTCGAGGCCTTCCTCTCGGATGGCAGCAAGGCCACGTTCAAGGCCCTACGGCCCGACGAGTTCGCCCAGAAGTGCGAACTGCCCGGCCTCGAAGGCGAAATCCACCGCCAGGCACGGGCCATGCTTTCCGACCCCGCCAACCGGGCCGAGATCCGCCAGCATTTCCCCCGGCCCGAGATCTACCGCCGCAACACGGGCTACGCTATCGACAAGCTCATGGAGTGCGAGCTGTTCGAGCCGGGCCACGACGCGCCCTTCAACTTTTGCAAGCTCCTGGCCGGCAGCGAAGGCACCTTGGCCTTCTCCACCCAGATCAAGCTGGCGCTGGTGGACGCTCCCGCGCCCTTCGTCGGGGTGCTTTGCGCGCATTTCGACAGCCTGCAAGATGCCCTCAAGGCCAACCTCATCGCCCTGAAACACGGCCCCGGCGCGGTGGAGCTGATGGACGACATTGTCCTGGAATGCACCGAGAACAGCGCCGAGCACCAGCACAACCGCTTCTTCGTGCAAGGCCGGCCCAAGGCCATGCTCATGATCGAGTTCCGCCGCCAGAGCCAGGAGGAAGTCCGGCAGATCGCCGAAGACCTTGAGCGAGACTTGCGCGCGGCCGGCTACGGCTACCACTTCCCGCTTGTCGAAGACGAGCGGACCAAGCAGGTCTGGAACCTCCGCAAGGCCGGCCTGGGCCTGCTGGCCAACGTGCCCGGCGACCTGCGCAGCACCACCGTCATCGAAGACACGGCCGTGCATGTGGACGACCTGCCCGCCTACATCGAAGAGTTCGACAAGACCCTGCGCCAGCACGGCGTCTCCTGCGTCTATTACGCCCACGCTGGCTCGGGCGAGCTGCACCTGCGGCCCATGCTCAACCTCAAGACGCCGGAGCACGTCGAGCTGTTCCATACCCTGGGCCACGACATTGCCAAGCTGGTCAAGCGCTACCGCGGCTCGCTCAGCGGCGAGCACGGCGACGGCCGCCTGCGGGGCGAGTTCGTGGCCATGATGGTCGGGCCGCGCAACTACGAGCTGCTGCGCCAGGTCAAGCGCGCCTGGGACCCCGCCGGGGTCTTCAACCCAGGCAAGATCACCGACGCCCCGCCCATGCGCGAGAAGCTCAAGTACAAGCTCGGCCCGACGCCCGGGTGGCGGACCTACTTCGACTTCTCGGCCGAGCAAGGCATCACGCGGGCGGCCGAAAAATGCACAGGTTCAGGCGATTGCCGCAAGTCGCACAAGATCGGCGGGGCCATGTGCCCCTCGTACATGGCCACCCGCGACGAGAGCGCGACCACCCGCGCCCGGGCCAACATCCTCAAGGAGTTCCTCAGCGATCCCGACCTGCGCAACCCCTTCGACCATCCCGAGATCATGGAGGTGATGGACCTCTGCCTCTCGTGCAAGTCGTGCAAGGCCGAGTGCCCCTCGGGCGTGGACGTGGCCAAGCTCAAGGCCGAGTTCCTCCAGCACTACTACGACGCCAACGGCGTGCCCGCACGGGTCAACGCGCTGGCGCACTTCCCCTTGGCCAACCGTGTTGGGGCGCTCCTGCCCGGCGTGGCCAACCGCCTGCTCGCGGGCAAGGCCAGCTCGGCCGTCTTCAAGAAGGCCCTGGGCATCGCCCCCGAGCGCTCGATTCCGCCGCTTTCGTCGCCCACGCTGCTGGCCTGGCACCAGGCCGTCGGCGCGCGGCGCGAGGGCATCGCCCCGCTGCGCCCGCAGCGGCAGCCCGTGCTCTTTTTCGCCGACGAGTTCACCAACTACCTCGACGCGCACATCGGGCAGGACGCGCTGCGGCTGCTCTGGCGGCTGGGCTACTCCACCGAGGTTCCCGCGGTGGAGCTCTCGGGCCGGACCTTCCTCTCGAAGGGCCTGGTCAAGAAGGCCAGGGAGTACGCCCGGCGCAACGTGGCGCTGCTGGCCGGCTACGCCCGCAACGGCTACGCGATTGTGGGCGTCGAGCCTTCTACGCTGCTGACCCTGCGCGACGAGTACCCCGAGCTGGTTCCGGCGCACCAGCGGGCCGACGCCCGCGCCCTGGCCGGCGCGGCCCTGCTGTTCGACGAGTTCGCCGCGGGGGCCATCGAGCGAGGCGAGTGGCTCAAGTCGGATTTCGATGAGCAGGAGCGCACGATCCACTACCACGGGCACTGCTTCCAGAAGGCGCTCTCCTCTACACGGCACTCGATCAAGGCGCTGGGCTTCCCGCTCCGGCACCAGGTGCGCGAGATCCCTTCGGGCTGCTGCGGCATGGCCGGCTTCTTCGGCTACGAGGCCGAGCATTACGAGCTGTCGATGAAGATAGGCGAGCTGGTGCTTCTGCCAGCCGCGCGCAAGGCCCCGGCGGACCACCTGCTGGCGGCCATTGGCAACAGTTGCCGGCACCAGATCCGCGACGGGGCCGCCCGCGAGGCCCTGCATACCGCCGAGATCCTCTGGCAGGCCGTGCGCAAGTGAGAAGCAAGTGTCTGCGAAAATCCACGAGCCAAACTCAAAGGCAATAAGTAAGCGATTGGATTTAATTTATAATATTGTCTTTGCGGCACTATGGGACGAGTGAACACACCAACATTGGATGACGCCCAAAAGGCG
>JAIFMG010000118.1 GCA_020048645.1 Bacteroidota bacterium | reverse complement strand
AGGGAAGAAACATTTTCAGGGAGCTCAAAAACACTTTTGACGGCCACAACTTCCTTTCCGTCAAATGCGAGATGACCTAAATAGTTACAAACACAATTTGCGCTTTCAAAATCGTCAAGTGTAGTTCAACCTTCTAAAAAGCAACAAGCAATGGCAAAAAGTGGATTTGTTTACATCATGATCAACCCTTCTGTAACCCCATTTTTGAAAATTGGCAGAACTTCAGCCGAGAGCGAAAGGCGGACGAAGGAATTGAATCAGATTGGGGCAGAGCTTTGGTAGATAAACTTGCCGAATACATTTGCCGACAACCCAATTGTGTCCACACTGTGGACACAATTCAATGAAGAGCTATGAAAAAAGCAACAAGAAACCCATTGATAACCAACCACAAAGGCTTGGACCTCATCCAAAGTGTTGACCATTGCTCCCTTGCCAACGCGATCGAAGAGGAGTTGAGGAGGAAGCCCAAGTTTTTCATGCCCTTTGGCGCCATTGGTAAAACGGATTTGGCGAAGGCGCTGAGCCAGTATGATTTCTTGTTTCCCCAGGAGCTTGTCAACCTGTGGATCAAATTCGGAGGAGGGGAATTTTGGGAAACTGAAAACATTTTGCACCCCTTGCCAACGGACGATGAAAGCTTGGAGGACATGGTCAGCTATAACAAATTTGCCTACGAGACCGGATTCGACCGCGCGTTTCACATCTTCGCATCCAACACCGTGGAACTGGTCGCGTTTCACAAGGTCAACCATTCGATCAAGATTTTCCGCCCGAAGGAAGAACATTACAGGGAAGACGGCCAATTTGACAACATCCTTGAATGGTTCAACAGCATCTTTCAAGACCAATACGATTCTCTCGCGATAACAATCGCTGGCTTCGAACCATAAGGCCAAGTTGTGTCCTGTTGCTCGATGAAAACTAAACCGCCGCATCCTTGGTTTTTCCCCAGCATCTCAATAACTTTGAAGGCGCATGGGCCTCAAGCCCTTGGCCTTGGATCGATGCTCGAATCGGAAGACAACGCGATGAGGCCATGAAGAAGGGACAAAGGCTTTGGATGCGGGAGGAGCTGATCGTGGCGGTGAACCTCAAATCTCCTAAGCAATCCTTTTTGCGCTACCGACACGCTCTTATGAAGAACCAAGTACTTATGTTTTTTTAATGGGCGAACGCTGGGCGCGAGACTTTTGGCACAATACTCGGTAGTCAGGACCGTTTTACAATACAAATTTCATAACTTTGCAATATGATGAAAGCATGGGATTTAGGACGTTTCGTAACCCACTACGTGAATCAAAAGGGGGATACAGTTTCACACAAGAAACTGCAAAAGCTCTTGTACTACCTTGAGGCTTGGCACCTGGTCCACTTCGAGAAACCTTTGCTGGAAGAAAGCTTTGAGGCTTGGGTCCACGGCCCTGTTGTTCCGGAACTTTACCGAAAGTTGAAAGCGTTCGGCTTCAACAATCTGGAAGTTGTCAACGACGAGTATGACAATATCGACAAGGAAGCGGAAGCAATTCTTGAACGCAACTCAATAGGCCCAGAGCAAAAGGAGTTGATTCAAGGCGTCTTGGATCGTTATGGCAGTCTGACTTCTTTTGAGTTGGAGCTCTTGTCGCACAGCGAAGCTCCTTGGATCGAGGCCAGGAAAAGCATCCCCCCTCACGTGCCTTGCAACAATGAAATTTCCAAAGAAAGAATGCGGGACTTCTATTCAAAATTGAATTGATAATGGCTGGTGGAAAAAAAGGCGACAAATTTCAGATTCCTGACCCAAAGGCTCGACTGGATGAAATCAAAAAACACAAATCCAAATACAGTTTTGGAGAAAAAGATTTTGCATTTCATGACATAAGGGACTTGAAGCCTGTCTTTGCTTTTGACTATTTGTCATTGAACGAAACGGATTTGTGTTTCAATTCATCGGACCTGACAAAAGGCGATTTGATAGGATTGCTCGATGGGTTGAAGCGAAACTCATCCATAACATACCACGAACTGTCAACCAACAAATACTATAGATTCCACCCCATTGATTTTGAAAGGGACAAAATTTCAATCCGAAAAAAGGATTTCAAAAGAGCCTTGACCTCTAAAGAAGACGCTCTTTCTGACGACGAATTGCCGACATTATACCAATTTGACCTACATTACAACCAAAAGGCAAGGGCTTGTGGTTTTTTGTTCAAGGGTGTTTTTTATTTGGTTGGGTTCGACAACAATCATGTCATTTACCCTGGCGGCAAGTAAGCCCAGACCTTTCCGGCCAAGTTGCGATTCCGATGAAGGATAGGGCTCTGCAAGTTTTGCCAATCCGCAGGGTTTGCCTTTTGCCGATCCCAGGCGGGGCATACGGGGCAGAAGGCTGAAGTTCATCCTCGGCGGCACCGAACAAGTCCCTGGAAGGCAAGAGGTTGGCCAGAGCGAGCCGGGCATCCGAGGCCAGTGGTGGCCCTTGCGCCAGAAAGTTCGGCCCAGGCCTTTGGGTTTTCAAAATTCGCCGCGTACCTTTGGTGAAGTCTAATCGCGAGTTCCCTACGAAAACATCGAAAGCCATGAGCAGGATCAGGATAAAGAACTTTGGCCCTATCAAGGTCGGTTGTCTCGATAGCCAGGGCTGGATCGACCTCAAGAAACTTACTGTTTTCATCGGAAATCAGGGAAGCGGGAAAAGCACCATCGCGAAGCTGGTCTCCATCTTCACCTGGATGGAAAAAACATTGAGCAGAGGAGACTACAAGCCGAAAGAGTTCACCGTCCACAACAGATTTCGGAAGAACTATTGCGCCTACCATCGAATTGAAAACTACTTCTTCGACTTGGCAGGCAAGGACACCGCCGAGATCGAGTTTGAGGGCAGCGTGTACCATTTCAAATATTCCCAAGGATCATTTTCCATCGGGGAGATTGAAAGCGCGGGGACCTACCATCTGCCCCAGATCATGTACGTTCCAGCGGAAAGAAACTTCATCGCCAACGTCAAGACTCCCAAGGCTTTGAAACTCACTTCCGATTCGCTGGTGGAATTTGTGGCCGAGTATGACAAGGCAAAGCAGGAGATGAAAGGAGCGATGAAACTCCCTCTGGCCGGTGAGCTTTATGTCGAGTACCAGCAGTTGAACGATGTCGTTTACGTGAAGGGACCCAACCACAAGATA
The DNA here is from genome assembly GCA_020048645.1 of Bacteroidota bacterium. GTDB lineage: Bacteria > Bacteroidota > Bacteroidia > Bacteroidales > UBA6013 > UBA6013. Next base: position 27,511 of record JAIFMG010000118.1, on the reverse strand, counting down.
CAACTGAAGGAAGCCTCCTCTGGAATCCAGTCTGTCGTCCCTCTTTACTTGGTTTCAAGTTTCCTTTCCAATGCTGTAAAAGCGCAATCGGAGACTTCCCAGAACATGAGCAGCCAGGAAATGGAGAGGTTCCGAAAAGGCGTTGAGGAAATCTGGGCAAACGACAGCTTCACCGAAGAGCAAAGAAGGCTGGCCTTGTCGGTCTTGTCCTCAAAATTCAAGAAGTCCGCCTTCGTAAACATCGTCGAAGAGCCCGAGCAGAACCTTTTCCCAAGCTCACAGAAAGAGTTGATGAACAGCTTGCTGGCGCAAAACAATCAAAATGAAGCGAACAAGCTCATCCTCACAACCCATAGCCCCTACTTGATAAGCCATTTGACGATAGCCATCAAGGCAGGGAGGCTCAAAGACAGGCTGAACGAGCAGCAAAGGGCCAAACTGGACGCGATCGTCCCTTTGGAATCGTCCCTAAGGCCTGAAGACGTGGCCATTTACGAGCTGGATGAACGCGACGGTTCCGCCAAAAGGCTCGGGAACTACGAAGGAATCCCGTCCGATAAGAACTACTTGAACACGCAGCTCGGCACAAGCAACGACTTGTACGATTCCATTTTGGAGATCGAGGAGGAGTCATGGGCATAGACTTTTCCAAAACCGAGTGCCAAACGACAACCCGAGAAAGAAGGTTTGGCATCCATGACGCCGAGGACAACTCACCCGCGAAGATCATGCTCGAGGACGAAAGCAGTTGGAACGCGACGGTCATCCATGACAACGCGAAAAGCATTCTGCATGTGGCCATCGACCATCGCATCGAAATCAGGCGCGAGAAGGGCGAAATGGACAAGCGCTGCGATTGCATCTTGGTTTGTGAAGATACGCTCATCTTGCTGGAGCTCAAGAACAAGCGAGGAGCATGGCAAACGGAAGGATTGGCCCAGATTGAAGCCACGCTGAGGCGTTTGCGACAGGAAGGGCATCGGTTTTACAGCGAGTCCCCAAAGCGAAAGGCGATAGTGGCCAACAGGAAGCATCAATTTCCCTCATTCGTGGAATCCAACAAAACAAAGAGGGAATACTTCATGAGGCAGTACCGGACGAGGATCCAATTCGAGGCGGAAATCGTCATGTGATGCCAAGTCGCGTTCAAAGGTGTTGGTTTGCCTTGAAGACTCGCCCAAGCCCGAAGGGGTGCCATGATAAGCGGAGCCAAGCCCAAGAAGAGAACCCGGAAGGGGTGAAATCGTCCTCGTGGGGAGGAAGTAATGCCGCCCCTTCGGGGTTCTCGTCCATCGCACGCTTGGCTGGCTGCAACAATTCCAAGCCTTCAGGATTCGCCCAATCCGTGCCATGAGCCTGTCTTTTCATCCGAATTTCGCAGAAAGATGACGATTTGCATTGCTTACCAACGAACGCAACCTGGTATGAGGCGTCCTGTTCGGCAGCAGGGCATGGACCCACCGTCCTTCGTCAACAAAAACAAAAAACCCTAAAAATGCTTAAAGGCACGATATTGCCGAAACCAAGCTGGCCCGTGCTGCGTTAATGCCCAAGAACCAAAACTACAATCCCCATGGACAACTCGAAACCGACCCCAACGCGCGGCCCTGGAGGAATGCGCCTAGAGACTGACCGGATGAGCTACGACGATGCGGAGCGTAGCATCCAGAACCACAAGCAATTCTACATGGCCGTGCTGCTGTTCATCGCTCTGGGCGGCTGGCTGGCGGCCGTGTTCCTTTGATCGGCGGCTGGGCGAGAGGCGGCCTATCAACATCCCCCGAAAAAAGCGAGAACCGCGGGCCTTACAGCGCGCGGTTCTCGCTTTTTTGATGGGCAAAACAGAACAAAGACAAGGGCCTCAGACGTCAAGCCCGTAGTCGCCGTAGCTCTGCTTCATGCTGTTGATGTAGGTGGAAAGCTCTTGGCTCTTCTCGCGGAGCATCTGGGTGTTGACCTGCTTCTGGTAGTCGTCGGGGCCGAGGCTGGAGAGGCGGTCGAGGTCGAACTTGATCTTCTTGAGGTTGGTGAGCGAGCCGTCGATCTGGCTGCGGACCTTCTCGCTGTCGCGGGCCAGCTCGCGGACGGATTCGTAGAGTTCGAGGTTCTGCGAGAGGGCCTGGTCGTAGCTGGAGCGCAGGTCCTCCTCGGGCGACTTGGCGATAAGCTCGCGGTACTGGTTGATCTTCTCCTGGATGCCCTGCATCTCGCCCGAGTAGTTCTGCGCGCTCAGTCGCTTGTCGCGCTCCACCAGGGCCTTGACCTGCTCCACGTAGGTCTCGACCAGGGGGGCCAGGTCGGCCACCACGTCCACGCCCTGCTGCCGGGCGCCCTCCATGCGGGTCTGTATGTCCTGCTTGAGCTGTGCCACCTCGCCCATGATCTTGTCGTGGCGGGTGGTCGCGGGCGTGCCGCGCTGGGCGTAGGACTGCCGCTGGAAGCCCTGCGCGCCACTGGCAGGCGGGCCGAAGCGCACAACGCCCGGGGCCGTGGTGATGGGGCCCTCGCCGTTGTTGGGGTCGTACCTGAAGTTCGAGCGGTTGTACTTGTAGTCGAAATCGGTCTGGCCCATGAAGAGCAGCACCAGGAAGTCGATGAAGCCGACCAGGAGGGGGATGCCCGTCCAGAAGAAGAGCAGGTAGAAGATGCCCAGGGCGGGCTGGTTCAGGTAGAATCGGTGGATGCCGATACCTCCCATGAAGAAGGCCAGGAGGGTGGCGGTGGTCTTGTCTTTGCTCATGGTTCGTCGTGCTGGACGAAGGGACGGCGGCCCCTCCGCGGTGTTGGTTGTCCAAAGATAAGCAAATCTGTCTCCATCTTGGGCCACGCCTGCCAAAAAGTCGCGCCCGCCCAGAGAGGCCCCACCAAAACGCCAAGCCTTGCCCCAAATTGTCCATCGCCCGAGGGCTTGGCTTGGCGTAGCTTCGCGGCCGTCCCGCCGTTGGGATTCGCCTAAAAATCAGCAGAAAAGCATGAAAAGCATCCTCCACAAGGCCCAGAGCCGAGGCCTGGCCGAGCACGGCTGGCTCACCAGCCGCCACACCTTCAGCTTCGGGCACTACCACAACCCCGAGCGCGTGAACTTCGGCGCCCTGCGCGTGCTCAACGACGACATCGTGCAGCCCGGGCAGGGCTTCGGCACGCATCCGCACCGCGACATGGAGATCGTCTCCATCCCGCTGCGGGGCCAGCTCCAGCACCGCGACAGCATGGGCAACGGCTCGATCATCCGCTCGGGCGAGGTGCAGATCATGTCGGCCGGCACGGGCGTGACGCACTCCGAGTTCAACGCTTCCGACAAAGAGCTGGTCAACTTCCTGCAAATCTGGGTGTTCCCTCGGAAGAACGGCGCGGCGCCCCGCTACGGCCAGCGCGACTTCGCGCCCGAAGGCCGGCGCAACCAGCTCCAGACCGTGGTGGCGCCCGAAGGCACCGACGACCAAGCACTGCCCATCGGCCAGGATGCCTGGTTCTCGCTGGCCGACCTGGACCCCGCGACGGGCCTCGACTACGCGCTGCACGCCAGCGGACAGGGGCTGTACGTTTTCGTGGTGGAAGGCTCGGCCGTGGCCGCGGGCCAGCAGCTCGCTCGGCGCGACGGCCTGGGCGTCTGGCAGACCGAGGGCCTGCGGCTGGAGGCGGGAGACCAAGGCGCCAGCCTGCTGCTGCTGGAGGTGCCCATGGGCTGACAAGCGGCTTGGAGCGACGCGAAAAAAAGGGGAGCCCGACGGGCTCCCCTTTTTTCGTTCAGAGCGCGGCCATGCTTTCGCAGAGCGAATCGAGGAAGCTCTTGAGCGGCCCCGAGGCCATCATCTTCATGGCGAAGCCCATGTCGGCATCGAGCACGAACTGCAAGTAGCAGAACGAGCCCATGTTCTGGATGTTCACCGCTATCTGGTACGGGAAGACGTTGCGCCCGTAGTGCTCGATCAGGATGCGCGTATGCGGGACCTTGTTGATGACGCGCATCGAAAAATCGCCTATGCCCGAGAAGTTGAACGCGCAAGTGTCTGTGGTAGAACGCCAATCGCGCACCATCGAGGGCGCCAGCGGGCCCAGGTTGTTCAGGTCGCTTAGGAAAGTGAAAACCGCCTCGGGCGACTGGTTCAGCTTTTTCTTTATACTTTTGATGGTGGACATGGCCATTCGCTAACGTTAATAATGATGGGCAAGATGAAAAAAAACAAGAAGGCCAAGCGGCCCAAGCAAATGTATAAAGTTTTCTTCAACGAGCGTTGGATCCTGCTTTCCGACGGGCGATCGGCGCTGCCCGAAACGCATTGCCAAGAGCGTTTCTCCTACGAGAAAACCTCGGGGCTGCGCGCGAAGATACTCGAGTTCGAGACCTCCGAGAGCGAAAGCCTGCACATCTGGCATCCCGAATTCAAGAAGCTCAAACGAGACTTCCTGCGCTGCTTCAAGCTGCGCCGCGCCGCCGGAGGCCGGGTCTGGAACGAGCGCGGCCAGGTGCTCCTCATCCGCCGCTGGGACACCTGGGACTTCCCCAAGGGCCACCTGCACGAGGACGAAAAGAAGCGCGCCGGAGCGCTGCGCGAAGTGGCCGAGGAATGCGGCATCCACCCCGACAAGGTGCTCGGCAAGCTGCCCACCACTTACCACTGCTACCGCCTGGAGGGCAAGCTGGTGCTCAAAAAGACCTACTGGTTCGAGATGCTGGCGCAGGGCGCCCCCGAGCCCAAGCCCCAGGCCGAGGAGCAGATCAGCGAGGCCGTCTGGACCGACGCCGAAGACCTGCCCGCGCGAATGGCCGGCGGGTTCGCCTCGCTGCGGCCGCTCTTCGAACTGCCGCGGCTCGCGGGCGAGTAGCCCCGCCTGCCGAAGGCTCAGTTGCCAAACAAGCCTCCGCCCGGCGCCTGTCCGCCCACGCCCGAGGCCCCGCCCTGGCGCTGCTGCTGCATCTGCCGCTGCCGCCAGCCGTCATAGACCAACGTCATGCGTTCGAGGAAATCCTGCGAGGGCGACGCGGCGGGCGACATGGCCAGCCTGCCCGAGGGGTCCAGCAAGTAGTAGGTCGGGTAGGCCTTGACCTGGTACGCCCGGGCGATGTCGGGCCGGGCCGAGGCGTCGAGGATGGGCCAGCCGTAGCCGCGGGCACGGGCGAAGGCGCGCATCTGCTCGAAATCCTCGTCGAGGCTGATTGTTACCACTTCCAGGATGGCCCCATGCCGGCGGCGTATCTCGCCCAGCAGGGCCATTTCCTCCTGGCTGGTGAACGACTGGCTGTGTACGAAGTTCAGATAGACGAATTTCCCTTGGAAATCCTTGTTTTCGAGCATCTTGCCATTCAGGTCGGGCAAGGCGAAGGCCGGGGCGAAGGCCCCGAGCGACAGCCCGGCCACCTCGCGGAAAGCCCGGTTGGCGGCCTCGCGCAGCGGCGGCACGCTCATGCGGGTGGTGGCCGAGTCGAGCAAGGCCAGGGCCGCGGGCCGCGGGAAGTCGCCGCTGTGGTAGCCCTGCAGGAGCGAGCGCAGCAGGACGTACTCGCGCAGGCTGTCGTTGTCGAGGGCCGGCTGCTGGGCCAGGATGCGGTCCAACTGGGTGTAGCTTTGTCGCTGGACGATGGCCCGCCCGATGCCCTCGGCCTTGCCGTTGACGTGCAGGTAGATCAGGTGCTGGTCGAAGATGCGGTCCAGGGTCTCCATGTAGGCCGGGTTGTTGGGCTGGAAAGGCTTCCCCTGGAAATATTCCCGGATGATCAGGTCGCGGTTGCGCTGGTAGGAAAGGTAGCGCAGGTAGGCGAAGCGGTACTGGGCATATTGCCAGAAAAAGGGATTCTGGACGCCCTCGAAGGGCTGCGCGAGGCTGTCGATGTTGCGCTCGATGCGCTGGGCCTCGGGCTGGAGCGTAACCTGGTAGAAGTTGTCCACCAGGAAGTTGTCCAGATTCTGGTCGAACAGGCGGAGCAGGTAGTTGAGCTCGTCTTGCTGCCCGTTGCTGACGGCAATGGCGAAGGGCATGGGCACGAAGTAGGGGTTGAAGCGGTCGGCCTCGGTGAGCTCCTGCTTCTGGGGCAGGCTCAGGCGGTAGCTCTGGCCCGGCTCGAGGACGACCCGGCCGAGGAACGGCCCGAGGTCGAGGTAGGCCACGGTGGTCTGTCGGAGCTCGCAGGTCAGGGCGAAGCCGCCATCGGCCCCGACGACGGCGCGGCCGAGCACCTGGCGCCCCCTGGGCTCGAAGGTGCCTTGGGCGTAGAAGACCAGGGTGTCTCCGGCATGGGTCTCGGCCTTGCCGGAAAGGGTTGTCGAGCCTTGGTCGAGGCTGATTTGCTGGGCCTTGGCGGGCATCGTCCCCAGCACGAAGGCCAGGGCCAGGAGCGCCAGGCGGGCGGCCCGTCGGGCTTGCGGAAGGTTCATAAGCGGGAGGGTTTCCCCCTCTTGTTCAAAAAGATTGCCACGATTGCCCGCCCCTTGAAGCCAACAGCCCCCGAAGGCAGGACCTTCGGGGGCTGTGCGGGCGCGGGGCATCGAAATCCTAGGACTTCTTCTGCTTGGCCCAGGAGTCGCGGAGCGTGGACGTGCGGTCGAGGTGGATTTCGTCCGCGCGGTGGCTCGCCGTGGTGAAGAAGTAGCCCACGCGCTCAAGCTGGAAGTGCGTGAACCTGGGCAGCTTGGCCACCGCGGGCTCCACCAGGCAATTGTGGAGGTACTTCAGAGAGTCGGGGTTGAGGAACTCCTTGAAGTCCCGGTCTTTGTGGCCATCCGGCGTTGGGTCGTTGAACAGCCTGTCGAAGAGGCGGATGGTGGCCGGGCGCGCGCGCTTGGCGTTCACCCACTGGATGGTACCCTTGACCTTGCGGCCGTCGGCGGTCGTCCCGCCGAAGCTGTCGGGGTCGTAGGTGCAGCGCAGCTCCACGACATTTCCCTCGGCGTCCTTGACGACCTCCTGGCAAGTGATGTAGTAGCCGTAGCGCAGACGCACCTCGGCACCCGGGGCCAGGCGGAAGTAGTCCTTCGGCGGGTTCTCCATGAAGTCGTCCCGGTCGATGTAAAGCTCGCGGGAGAAGTCGAGCAGGCGCTCTCCGGCGCTGGGGTCCTCGGGGTTGAGGATGGCCGGGTAGATGTGGGCCTGCGTGGGCGGGTAGTTGGTCAGCACGACCTTGAGGGGATGGAGCACGGCCATGTAGCGGGGCGCGGTCTTGTTGAGGTGCTCGCGGACGAAGAACTCGAGCAGGCTGAGGTCGATGACGTTCTCGCGGCGGGCCACGCCGATGCGCTCGACGAAGGCGCGGATGGCCTCGGGCGGGTAGCCGCGGTTGCGCATGCCCGAGAGGGTCGGCATCCGCGGGTCGTCCCATCCGGTGACGACCTTGGTCTCGACCAGCTCGAGCAGCTTGCGCTTGCTCATGACGGTGTAGCTCATGTTCAGCCGGGCGAACTCGATCTGCTGGGGCCTCGGGCGACCCGGCTCGGCCAGGTTGTCGAGGAACCAGTCGTAGAGCGGGCGGTGTACCTCGAACTCGAGGGTGCAAAGCGAGTGGGTAACGCCCTCGAAGTAGTCGCCCTGGCCGTGGGCGAAGTCGTACATGGGGTAGATGCACCACTCGCTTCCGGTCCGGTGGTGCTCGGCGTGCCGGATGCGGTAGAGGATGGGGTCGCGCATGTGCATGTTGGGCGATGCCATGTCGATCTTGGCCCGCAGAAGGTACTGGCCCTCGGGGTAGTGGCCTTTGCGCATCTTGTGGAAGATCTCGAGGCTCTCGGCGATGGGCCTGTCGCGCCAGGGGCTGGGCTTGCCGGGGCGGGTGGGCACGCCGCGGTACTCGCTCACCTGCTCGGCGGTCAGCTCGCAGACGTAGGCCTTGTCGGCCTGGATCAGGCGCAGGGCAAACTGGTAGAGCTCCTCGAAGTAGTCGGAGGCGTAGCGCACGGGGCCGTCCCACTCGAATCCGAGCCAGCGGACGTCCTCCTGGATGGACTGGACGTAGCGCTCCTCCTCCTTGACCGGGTTGGTGTCGTCGAAGCGGAGGTTGCATTTTCCGCCGAACTTGCGGGCCATGGTGAAGTTGAGCACGATGGACTTGGCGTGGCCGATGTGCAGGTATCCGTTGGGTTCGGGCGGGAACCGGGTCTGGATCGCGCCGCCGTTCTTGCCGTTTTTGAGATCTTCCTCGATGATGGTCTCGATGAAGTTGTTCCGCTTGTCGTCAGCGGGTTCCGCTTGGGGATTTTCTTTCATGGAAGGAAAGATTTTTCGATATGGGACCACGAATGTAAGAAGTTTTGCCGACAAGGCAAGGCCTGGGCCCGCTCAGGGCTGGCGGGTGTACTTTTCGACCGACTCGCGGATCTTGCCGTCGCGGGGGTCGAACCGCCAGCGGGGCATCCCGGCGGCGGCCACGCGGTTGCAGCGGGTCAGGCGGTCGGCCGTGGCCAGGACGCCCTTGGGCAGGCCATGCCGCCGGATGAGCTCCTGGCTGTAGGCCGAGCATGAGGGCACGAAGAGGCAGTCGGCGAAGAACTGCTGGCTCAGGTGGCGCTGATAGACCCACAGGGCGGCGCCCAGCGCCAGCGAGGCCGGGTTCCAGCGGCGCCAGCCCTGGCGCTCCGAGAAGCCGAAGCGCAGCTGCCTGGGGGCGAACTCGGCCCGCTCGAAGCGCGACTCTGCCAGCCAGGCCCGGGCCGGGTCGGGCGGCTGCGCTGCGGCCAGCGAGGCCCAGAACGCCAGCGCAAGCGCCAGGGCCAGGCGCCTCAGGTCAGTCCAGGCTCTTGGCATCGGCGGGAATGGCGAAGTCGAAGTAAGGGCTTTGGGCCGCGGCGTCGAAGAGCGGGTTCTCGAAGGCGAAGCGGTTGACCACGCTGTCGGTGCCCTGGCCGTACTCCACCTCGGTTATCCGTGTGGGGAAAGGCAGGACGCCCGGGGCGCGGTGGTAGCGCGTGAAATAGACCTTCTTCAGGGCCGAGCCGTCCAGGGCAAGGTAGCCCATGTAGATCGGCAGGTTGTCCTGGTGGACCAGCTCCACCCACTGCAACTGGTCTTGCAGGCGCGCCGGGGCCAGCCAGCGCACCACTTGCAGCGCGCCCTCGCGGCGGCTCTCCAGCAGGGTGAAGCCCAGGTCCTTGAGGCCCATGTCGTAGGTCTGGCCGCTCAGGAAGTAGAAGACCGGGTGGCTTTTGGACGAGAACATGGGCGAGCTCTGGCGGCTGACCTGGTTCGCCGAGGGGAAGTAGATCTGCACCTGTCCGAACTCGTCCGAGAGATAGACGTACTCGCGGGGGTAGGTGTAATGGCCGACCATGCGCTTCTTGACCAGGTCGAAGAAGAGCCGGGCCTCGACGCGGGCCACCATGCCGTTGGCCAGCCTCTCGCTCTTCATGTCGAGGGCCACCCGCCGCGGGGCCAGGCCAGGGGCGAAGGCCAAGGCCAGCAGCAGAAGCGCGGGCAGAAGCGGCGCCATCCAGCGCCAGGGCGTTCGCGGTCGTTTTTGGTTTTCCATGGTCAGGATTTTTGGGCAGGGAAAAATGCCGCCGCTAATTTCCGAAAAACATCCGAATTGGCGACCAAGTGATGATTTTCGAGCCCGGAATGCCCCGCTTCGTCCGACGGGCCTGCGGGTTTCACAAAGCCAAGGGCCGATTGGGCGAAGCCAAAGCGGCCTTTGGTGAGATCCACCCGGCTAATCTGCGGGCGACTGCGATTTTTGCCCGCAGCAAACCAAGGTGCGACGCCCCCCAACTCGCCGCGCCAAAGAACTTGCCCCTCGGCCCAGCGCCAAGGCCGCCTTCGCGACAAGCCGCAAGCTCTACGCCCCGGCGAAGATTTTTCTGTGTATGCTTTTGGTCAGCCCGCCGCGGGGAAAGCGTTCCCCGTTGGCGGGCTTGTTATTTTGGGAAATGCTATGCCATCGGGTCGTGGCCCGACGCTATTTTTGGCAAAAGGCAGACAGAAAGGCCAGTTTAGGGCTATCTTTGCCCAAAACCTGTCAACCCATGAAATTCGAGCAGTACCCGATACACGAAGGCATCAAGAAAAACCTGGCCCTGAAAGGATTCCGCCGCCCGACGGACATCCAGTTCAAGGCCATCCCGCACATCCTGGCGGGCGAGGACGTGCTGGCCGTGGCGCAGACGGGCACGGGCAAGACGGCGGCCTTCGCCATCCCGCTGGTCCACCTGCTGGACCTGCGCAAGAAGCAGTCGCGCTCCGACGCGGTGCGCTGCCTGGTCATGACCCCCACGCACGAGCTGGCCCAACAGGTCGCGGGCGTCTTCGAGGACTTCGCCAAGAACACCCGGGTGGACTGCCTGGCCGTGCATGGCGGCGTGGAGCAGGACGCCCAGATCGACCAGCTCCGCGAGGGCGTCGATGTGGTGGTGGCCACCCCCGGCCGGGTCTTCGACCTGGTGAGCCAGGGCCACCTGCGGCTCGACCGCGTGGAGGTGCTCGTGCTCGACGAGGCCGACCACATGCTGGCCAAGGGCTTCTACAAGGACATCCGCGACCTGCTGCGGCACCTGCCCCGCAAGCGGCAGACGCTCTTCTTTTCGGCCACCATCGACGAGGAAATCAAAGACCTGGCCTACTCGCTGGTCTCCAAGCCCATCCGCATCCAGATCTCGCCGAAGGATCCCGTCTCGAAGAACGTGGACCACGCCGTGGCCTTCATCGAGATGGACCACAAGCGCTTCTTCCTGGAGCGCGTGCTCAAGACCCACCCCGAGAGCAAGGTGCTGGTCTTCACCCGCACCAAGGTGCGGGCCGAGCGGGTCAAGGCCGCCATGGAGCGCGTCGAAATCAGCGCCCTGACCCTGCACAGCGACATCGAGCAGGCCGAGCGCGAGCGCGTCATGGCCCTGTTCCGCTCGGGCGAGGCCCGGCTGCTCGTGGCCACCGACATCAGCGCCCGCGGCATCGACATCCCCAACGTCGAGCTGGTCATCAACTACGACCTGCCCGACCTGCCCGAGAACTACGTCCACCGCGTCGGACGGACCGGCCGCGGGCAGGCCCACGGCAAGGCCGTGACGTTCTGCAGCCCCGAGGAGAAGCCCACCCTCGAGATCATCCAGTCGTTCCTGGGCAAGGACATCGTGGTGCTCGACATCCACCAAGACGACTACCGCGCCACGCTCGACTTCTCGGAACAGCCCGACAGCGACTGGAAATCGCTGATGGAGGAGGCCGACAAGCAAGAGGTGCTGCACAAAAAACGCGTGGCCCGAAAAGCCACCAAGAAGGCCCGCAAGCCATAAGGCCTGGAATCCTCCTGACCCACCCCAAAAAAAACCTAACATATCCCCATGAAGACCCTCAAGCATGTCCTTCTCGGCTTGCTGGCCCTGCTGCTCCTAGCCTCCGTGGCCGGCATCTTCCTGGTCCGGCACCTGGCACGCCGCGCCTTGCCCGACCTCGACGCCACCCTGGCGCTGCCCATCCTCGACCAGGAAGTGCGCGTTTACCGCGACGCCGAAGGCATCCCGCACATCCACGCCCAGAACGAGGCCGACCTCTACCGCGCCGTGGGCTACGTCATGGCCCAGGACCGCCTCTGGCAAATGGACCTGCTCCGCCGCGTCACACAAGGCAGGCTCTCGCAGATCTTCGGCAAGGACATGGTCAGCACCGACCTGCTGATGAGGGCCTTGCGCATCGAGGAGAAATCCAAGGGCGTCATCGCCCAGACCGACCCGAGCATCGTGGCCGCGCTCGACGCCTACTGCCAAGGCGTCAACGCCTACATCGACCAGAACGCCGACCGCCTGCCGCCCGAGTTCGCCCTCCTGGGCTACGAGCCCGAGCACTGGAAGCCTGAGCACTCGGTCAACCTCGTGGGCTACATGGCCTGGGACCTGAACTCCGCCTGGGACGCCGAGGTGCTCCTGCACAAGATCGCCCAGCAGGTGGACACGGCCATGCTGGCCGAGCTCGTGCCCGACCTCGACCGCCAGACCGTGGCCTCATTCCGCGACTTCCGCACCGGGGAGCTGGGCCTGCGCGAAGACCTCGAACGCGACAGTCGCCCCATCGAGGAGCTGGGCCTGGGCATCTTCAACGGCAGCAACAACTGGGCAGTCTCCGGGGCCAAGAGCCAGGACGGAATGCCCATCCTCTCGAACGACATGCACCTGGGCCTCTTCGCGCCGGGCATCTGGTACCCCATGCACCAGTACGTCGAGGGCAAGGTCAACGTTACGGGCGTGGCCTTGCCGGGCCAGCCCCTCATCGTGGCCGGGCACAACCAGGACATCGCCTGGGGCATGACCAACGTGATGATCGACGACCTGGACTTCTACCAGGAGACCGTCAACCCCGAAAACCCCGGCCAGTACCTCTTCAACGGCCAGTGGGTGGACTTCATGGTCCGCACGGAGGCCATCGCCACCCAGGAGGGCGAAGTGGTGCTCAAGGAGCTGCGCTTCACGCACCGCGGTCCCGTGGTCTCGGAGCTGCACGGCGTAACCGACAAGGTCATCTCGATGCGCTGGATGGGCAACCAGCCCAGCAACGAGTTCCGCTCGGTCTATCTGCTCAACCGCGCCCGCGACTGGAACGAGTTCCGCGAGGCCCTGCGCACCTTCCGCGCCGTCAGCCAGAACGTGGTCTATGCCGACAACCGCGGCAACATCGGCCTGCAATGCGCCGCCGGCATCCCCCTGCGCGAGGGCGACGGCATGGCCATCCTGCCCGGCCAGACCGACCGCTACGACTGGAAAGGCGTCGTCCCCTTCGAGGAGCAGCCCTTCGAGTACAACCCGCCCCGCGGCTACGTGGCCTCGGCCAACAACCGCACCGTGGGCCCCGACTACCCGCACCACATCAGCCACTGGTTCGACCTGCCCTACCGGATCGACCGCATCCGCCAGATGCTCGAGGCCAAGGACAAGCTCAGCGTCGAGGACTTCAAGGCCATGCTGGCAGACCACAACTCGCCCTTCTCGCTCGAGCTCCGCGACCTGATCGTCGAGTACTGCAACCCGGCCCAGCTCGGGCCGCAGGCCGCCGACGCCTACGCCCTGGTCAAAAGCTGGGACGGGCACACCGGGGCCGAGTCGGCGCCCGCGGCCATCACCGAGCTGTTCTTCCTGAACTTCGTCACCGAAATGGCCCGCGAGCACCTCGACGACGAGCTGGCCCGCGAGCTGCTGGGCTTCAAGATCCTGGTGCGCAACCTGTTCGCCCAGAGCACCGCCAACCCCGGCTCGCCCTGGTTCGACCGGAACGGCACCGCCCAGCGCGAGGAGCTCAAAGACTGGGTGCCCCAAGTCTTCGAGGCAACGGTCGCGCAGCTCGACGAGCGCCTGGGCAAGGAGCCCGCCGACTGGCAGTGGGGCGAGCTGCACCAGCTCCAACTGCGCCACCCCATGGGCAAGGTTCGCGCCCTGGCGGCCATCTTCCGCCTCAACTCCGAGGCCTTCCCCGTCGGGGGCAGCTTCCACACCGTCAACCCCTACGCCTTCCCGCTGACGGACAGCAGCTTCACCGTGACGCACGGGGCCTCGCACCGGCACATCTACACCACTTCCGACTGGAACCTCTCGCAGACCATCCTGCCCACGGGCACCTCCGGCATCCCCGCCAGCCCGCACTACTGCGACCAGACCGAGCGCTACGCCAACAACCAGTTCCACCCCGACTGGTTCGACCTGGACGTGGTACGGCGCGAGGCCCTGCACACCACCGTGCTCAAGCCCTGAGCCCAGTCGGCTCGACGGCCGCGCCAGTCTGGGCGAATGCCCAAGGATTTTGCGAAAGCCCTGCCCCCGCGGCGGGCTTTCGTGCGTTTTTTCGTATCTTCACGCCATCCGCCAACCCTAAATCTTTCCGCTTATGTCCCTGCCCACCGACAGCTATTTCATCTACGAGGACCTCCAGGTGCAGTGGTCCAAGCTCACGGGCGTGGCCCCCAACCCAACGCCGCTGCTCTACCGGGTGGACGTCTCCGTCCGGCCCGAGGATTTCATGGGCCACATGGGAGCCGAGTACGCTCCCCGGCAATACCACTTCTTCGGCCCCGGCGGCAAGCCCGCGACGGTCCGCGTGGGAGACATCGCCCTGCGGGGCTCCTCGCTTTCCGAACGGCGCGAAGGGCTGCAACGGAGCCTGGACATCACCCTGGAGCACATGTCGGGCGAGACCCTCGAGAAGAAGTACCTCTTCAACGGGCCGCACCGGGGCGACTTCGTCTTCAAGCTGCCCGAGCTGGTCAAGGAGATGCGCCTCTACGACATGGCCGGCGGATTCAAGGGAGACCACAAGCTGGCCGCCCTGCAGATCGAAAAGGCCGAGGTCCAGGGCGAGCTCAACAAGGAAAGGCAGGTCAGCGCACGCCTGCTGGCCGAGCTCGAGCAGGCCCGCAAGGACATGGCCCTGCTGCAAGCCCAGAACCAGAAGCTGCACAAGATGCTCCTGGAGATGAAGGAGGACGCCGACTCCATCTCGCCCCAAGACATCGAGCTGGCCCACCCCGACCAGGCCTGGGCCACCGAGCGCAAGCAGCTCATGCACACCATCGAGGCCCTGCGGCTGGAGCTCGCCAGCCTCCGCCCGCGGCTGGCCAGTTCCTAACCCAGGCAAAACCTTCAGACGCCGAATCGCATGGAGCAATACAAGTTCAACTCCGCCGCCCAAGACGGGACGGCCACCCGCGTGGTCGAGATGAGGAAGACCCTCGAGAAGCTGCTCAACGAGCAAGGCCCCAGGCTCTCCGACTTCTCGGACCATGTCAGCCAGATCCATTTCACCTACATCGCCCTCGACCAGAAGCTCCGGCTCTGGCACGACGAGGACTTCATCTACGAGGAAAGCCCCGAAGGAGGCCGGCTGGAGATGCACATCCACCTCGACTTCGAGCGCTTCCGCACCCTGCCCAACGCCGAGGCCATGGACATGATGGCCCAGCTCTTCCTCAGCTCGCTCGACCGCCTGCGCGACCTGCCCGACCTGCCGCTCTTCCAGGTCAAGCCCTTCCAGGGACAGACCCGCCAGGTCTTCGAGAAGGCAGGCCTGCTGCTGGCCACCGCCCAATAGCACCCCGCGTCCCGCGGATGCTGGAAAGACCGGAAACCGAGCCTTGGCCAGCCTCCCCGCATGTCCCCGATCCCGAGATAAGGAAGAAAGAAAAAATTAAGACTCCACGGTCTTTTATTTTAAGATTTCTTAAAGACTTCTCCTATCTTCGCGGGGCAAAGAAAACACGAAAGCATGGACGACTTCTTCGAAAACCCGGCCTTGTTCGCAATGGTATGGGAGGGCTCCGCGAAGGCTCTGGCCCTAACCGACACCAGCGGGCGCATCATCAAGGCGAACAAGCGCTTCTGCAAATTCTTCGGAAGCAGGGCCGATGGCTGGCAGGACGCCATGCTGCCCTTCCAAAAATGGGGACTCGACCCGGTGCTGGGCATGGCCTCTGGGCAGACGGCCGAACTCGAGGCGCTGTCGCCCGCGGGCGCAAGATTGTCGCTTCGGATCAAGAAGCAGGATTTCGAGCAAGAAGCCAGGCCCATGTGGCTGTTCCGCATCCTGGACGTTACCCAGCACGAGGAGCAGAAGCGGCAAATCGAGCTGGGCAACGCCAACGTGATGGCCATATTCGAAAACGTGCAGAAGGTGATGCTCCTGATGGACAGCCAGCGCCGCATCAAGATTTTCAACACGACAGCCCGGGAGTACTTCATCCGCGTTTTCGACGAATGCCCAGAAGCAGGCCAGGACCTCCTGCCCTACATCGCCCCGCATCACGCCGCCGATTTCCTGAGCCACTTCGCCCAATGCCTCGCGGGAGAGGTCATCACGACCACACGCGAGCTCGCCACGCCCGAAGGCATCCGCTTCTTCGATTTCACCTACACGCCCATCGCCAGCCCTGGGGGCGACAACGACGTGATACTCATGTCCGTCGAAACCACCACCGAGCGGGCCGCCCAGCGCGAGCTGCTCCACGCCAAGGAACGGGCCGAGGAGAGCGACCGCCTGAAATCGGCCTTCCTGCGCATCATCTCGCACGAGGTGCGCACCCCGATGAACTCCATCCTCGGCTTTGCCGACCTGCTGGAGCGCCGAGGGCCCAGGCATCCCCGGACCGGCGACTTCATCGACAACATCGCCCGGTCCACCAAGCAGCTCCTCAACGTGCTCGAGGACGTGCTCGTGGTCTCCAAGATCGAGGCCGGCCTGCTCATGCCCAAGGCCTCGCGCTTCCCGCTCAAGGACCTCATCCAGGAGCTGGCCCAGGAGACCCGCTCGCTGCGCCGCGACGCCCCGGAGACCCTGCTGGAGGAGACCTTCGACCCCGCCTGCGAAGACCTGCGCATCAACACCGACAGGCAACTTCTCCGGCAGATCCTGTCGGTGCTGCTCGACAACGCCTTCAAGTTCACCCCTTCGGGCACGGTCCGGCTGGGCTGCGCGCTCGAGGGGGGGCAACTGGTCTTCTCGGTCGAAGACACAGGGCTGGGCATCGCGAAGGAAAAGCAGGAGACCATCTTCAAGAGCTTCAGCCAGGCCGACGAGAGCATCCACCAGTACTTCGGGGGCATGGGCCTGGGCCTGTCCATCGCGCTGGGCGCCCTCAAGGCCCTGGGCGGCCAACTCGAGCTCGACTCCGAGCCGGGCCGGGGCACGCGCTTCGCCTTCCGCTTCGAGCTTTCGCGCCTGCTGGCCGATGGCCAGGGCCAGCAAAGCGCCACGCCCTCCCCCGAGCCGCCAACGACCCCTTCCGAAGGCGAAAAGAAGCCGATGAAGCGGCTCCTGATTGTGGAGGATGAACCGCTCAACTTCCTGTACATCAACGAGCTGGTGGCCGACCTGCCCATCGAGGTCACCCACGCCACCAACGGGGCGAGCGCCGTGGAGCTGGCCTGCGCGCAGGAGTTCGACCTGGTGCTCATGGACCTGAAGATGCCCATCCTCTCGGGCGAGGAGGCGGCCAAGCGGATCAGGAAGAGCCGGCCCAACCTGCCGATGGTGGCGCACACGGCCTTCGCCGAGTACCGCGACGACTACCGCGAGCTGGGCTTCAACGCCTTCCTGGCCAAGCCCTTCACGCTGTTGGGGCTTAGGCCGCTGCTCGACAAGTACCTCTGGCCCTGAAACGGGCGCGGCCGCGCTAGGCGTGCGGGGCCAGGGGCAAGGTGAAGGAAAACACGCTGCCGTGGCCAGGCTCGGACTGGGCCTCGAGCCGTCCCCCGTTGCGGCGGACGAAGTCGATGCAGAGCTTCAGGCCCAGGCCCGAACCCTTTTCGTGCTCCGTGCCGTAGGTGGAATGGTGCTCGCCCTTGACGAAGATCTTGTCCAGCTCCTCCTTTTTCATGCCCACCCCGGTGTCGCGCACGCTGACCTTGATCCAATGGCCATCGGACTCGGCCAAGACGAAGACGCTGCCGCCCGGCGGGGTGAACTTGACGGCGTTGGAAAGCAGGTTGCGCAAGGTGGTGGAGACGAGGTTGTAGTCGAAAAAGGCTTCGGTCTTGGCCAACAAGAGGTTGCGCAGCACCACCTGCTTGCTCTGGGCCGTGGCCATGACGATGTCGAAGTTGGTCCGCGCAAGCTCGTAAAGGTCATGGCGCGCGGGCGAAAAGTTGATGTTGTTCTGTTGGCTACGGGCCCAGAGGAGCAGGTTCTCGAGCAGGCTGTAGGCCGAGCGGGCGCTCCTTCCGGCCGTCGAGAGGATGACCTTGACCTGTCGCTCGTCGAGCGAGCCATGCTGCAACAACTGGATGATGGTCTCCAGGTTGCCCACCGGGGCGCGGAGGTCGTGCCCGATGATGGAGAAGATCTGGTCCTTGGTGGCATTGGTCTCCGCGAGGAGCTGGCGCTGTTGCTCGATCTTCTCGTAGGCGGCGGCGTTGTCGAGGGCCACTGCCGCGTAGTTGGCCAAATTGCTGACCATGTCCACCTGGTAGGGCGAGAAGCCTCCCGGGCGGCTCCGCTGCAACGAAATGACGCCCAGGCACTTGTCGCCGATGCTGAGCGGGTGGTAGAACAAGGTCGGCATGGGGTTTCCCACGTGCTTCGAGTTGGGGATGAGGCCGTCCCTCTGGGCGAAGTCGGCCAGGTGGATGCCCCGGTTCTCGCGGAAGCACAGGGCGTAGAAGCTGTCGGCGCTGTCCACCCCGATGCTCATCTGCCCGAGCGAGCGGCCATGCTCGACGATGTTCATCAGCCTCAGCCGCCCCTCTGCGGGCTCGTGCAGGGCCAGGGCGAACATGTCAGACTCGATCAGGCTGTTGATGTGCCTGTAAACGGTCTCGACAATCTGCTGGGTCTTGAGCTTGGTGGTGATCTCGCGGCCAATCTCGCCCAGGAGCTTGACCGAGGCGTAGGCCTCCTCGATCTCGCTCTTCTGCCGCTTGCTCCGGCGCAGCGAGAAGGCCAGTTGCAGCATCGAGCTGACCCGTGCCAACAGCTCCACCTCGTCGATGGGCTTGCGGATGAAGTCGGAGGCCCCGGCGGAAAGGGCCGTCTTGAGGTTGGCCGAAGTGGTCATCACGCCCGAGCACATGATCACGGGCAGGTCGCAGGTGCTGGGGTCCTGCTTGAGCCGCTGGATGAACTCGATGCCCGACATGTAGGGCATCTCCCAATCGGTGATGACCAGGTCGGGCTTTCGTATCCGCATGATTTCCAGGGCCCGGCGCGCGTCGAGGGCCTGGAGCACGTCGTACTGCTCTTCGGAGGCCTCGATGATCTCCAGGATGGCCTCCAGATTGGACGGTTCATCGTCAACGATAAGCAAAGTCGCTTGTGGCATGGAAATTCGAGGTTTTTCGCCAAGGCGAGGCCGGGATGGCCCTCGCTTTCTGCCGAATTTCGGAGCAAGATAGCAATTTTGGGGCAATTGTGAAAAAATGATAATTCTTGCTGTTTGTCAACCTCCATCGCCTTGGTTACAAAGGACAAATGGCAACCGGGGCCCCAACCATCTTGGGCTTTGACCGGTTGCAAAGCTCTCCTATCGCGCTCATCCACATTGGCTTTATTTCATGGGTTGGAAAACCCGAATGAACCCCCGCCGCGAAAGATTGCCTATGGACAACTGAAATGGCAGGCATTGTCCGTCATTTTCCGGATTTCTTGCCTGGCATCCGGATGAGGTACTTATCTTTGGCCAGCAAGCAAAAAACACAAGCACATGGACAAACTCGCGTTCATCGAATCCAAGATCATCGGCTGGGAGGCCTTGGAGGCCACGACCTCGGCCTGGCGCCTGCGCGGGCAGCGGGTGGCCTTCAGCAACGGCTGCTTCGACATCCTCCACCGGGGCCACGTCGAATACCTGGCCCGCGCCGCCGAAATGGCCGACCACCTTGTCGTGGGCCTGAACTCGGACGACTCGGTGCGGCGGCTCAAGGGCCCCGGGCGGCCCGTGCAGGACGAGCGGGCCCGGGCCATCGTCCTGGCCTCGCTGCACTGGGTCAGCCGAGTGGTCGTCTTCGGCCAGGACACCCCGCTGGAGCTGATCCTGGCCCTGCGCCCCGACGTGCTGGTCAAGGGCGCCGACTACCGCGTCGAGGACATCGTCGGGGCCAAGGAGGTGCTCTCCTGGGGAGGCCAGGTCCGCACCGTTGACCTGACCCAGGGCTACTCGACCACCAACATCATCAACAAAACCCGCTGAAAGTGGCTAAGGCTAAGAACGTTTTCGTCTGTCAGAACTGCGGTAACAAATCCCCGAAATGGGTAGGCAAATGCACCGCCTGCGGCGAGTGGAACAGCTTCGAGGAAGAAGTCGAGCTCCGCGACAAGGACCTCGCGGCCCTGACCTTCGTCGCGCCCGGCCCGCCCCTGGGCGACAAGCCCCTGCCGCTCGACGAGATCCCCGACCAGGACCTGCCCCGGCTGGACACCCGCAACCAGGAGCTCAACCGCGTGCTGGGCGGCGGCCTGGTGCCCGGCTCGATGATCCTGCTCGGCGGCGAGCCCGGCATCGGCAAATCGACCCTGGTGCTCCAACTGGCCCTGGGCCTGGGCGCCCTGCGCACGCTCTACGTCTCGGGCGAGGAAAGCCCTCGGCAGATCAAGCTCCGGGCCGAGCGCCTGCCCCAGAAGGGCCAGGGCTGCCTCATCCTGAGCGAGAACTCGCTCGAAAAGGTGCTGCACCACGCCCACACCGTCCGCCCCGACCTGCTGGTGGTCGATTCGATACAGACCCTCCAGACGCAGAGCCTCGAGGCCACGCCCGGCTCCATCTCCCAGATACGCGAATGCGCCAGCCAGCTCATGCGCCTGGCCAAGGGCACCCACCTGCCGGTGCTGCTGATCGGCCACATCAACAAGGAGGGCGGGCTGGCGGGGCCCAAGGTGCTCGAGCACATGGTGGACGTGGTCTTGCAGTTCGAAGGCGACAACCAGCACGTTTACAGGGTCTTGCGCGCGACCAAGAACCGCTTCGGCTCGACGGCCGAGCTGGGCATCTTCGAGATGTCGGGCCAAGGCCTCCGCGAAGTGCCCAACCCCTCGGAGCTGCTGCTCTCGCAGCGCGACGAGAACCTCTCGGGCGTGGCCGTAGCGGCCAGCCTCGAGGGGATGCGCCCTTTCCTGATCGAGATACAGGCGCTGGTGGGCACGGCGGCCTACGGAACCCCGCAGCGCAGCGCCACCGGCTTCGACCTGCGGCGGCTGTCGATGCTGCTGGCCGTGCTCGAAAAGCGGGCGGGCTTCAAGCTGGCCAGCAAGGACGTTTTCCTGAACATCGCCGGGGGCATCCGCACCAGCGACCCGGCCAACGACCTGGCCGTGGTCTGCTCGATCCTCTCGTCGGACCTGGACCTGGCCCTGCCGCGGCACGCCTGCTTCGCGGGCGAGGTGGGCCTCTCGGGCGAGATCCGGCCCGTGAACCGGGTGGAGCAGCGCGTCAAGGAGGCGCGCAAGCTCGGATTCCGGCGCATCTTCCTGTCGAAGTACAACGCCAAGGGCCTCGAGGAGCCGCCGCCGGGCATCGAGCTGGTCTTCTGCGCCAAGGTGGAGGACGCCTTCCGCGAGCTGTTCGCCGGATGAGCAGGCTGGGCGATCGGCTGCGGGCCCTTGCCCCCCGCGGGGCGGCGCGCTACCTGGGCAACACGGGCTGGATGATGGCCGAGAAGGTGCTCCGCCTGACCGTCAACCTGCTGGTGGGCACGGTCTGGGTGGCCCGGCACCTGGGCCCCGACGGCTTCGGGGTGCTGAACTACGTGCAGAGCTACGTCTGGATGTTCGCGGCCCTGGCCGGCCTGGGCATGAACGAGGTGCTGGTGCGCGAGCTGGTGCTCCGACCCGAGCGGCGCGAGGAAATCATGGGCACGGCCATGCGGCTGCGGCTCGCGGGGGGCGCCGGGGCCATGGCCCTGGTGGCGGCCAGCCTGCTCTGGGTGGAGCAGCCGCCCCTGGTGGAAGCCCTGGTGGTGCTGGTTTCCAGCTCCTTGCTGTTGCAGCCGCTGCTGAGCGTGGAGTCGGAGCTCCAGGCGCGAGTGGAGGCCAAGCACGCCACCTACGCGTACTCAGCCAGCATGTTGGGCGCCAGCCTGCTCAAGGTGGCGCTCATCGTGCTGGACGCCCCGCTGGCCTGGTTCGTGGGCACGCTGCTGGTGGAGCAGGTGCTGCTGGCGGGGGGCTTCGCGTGGATCTACCGCGCCCGGCTCGGGCGCTTCTCGCGGACGCGCTTCTCGGCCGAGCAGGCCCGGCTGATGCTGCGCACCTCGGTGCCGATGATGCTCTCGGGCGCCTTCATCTCGGTCTATATGAAGATCGACCAGTTGATGCTCATGGAGATGCTGGGCAAGGTGGAAGTGGGGCGCTACGCCGCCGCGGTGCGGCTGAGCGAGGCCTGGTACTTCGTGCCGGCCGTCCTGGCCAACTCGCTCTTCCCGGCCATCATCGCCACGCGGGCCAAGGACCTGGGCCTGTACGAGCGGCGGATGCTGCGGCTCTACGACCTGCTCTACTGGATGTCGCTGGGCGTCGCCGTGGCGATGGGCCTGGCGGCAGACTGGCTGGTGCCCTGGCTCTACGGGCCGGGCTACGAGGGCGCGGCGGCCGTCCTGCGCATCCACGTCTGGGCGGGCGTCTTCACGGCCCTGGGCGTGGCCCGCGGCAAATGGATCGTAGCCGAGGACCTGACGCGCTTCACGCTCTACTACATCTCGATCGGAGCCGTCGTCAACGTGGCGCTGAACTGGCTGCTCATCCCGACCAGCGGCATCATCGGCGCCTCCTGGGCGACCCTGGCGGCCTACGCCGTGGCGGGCTACCTCGCCCCAGCCCTGTTCAGGCCCACGCGGCCATCGTTCGTCATGATCAGCAAAAGCCTGTTCTTCATCGGCTTGCGCCAGCGCTGGAATATCCTTTCAAGCAGGCAATAAGCTCATCAACTGCAAATGATGAGCCGTAGGCTGAAGCCTACGGCAATTGATTACTCCTCTTGTCGGACAGCTAGAGTCAATTGCCGCAGGCTTCAGCCTGCGGACAGCAAGGAATCAATTGCCGCAGGCTTCAGCCTGCGGACAGCAAGGAATCAATTGCCGCAGGCTTCAGCCTGCGGACAGCAAGAAATCAATTGCCGCAGGCTTCAGCCTGCGGACAGCAAGAAATCACTTGCCGCAGGCTTCAGCCTGCGGACAGCAAGAAATCACTTGCCGCAGGCTTCAGCCTGCGGACAGCAAGGAATCACTTGCCGCAGGCTTCAGCCTGCGGACAGCAAGGAATCAATTGCCGCAGGCTTCAGCCTGCGACAGCAAGCAATCAATTGCCGCAGGCTTCAGCCTTCGGCAACGAAGCCATACCGTTTCAGCAGCTTGTCATACTCGGTTTGGAATGACACTTTCGCGTGGTGTTGTTCCTGTTTGAAAATGTAGTTCCTCACGATGTCCAGCTTGTCATCCCCGACGCCGACGGCCCAGTACTGGTCCTGCCAGCCGAATTTCTCGCTTGTCAATCCGTTTTGGTTGATCCAGTGTGTTGACTCGCCTTTCAGCAATCGCACCGTGTCGCTGAGGGAAAGTTTGGGATTCAGGGAAATCAGGCAATGCACATGGTCGGTATAGCCGTTTATGCAGTCCAGAAAGATCTCCTTTTGCCGGGCATTCTCGCGGATGTGCGCGAAGACGTCGTGCCGAATCTCATCCGACAAAAATGGAATCCTGTGCTTGGTTGACCAGACGAAATGAGCGTAGATCTTGATGTAGGACATGGCTTATGGAGTTTTGATGCTTCATTGAATCTTTTTCTGTAGGCTGAAGCCCCTGAATCTTTTGCCGTAGGCTGAAGCCTACGGCAATTGATGAGGCTCCTGAATCTTTTTCTGTAGGCTGAAGCCTACGGCAAATGATGAACTTTTGCCGTAGGCTGAAGCCTACGGCAAATGATGAACTTTTGCCGTAGGCTGAAGCCTACGGCAATTGATGGCAGTTGATGCCTTTGCGGTAGGTTGAAGCCTACTGCGGCAAAAAAAATCAAATTACCGCAAGTTTTAACCTGCGACAGCAAATTTATCAAATTTCATCAATTGCAGCAGGCTTCAGCCTACTGCGACAAATATATCAATTGCCGTAGGTTTTAACCTACGGCAATTGATGGAATTGGGAATTTGTTAAGGCTTTGGGGCATGATCATTGAGGAGTTGGAAAGATGTCCGCCAAAAAACCCACACGGTGCGCGGCACCACAAACATCCACCTCCAAAATCATCAAAAGAATGAAAAAAATTCGTTGGGTCTTCTTCGTGGCCGTCTTCGGCCTGCTTTCCGGAAACAGCTTCGCGCAGGGCCAGGCCGCGGGCATCCAGTTCTTCCAAGGCACTTTTGCGGAGGCTCTCGCGAAGGCCAAGGCTGAGGACAAGCTGGTCTTCATGGACGCTTACGCCGAGTGGTGTGGGCCTTGCAAGTGGATGGCGGCCAACACCTTCACCAACGCGCAGGTGGGCGAGTACTTCAACGCGAACTTCGTGAACGTGAAGATGGACATGGAAAAAGGCGAGGGCCCAGCCCTGGCGCGCGAGTACGGCGTGCGGGCCTACCCGACGCTCTTCTTCATCAACCCCGATACCCGCGGGGTGGTCCACACACAGATGGGCGGCCAGGCGCCGGCGGACTTCCTGCGCACGGGCCAGACGGCCAGCTCGAAGGCGCGCTGAGCCGATCGCCAGTGGCGCGAAGGCGCACAAAAGCAGAAAGCCCACCGGAATCGGCGGGCTTTCTGCTTTTGCGGGGGCGCGGGGCGGGCTCAGGCCAGGCCGAGCTTCTTCTGGAACTCCTGGAGCTTGGCCAGTTCTTCCTCCTTGTTGCGGCTGGCGTTGTTGGCCACCATCGACTCCATCATGTTGACGAACACCTTGGTCATGGAGCGGTCGCTCTCGGGGTTGGTGTCGAACTCCAGGAGCTTCTTGGTGGCGGCCACGAAGCTGGCTTCGTACTTGGCCAGGTTACGGCTCAGGAAGAGCAGCTCGGCGCCGGCGCGCATGTCGAACTCCTCGTTGAGCATGAGCTCGTTGGGCTCGGGCACGAGCGAGAGCATCTCGAAGAGGTCCATGCTGACCATGTCGTCAACGGTGATGTTGCGGGCTATCTTGGCCAGGATGCGCACCTCCTGCTCGTCCACCTGGCCGTCGCTGGCGATGGCCAGGGCCGTGGGGGCGAATGAGAGGAAGGTGAAGATCTGGGCGTTCGACATCTGGAAGTCGCGGTCGGCCATGTACTGTGAGAGTTGCTCGCGGATGGCTTTGAACCTTTCGCGGATGCGGAGCATTTCGGTTTGGCTTGCGTCCATTTTTGTAAGTCTTTTTTAGTTGGTTAGCGGATTGACTCCTCTAAGATATACATTTTCTCTGACAAGCGATCGTGCGGAAAGTGCTTGGGCTAAATTCGCGGGGCGCCGCCCCGGACGCGGGCCCGCAGAACTGGTTTTCGCGGCCAGGGCATTGGAATTGTCGGCAGGGGGCTTATTTTTACCCTCGAGACAAACCAACGACAACTCAAAAACGCGAACGCATGAAAACATTTTTTCGGATCTTGCTGGCCCTGGTCCTGCTGGTAGCCCTGGCCCTGGGCGGGTTCTACCTCTACACGCGCTACTTCGCGCAGTCCGAAGGCCAACGGTCGCCCTTTTCCATCATGCCCAAGGAGGTCATCTTCGTGGTGGAGACCAACGACTTGAGCGAGGCCTGGACGACCATCAGCGACAGCCGCGTCTGGCACCACCTGATGAGCGCTCCCGACTTCGAGGAGATCAACGGCTACATGGTGGAGGTGGACGCCCTGCTCAAGGACAACGCCCCCATCCGCCTGCTGCTCGCCGACCGCGACATCTTCCTGGCCGCGCAGATGGTGCCGGGCAACGACTATGACTTCATCTTCGTGGTGGACCTCAAGGGAACCGCCGCCGTCTCGAACCTGCTGACCGAGGCTATCGGGCTGGCGCCCTACGAGGTCCGGCACACCGAGCACCAGGGGCAGGCCGTCATCGAGCTGGTGGACCCCGAAGACCCGGAGTTCGTCATCTACCTGAGCATCATCGACAACCTGCTCGTGGGCTCGTTCCAGCGCCAGCACCTGCAGAACTGCATCGACATCAAGGACCAGCAGTACTGGGACAAAAACGAGAAGTTCCAGTCGGTCAAGGCCGAGCTCTCGGGCAACAAGCTCTTCTCCTTCTACTTCAACTTCAAGCTCTTCGGCGACTTCTACAAGGTGTTCATGGAGGAGGAATCCGAAATGGCGACCATGCTCGAAGGTTCTCTGGCCTACTCCGCCCTCGACTTCTTCCTGGTCGAGGACCGCATGAGCTTCACCGGATTCACCAACCTGGACAGCATCCCCTCCTACATCAACGCCGTGCTCGAGACCAGCCCGTCCGAGCCCAGGGCCTACCGCATCCTGCCCGACCACACGGCCCTCTACTTCTCGATGTGCTTCTCCGACTACTACGCCCTCCAGAAGCGGCTGGTCGAGCAGTTCGCCAGCGAGGCCGGGGCCGAGGAGGTCGAAGGCTACGACAAGTCGCTCCAGCGCGCCGAGCGGCTCCTGGGCCTGAGCCTCGACGAGGCCTTCTTCCGCTGGTTCGGCAACGAGTTCGCCTTCGTCAAGCTCCAGCCCTCGGCCGACACCCGCATGGAGGACGTGCTGGCCTACATCCACGCCAACGACATCGACCTGGCCAAGGAGAGCCTCGACGAGCTGCTCCAGCACATCCGCCGCCGCTCGCCCCTGCGCTTCGAGTCCGAGCTGTACCAGAACCACGAGATCAACTACCTCAACACCGAGAAGGGCCTGTTCATGCTCCTGTTCGGCAAGCTCTTCAAGGACATGGACAAGCCCTACTTCACCTACATCGACGAGTTCGTGGTCTTCAGCAACTCGGCCAACTCCCTCAAGCAGGCCATCGACGCCTACGTGCTGGGCAAGTTCCTGCGCAACAACGAGAACTTCGACAGCTTCCGCAACGAGTTCAGCGCCAAGGCCAACATAACGCTGTTCATCCAAATGACAAAGATGTACGAAAACATGCTGCATTACAGCGCGCCCGAAGACCGCGCCGAGATGCAGGCCAACAAGGAGCTCCTGCTCAGCTTCGCCCGCGTCGGATTCCAGCTCACCAACCAGAACAACCTCATCGCCACGGCCTTCATCGCCGACCACGACACCCTGGCCTTCCTCGAGGAGCAGCTCGAAATCATCCAGGGCGACGCCACCGAGCGGCTCTTCAACGCCGAGTTCGACTCCCTGGCCTTCAAGATCTTGCCCGACATGCTCGTCGAGGACCGTGGCGAGCAGACCCTCACCCGCCCCGGCGGCAGCCGCCTGGCCGAAGGACGCGCCAACAGGGGCGAGCCGGACGGCCTCTGGCGCAGCTACTACCCCAGCGGCAACCTCTACGCCAGCGTCAACTACCAGGACGGAAAGATCAGTGGCATGGCCACCTTCTTCTACGACAGCCCCGAAAACCCGCGCAAGGCCGAGCTGAACTTCGAGGACGACGTCATACAGGGCATCTACCGCGAGTTCTTCGAGAACGGCGCCCGCAAGGTCGAAATCGAGTACAAGGACGGCCGGTTCGACGGCGACGCCCAGTTCTTCCACATGAGCGGCTCCGTCCAGATAACCGGACAGTACAAGGAAGGCCTCAAGGACGGCCGCTGGGAATACTTCGACGAGCGGGGCGAACGCATCGGTCGCGAACGCTGGCGCGACGGCCAGCGCCGCCGCGAGTGAGCCCAAGCCCAACGCATCCACGAAGCCCGCGCCGCTTGGCGCGGGCTTCGTGTTTTTGGGCGGATGATGCGCACGCTGTTTTCCTGCCAAGGACCGCAATAAAGTCTAATGATTCCTGGCGCGATACTGACGACCTTAGCCCTGGACATCTGCGATTTTGAGGAGTAGTCCGTTCATCGGGTAGGTAAGTGTCTGAAATTATTTTTAGTATCGTTTTGGCGTCTATAAACACATAGGCACATAGTTTTTTTCTATGCGACTATGTGTTTTAACCCTATGTGCCTATGTTTTTTATGTTCTATTCCTTAATAGTGGGACAAAAAGAAATGCTTACATTGCACCATGAAAAAATACGAAGCAATATTGGCCAAGATCGCG
>JAIFMG010000107.1 GCA_020048645.1 Bacteroidota bacterium | reverse complement strand
TGCCGGGGCCGGGCGTTACTCCGCCCCACGAGCTGCCGTCCCAGGCGGCAGGCTCGGCGTTGCGGAAGAAGAAGATGTTTCCATCGCTGTTGCCGATGAAGGCGTCGAGGTCGCCGTCGCCGTCGATGTCCGCGAAGCAGGGCGAGGAGCTGTAACCGACATCCAGCAGTCCGAAGGTCTCGGACACCGGGGCCGCGAAGCTCGGGGCGTCGGGAGTGCCGACATTGGCAAAGTAGAAAATGGCGCCATAGCTTTCCCCCACGAACAAGTCCTGGTCCCCGTCGCCGTCGAGGTCCGCCAGGCTCGGCGAGCTGAAGTCGCCCACGTCGGCCAGGCCGAAGGGGTTGGGCAGGGAGGCCGCGAAGCTCGGAAAGCCGACGGTGCCCACGTTCTGGAAGTAGAAGAGGCTGCCGTACTTTTCCCCGGCCAACAAGTCCAGGTCCCCATCGCCATCCAGGTCCGCGAAGTCTGGCGTGTTGAAAATGCCCAAGTCGGCCAATCCGAAGGGGTTGGCCACTGCGGCCGAGAAGTTCGGAGCGTTGCTGCTGCCGGTGTTTTCGTAGAAGAAGAAGTTTCCATCGTTCTGCCCGATGAAGGCGTCGAGGTCGCCGTCGCCGTCCAGGTCGGCGAAGCTCGGGCTGACGTACTCTTCCACGTTGGCCAGCCCGAAGGGACTGGAAACGGCGGCCGCGAAGCTCGGCGCGCTGGGCGAGCCAAGGTTCGCGAAGAAGAAGATCTGGCCCAGGTTGGTCCCGTTGAAGGCGTCGAGGTCGCCGTCCGAGTCGATGTCCGCGAAAGCCACCGAGGCGTTGTAGCCCACCTTGGCCAGGCCGAACGGATTGGGCATAGGCGCCGCGAAGGTCTGGGCCATGACCCGGGCCGGGGCCAGGGCGGCCAGCGCCAGCGAGGCGGCCGCCACCAGCCCGCGGCGGAGGGCCAGGTGCCCGGGCCGGATGGCAAGGCGGGCCGGGCGGCGGACGGCCATCCGCGCCAGCAGTCTCTTGAGCTTGCGCGCCATGCCCATCGGGGCCAAGGGCGCGGGGAAATGGAACCTTCTTTTCATGTGGGGCAAATTTGTGAGTGTTTTTTTTGAGGCTTTGGGTATGCGCCTACTAAATTAAGCAATTATGCGGCTTGCGGAAATATGTCTTTCGGCATGAAGCCTCGCGCCAGCGATTCCTAGCCCTCGCTCACTGCCCCCCGACCCGTATCGTCCCGCCCGTGCCGATCAGCAGCAGGCCCTCCTGGCCCACCCGCAGGTTCGAGCAGTCGAAGCCGCCCTGCTCCTTGCCGGGGCCGGGCGTTACTCCGCCCCACGAGCTGCCGTCCCAGGCGGCAGGCTCGGCGTTGCGGAAGAAGAAGATGTTTCCATCGCTGTTCCCGATGAAGGCGTCGAGGTCGCCGTCTGCAACCAAGTCGCGTTCAAAGCCACCCCTTCGGGATTTCCCGGCATCCCCTGCGCCGCTTGCGTGTAGGCCGTTCCCAAGCCGCGTTCGGGCTTGGATGCAGCTTCCTGCGAAATTCGAATGAAAAGGCAGGCTCATGACACGATGCCGGGCGAATCCCGAAGGGATGGAATTGTTGTAGCCGGCCGGGCGCGGGTTGGAGGGGAACCCCGAAGGGGTGGCATTATCTGGCCCTTCCTCCCGTGAGGATAATTTCACCCCTTCGGGGTTCTCTTCTCTGTCTTGGCTGCGCTTTCTACAATCATTACACCCCTTCGGGGTTGGGCTATCAAAATGCCGCGAAGCCATCGCCCGCAAAAGCCCTGAAAGGGCGCAACAACATAGCCATGGGTGAAGCCCATGGAACCTGAAAGGGCGGGATGGCCCAGCCCTGCGCGAACGGCCATCGAACCTTCACAAACCGTAAGAAAAAGCGCGGCCCCAGCTCCGTGTCGGGGCAGGGGCCGCGCTTCCATGCGGGCTCTGGCTCAGTGGCCGGAGGGCGGAGGGGCGTTGAGGGCCATCTTGGCCTTCATCGCGGCCAGGGCCTCCTCGATGGAGGTGGAATGGCTCTCGAGGGCGGAGTCGATTTCTTCCTCCAGGCTCTTGTTCTCCTCGGCGATGTCGCCGTAGGCGGCGGCCAGGGCCTCCTCGTTCTCGACCTTGTCGCGCATGCGCTCAAGCATGGCGATGGTGCTGGACGAATCGACCATGGCGAGCTGCTTGTTCATGTTGGAAGTGGTCTCGACGACCTTGGCGCGGGCCTGGAGGGTCTTGAGTTCGCTTTCG
This sequence comes from Bacteroidota bacterium, assembly GCA_020048645.1. Lineage (GTDB taxonomy): Bacteria > Bacteroidota > Bacteroidia > Bacteroidales > UBA6013 > UBA6013. The sequence continues at coordinate 31,311 of JAIFMG010000107.1, read as the reverse complement.
TGCTTGCCGATGGTGTTTCGGAGCTTCTTGATGCTCTGGTCGAGCAGGGCGACCTGGTTTTCGAGCTTGTGGAGGTTCTGCACTTCCACGGCGGCCACTTCGAGGGCGGCGCGCTTCTGCTCGAGGGCGGCCGAGGCCAGGCGGTCGGCCTCCTCGGGCGCGATCTGCCTGGCCTGGGCCTTCTGGAGCAGGAGCATGGCCTTGCGTTCGAAGTCGGTGGCCTCGGCGCGCTTGTTCTCGACGGTCTTGCGCATCCGTATCTCGATGGCTTTCAATTCGGCCAGGGTCTGGACGCTCTTGTCGAGGTCCGTCCGGAGGTCGCGGAGGCCCTGTTCGGTCATCTTGATCGGGTCCTCGAGCTGGTCGATGGCCGAATGGGCTTCGGCTTGGCTGATTTTGAAGAGTCGGGTGAAGATTCCCATGACTTGTCTTTGGTATGTTTTCGGTGGATGGAAGAGGAGGAAAAAAGCGCAAGTCTGCCCTTTGGGGGCGTCGCTTGCGCCAGCATTTGCTCAGGCCTCGGCCGCCCGGCTGGTCATTTCGAGAATTGGATCATCTGCTCGGAGTACTCGCTCAGCAGCAGCGAGAGGGAGTTGAGCGAGCCTTCCAGCTCGTTCAGGTCGAGGTTCTCCAGGGCCAGGGTGTCGCGGAAGATGACGTGGCTGCCGTCGTCGTCGAGGCAGAAGGCGCCGTGGATGATGTCCCGGTTTTTCTTGAGCAGCTCGCGCAAGGTCTCTTGGCTGGCGTCAACCAGTTTGAAGAGCTGCTGCTCGAGGATCAGGATGGGGAAGGCGCAGGCCACGACCATGTTCTGGATGCCGTCTTCCTCCTTTTCGATGATGAATACCTCATCCGACTGGTCTTCGCTGAGGATGTTGCATTCCAGCTCCAAGAGGTAATCCTTGACGATGGCAAAGTAGTTTTTCATGGTGAATTTCATTTTTGTTGCGTTGGATGTTTGAAGAATATTCCCTTCAAATATAGCCAAAATAGGTTTCCGAAAGCCAAGCGGGGCGCTGTTAATGGGAGTTAATGGCGCCAAGGGGCCAAATTTGTTTTCGCGGCAAGGTTCGGCCAGGGCCTAGAATCGGCTTTTGACGAGCAGGCGGGGCTCCATCATTTCCCGCATGGCGTAGCGCACGCCCTCGCGGCCGAGGCCGGAATCCTTGAGGCCGCCGTAGGGCATGTGGTCCACCCGGAAGATGGGCGAGTCGTTGTGGACCAGCCCCCCCACGCGCAGGCGGCGGAAGGCCAGGTCCAGCTCGCGCTGGCTGTCGGTGAACAGGCCCGCCTGCAGCCCGAAGTCCGAGTCGTTGACCCAGTCGAGGGCCTGCCCGAAGTCGCTGAACCTTTCGAGCACCGCCACCGGGCCGAAGACCTCCATGCAGCAGACCTTCATGCCCCGCAGGGTGTCGGTCAGCACCGTGGGCGGGAAGTAGCTGCCCTGGGCCTTGCCGCCGCAGAGCAGCCGGGCGCCCTGCCCGACGGCCTCGTCCACCCACTCCTGCACCCGCGAGGCGTTCTCGTGGTCGATCATCGCGGCGATCTCGGTCTGCTCGTCGAGCGGGTCGCCCGCCCGCAGGCGCTGGGCCCCTTCCACGAAGCGCCGGGCGAACTCCTCGAACAGCGACTCGTGGACGTAGATGCGCTGGGCGTGGATGCAGACCTGGCCCGAGTAGGCGAAGGCCCCGACCAGGCAGCGGGCCACGGCCCAGTCGAGCTCGGCGCTCTGCGCCACGATCGTGCCGGCGTTTCCGCCCAGCTCCAGGGCCACCTTCTTCTTGCCCGCGCGGGCCTTGAGGTCCCAGCCCACCTGGGGCGAGCCCGTGAAGCTCAGCAGGTGGAAGCGCGGGTCGGTAACCAGTTGGTCGCCCGCCTGGCGGTCCATCGGCAGGATCGAGACCGAGCCCGCGGGCCAGCCCACCGCGTGCAGCACCTGGGCCAGGTTGAGCACCGAGAGCGGCGTCTTGCGGGCGGGCTTGAGCACGATGGGGCATCCGGCGGCCAGGGCCGGGGCGATCTTGTGGACGGCCAGGTTCAGCGGGAAGTTGAACGGGGCTATGCCCGCCACCAGCCCCAGCGGGAAGTGCCGGACGATGCCCTCGCGGCCTTGGCCCGCCGGCGTCCAGTCGAGGCTGAGCAGCTCGTCGGGCAGGCGCCGGCACTCCTCCGAGGCCACGCGGAAGGTCTGGATGGCCCTGTCGAGCTCGCCCAGGGCGTAGCGCAGGGGCTTCGCGGCCTCGCGGGCCAGGTCCAGGGCCAGCTCGCCGCGCCGCGCCTCGAGGCCGTCGGCCACCAGGGCCAGCAGGCGCGAGCGCTCGTAGCCAGGCAGGTCGGCCAGGGGCTCGCGGGCCACCTCGGCCGCGCCGATGGCCTCCTCCAGCTCCGCCGCCCCGGCCAGCCAGGTGCGGGCGAAGACCTGCCCATCGTGCGGGGCGCAAACCTCAAGCGGCTTGTCGGTCCGTCGGAACTGGCCCGCGACATAGATCGGGTATTCCTTCATGCGGTTCTATCGAATTGGAAATCAACGTATCAAGACAATCTTTTGCAAAATGTGGTGCTCGCCCTCGATGAACTTCAACAGGTAAACCCCGGCGGGCATGGGCGCGCCCGAAAGGCTGCTGCCGTCCCATTCGACCCAGTGCTCGCCCGTGGGCAAGACCGTCTCGCGGGGCACCAGCACGTTCACCAGCCGGCCTTGCAGGTCATAGACCTCCAGCGAGACCGCTTCCGCCGAGCGCAGGTTGAAGCTCACCCGGGTGCTGTTCTGGAACGGGTTGGGCACGCTCAGGAAAGCCGCCTGCTCGGCGTCGGTGATGCTTTCGAGCACCACGAAGACCTCCCAGGCCCATTCGCGGACGAACTCGCCGTCGGTGGCCTTGAGGCTGACCACATGGTCGCCCAGCCGGTCGAAGGGCAGGTCGAGCCGAGGCCCGGACTGCTCCAGGGCCAAGCCGTCCAGCCGCCACTCGTAGGCCAGCTCGCTGTCGCGGTCGGTGGCCTCGACCCAGAAGCCGCGGCTGTCGTCGAGCAGCACGTAGTCGAACGCCCATTCGGGGCCGACTTCCAGCACCTCGAAGTCGTCGTTCACGGGCTGCACGTTCACCTGCACCTGGGTCGTCGAGCTCAGGAAGCCGTAGTCCGTCACCGAGATGCTGACCAGGCCCTGGCCGTTCCAGTGCTCGGCCCGGTTGGTGAAGCTCAGCCAGCCGTCGCGGTACTCGAGCAGGATGTCCTCGTTTTCCAGCCAGTTGACGCTGAACTGGCCCAGGGGGGCATCGTCCGAAACATAGTCGGCGATGGGGAAGGCCACCCGCGTATCCTCGGCGAAGCTGATGTACGCGGGAAAGCTCAGCGCGGGCAGTTGGTTGACCCGCAGGCAGTTGACCACGACGGTTTCCGTCCTCGATGCCTGGCCGTCCCCCACGGTGAACCACAGCGTCTCCGAGCCGCTCCAGTCCTGGACGTCCGACCAGAACCGCAGCACCATGCCCTCGCGCTCCACGCTGACGCGCTGGTTGCCCGTCCAGGTGAGCGAAAGCTGCTCCAGCGGGTCGTCAACGTCCGAGACGTATTCCGAGAAGTCGTAGCTGGCCGTCTGGTATTGCAGGAAGCTCAAGGCCGGAGGCAGTTCGAGCGTCGGCGGATCGTTGACGGGCTGGCAGATGAAAGTAACCAGGCTGTCGCGGAAGCCAACGCCGTCGTCCACCCGGATCGTGAAGCTCTCCTGCCCGTTCCAGTGGGCGAAGCTGTTGCTGACCCAGAGCCGCCCGTCGCGGACTTCGACCCTGACCTGCTGGTTGCCGAACCACGAGAACGAAAGCTCGCCAACGGGCGTCTCCACGTCCGAGGCCAGGCTCGCCAGCTCCAGCGATGTGCCCAGGCCTTCCTCGAATACCAGCGGGTTGGGCACGTTCAGCACCGGAAGGTCGTTCACCGAGACCACGCGCGCCTGGAAGCTGGCCCAGGTGGTATCCTGCCCATCGTCCACCCGAAGCCGCAAGGGCACCGCGCCATGCCAGTTGGGCTCGGCGGAAAAACGGATTTCCCAGAAGTTGGATTCGATGGACAGCTCGGGGCCGAGCTCGATGCCAAAGGCCAGCTCGCCCAGCGGATGGTCGTTGTCGGAGACGAAGGCCGAGAGGTCCAGCCAGGCCGAAGCCTCATCCTCGTCGAAGACCACTTCCGGGAGGGCCTGCAAGGCAGGCGGATCGTTCACCGGGCCGACCAGCACCTCCACGGTGTCGCGGCGCTGGGCGGCTCCGTCGTCGAAAAGGAAGACGGCCTCGGTGCTTCCGAACGCGTCGGGCGCGGGCGCCAGGCGCAGGCTGTCGCCCACGCGCTCGCAAGCCAGCCAGGGGTGGGGCTCCAGGGTGGCCTGCAGCTCGGCCAAGGGCGTCTCGACGTCCGACACCCAGCCGTCGAGCGGCAGGTAGAAGGCCTGGTCCTCGAGGGTGCTCGCCGAGACCAGGCGCTGCAAGGCGGGCGGGTCGTTGACCGGGCGGACCAGCACCTCCAGGCCGAGGGGGACGGTATCCAGGCCGTCGGTCAGGCGTCCGGTCAGGCGGGTTGTGCCGTGCCAATGCTCCTGCCGGGCTTGCAGCCGCACCGAAAGCCCCTGGGGCAGGATTTCGACCAGCGGGTTCTCGTCCCAGAGCAGCTCGAGGGCCGCGTCCGGATGGTCGATGTCGTTGGCATGGCCCGAAAGGTCGAGCTCCAGCACCTCGTCCTCGTCCCAGCGGGCGGTGTCGGGCTCGGCCCAGGTGGGCGGGTCGTTGATGGGCCGCACGCGCACCCACAGCAGGCCCGGGGTCTGGTACTCCCCATCGTCCAGGACCAGGTCGAGCGACGTCAGGCCGTTCCAATCGGCTTCGGCGTTGGCCAGCCGCAGCCACGGGTAGTCGAACCCCGCCTGGAGCAGCGGATTTCCAGTCAAGGAAAACGAGAGGGCGGCCAGAGGATGGTCGATGTCCACGGCCAGCGCTTCGGCGGAAATGGAGTCGGGCCTGTCCTCATCGAGGAATAGCGTGTCGGCAAAGACGAAGCGCGGAGCGTCGTTGACGTTCGCGACGAAGACCAGCACCTGGCAAGGCTCGGAATAGGCCAGGCCGTCGAAAGCCTTGTAGAAGAAGGTATCCACGCCTTGGAAATCGTCCTGGGGCACGTAGTCGAAGAAGCCATCGGCCCGGAGCGCCAGCGCGCCGCGGCGCGGCGCGGAATGCGGGCTGGCCGAGAGCAGGTCGGACGGATCGACATCGAAATCGTTCAGCAGCAGGCTGGAAGCGTTGGCAAAAGGCTGGTCTTCGGTGGCATGGAAGGCTTCGGGCAAGGCCAGCGGCGCGTCGTTGACGGGCCGGAGGCGGAGGTCCCATTCCACCCGCGTCCGGGCACCCTGCGGGTCGGTGGCCGTGAAGCTGACCAGCGCGTCGCCAAAGGCATCGGGCCGGGGGAAGACCCGCAGGCCAAAGTTGGCCTCCACCCGCACCGAGTCGAGGCGGCTGTCTTCCGAAGCGACTTGCCAGGCCAGCTCGGTCGCGTCAAAATCGACGAACAGCGTGTCGAAGCGGAAGGACGCGAGGAAAGGCGGGCTGTCCTCGTCGAGGGCCAGCAGCGCGGGCCTCGCGCGGACCATGGGCGGCAGGTTGTCGGGCGAGTTGCTGGCGCCGGGTGTCGGCGGCATGTAGTCCCAGGTGGCGCCGCCATCGGGCAGCAGCCCGCGGGCCACCGGCAGGCAAGGGGCCTCGCCGAAGGCCTGCTGGTGCTGCGCGCTGCCTGACAGGAGGAAATCCAGGTGCGTGTCGCCGCGGCTGGGCTCGCCATCGGCCCAGAGCAGCAGGTGCTCGCCCGGCAGGAGCGTCTTGGCGGGCAGGGGCGCGACGGGCGTGGCCTGGGCCGGGTCGTTGAAGCGCAGGCGCAAGGCCGAGAGGTCGATGGCCCTGTCCGTGGTGTTGTAAAGCTCGAGCCAGTCCGAGAAGCGCCCGGCCTCGTCGGGCACGATTTCCGAGCATCCGGCGGCCCACTCGTTGACGACCACTCCGGTCTTGGCCACGAGCATGACCTGGACGTATCCGCCCTGCGGGTAGTCGGTGGTCCAGGCCGAGGGGACGGTGGTGCCCCAGCCCAGCTCGGTGGTGGGGTTGGCCAGGTGGTAGCCCCGGGCGTGGCCCCGGAGCGAGTCGGTGCTGGGGGGCGTGGGCGAGCTTCGGAAGTAGAAGTCGAGCCTGGCGTTGCCCTTGTAGCTGATCGAGTCCAGGTCGTGCGGCCCCAGGCTGATGATGGGCGAGACCCAGATGGACGAGTCGATGAAGTCGGCCCCGCGCAGGCTGGCGTCCTGCTGGCTGAAGCCGCGCTGGAGGAAGCCCGTCTGCCAGCCGAACATCTCGGGGAAGCGGATGCTCTTGTCGTAGGTCTTGAAGGGGTCGATGTGATAGGCCCGGTTGCCCCCCACCTCGTAGCCGTGGAACCACTCGTCGGCGTTGAACCAGACGGTGCCGTCGGTGGGGTCCACCACCATGTCCTCCATCTCGGCCTCGACGCTGGGGTTGGGATAGCTGGCCAGGAAGTTGAAGCCGGCGTCGTAGTGCCGGATCTGGGTGTTGGTGCCCAGCAGCACCGAGCCATCCTCGGGCGAGACGGCGATGCCCTCGCCCATGACCTCGAAATCCTTGTAATGGCGCATCTCCCAGCTCGCGGTGTCGAAGCAGGCGGCCAGGGGCGAGTCGTTGGGCTTGAGCCAGAGGCAGTCGCGGAACTCGTCGTACTCGAGGCTGCCCGGCGAGCCCAGGGGCACCAGGGTGGGCTGCGAGCCCAGCACGACGCCCTGGCGGCTGACGCGGAAGACGCTGTGGGCGGAAAAGCCCGGCGTGTCGGCGCTTTCGGTGAAGACCGTGTAGGGAACCCCCTCGCGGGTGGCCCATATCAGGAAGACCTGGTTGCGCGCGTCGTATTCCAGCCCTTGGATCATGTCCATCTGGCTCGACAAGTTCACGTAGCCCACCTGGGTGTTGTCGCGGCGGCGGATCCTGATTCCGCCACTGTTGATGATGAAGTTGCTGTGGTAAAAGAGCTCCTCCGTGGGCGAGTAGTCCATGCCCGTGTTGGCGTTGGTGGCCACGCTGGGCACCACCTCGAAGGTCTTGATGAGGTAGGGGTTGTCCTGTTGGTTGTAGTGCAGCCGCAGGTTCTCAACTACGATGCCCCCGAAGTCGAAGGCGGGCTGCGCCTGCGCTGACTGGCCGAGCATCAGCCAGAAGGCAAGGAGGGGAAATATGCCGACATGTTTATTCTCAATCATCCAATTCGTCGATTAGGTATTCGAACAAGTCCGCCATGTCCAGGCCCATCGCCTGGGCCTGCTTGGGGACGATGCTGTTGGCGGTCATGCCGGGCACGGTGTTGACCTCCAGCAGGTGGAACTGGCCCTGGTGCAGGATGAAGTCCACCCGCACGATGCCCCGGCAGTCGAGGGCCTCGGCGATGGCCAGGGCCTGCCGCTGGCAGTCGAGCGCCAGCTCGGGCGCCAGGCGCGCCGGGGTGATCTCCTCGGACATGGCCGGGTCGTACTTGGCCTCGAAGTCGAAGAACTCGCGCTTGCTGACGATCTCGGTGATGGGCAGGGCGAACTGGCGCGCCCGGCCGCGGAAGACCCCGCAGGTCATCTCGGGCCCGTCGAGGAACGACTCGACCACCACGGTGTCGTCCTCGGCGAAGGCCTTCTCCAGGGCCTGGCTCAGCTCGTGGGCCGCCTTGACCTTCGAGGTGCCGAAGCTGGAGCCGCCCTGGTTGGGCTTGACGAAGCAGGGCAGGCCCACCTGGCCCAGCAGCTCGTCGGCGTCGAGGGCCTGGCCCCGGCGCACAAGCCGCGCCTTGGCCGAGCGCACCCCGAAAGCCTCGAGGTAGCGGTTGCAGAAGAACTTGTTGAAGGTCAGGGCCGAGGCCAGCACGCCGCAGCCCGCGTAGGGGATGCCCAGCAGCTCGAAGTACGACTGCAGCTTGCCGTCCTCGCCCGGCGTGCCGTGGATGGCCACCAGCACCCCGTCGAAGCGCTGGCGCCGGCCCTCGCGCTCGAAGCTGAAGTCGTTCTTGTCGATGGGCGCCTGGCCGCCCTCGGGCAGCTCGGCCACCCAGCGGCCGTTTTCCATGTTGACGACCCAGACGGCGTGCCCCTTGCGCGCCACCTGCCCGGCCACGAAGCGGGCCGACTGGTACGAGATGACCTTCTCGGACGAATCGCCCCCGGCCAGCACCGCGATGTTCCTTTTCCTGTTCATGCCTTCGGACTTGGGTTCAGTTCTTCTTCCATTTCGTTGTCGGAGCGGTGGGCCACGTAGCCCCGCCATTTTTCGAGCACGGAGGCCATGTCGGGCGGCAGCGGGGCCTCGAAGTGCAGCGCCTGCCCCGTGCGCGGGTGGGCGAAGCCGAGGGTGCGCGCGTGCAGGGCCTGGCGCGGCATCAGCTTGAAGCAGTTCTGGACGAACTGCTTGTACTTGGTGAAGGTCGTGCCCTTGAGGATGCGGTCGCCGCCGTACTCGTCGTCGTTGAAGAGCGGGTGGCCCAGGTAGCGCATGTGGACGCGTATCTGGTGGGTGCGCCCGGTCTCGAGCCGGCACTCCACCAGCGTGACGTAGCCGAAGCGCTCCAGGACTTTGTAGTGCGTTACGGCGTGCTTGCCCTGGTCGCCCTCGGGGAAGACCTCGCGGACCTTGCGGTCGCGCAGGCCGCGGCCCACGTTGCCCACGATGGTGCCCTCGTCCTGGGCCAGGTTGCCCCAGACCAGGGCCTGGTAGCGGCGCTGGGTCGTGCGGTCGAAGAACTGCCGGGCCAGGTGGTTCTTGGCCTCGATGTTCTTGCCCACCACGATCAGCCCGCTGGTGTTGCGGTCCAGCCGGTGTACCAGCCCCGGGCGGAAGTCGCCCTTGTCGAAGGCGCCCACGCCGCGCAGGTGGTGGGCCAGGGCGTTGACCAGCGTGCCCGAGTAGTGCCCGAAGCTCGGATGCACGACCATGCCCGCCGGCTTGTTGACCACCACCACGTCCTCGTCCTCGTGGACGATGTCCAGCGGGATGTCCTCGGGCACCAGCTCGAAGATGCGCTTGGGTCGGCTGAGCACCAGGGCCACCACGTCGCCCGGCTTGACCTTGTAGTTGGAGCGGACCGGCTTTCCGTTGACGTGCAGCAGGCCCTCTTCGGCGCCCGTCTGGATGCGCGAGCGGCTGGTGTTGCCCATCAGGATGCTGATGAACTTGTCCACCCGCATCACCTTCTGTCCCTTGTCGGCCACGTAGCGCCAATGCTCGTAGTAGTTCTGCTCGTCCTCGGTGCGCTCATGCGGAGCCGCGCCGGGCGCTTCGGGGGCGAGCCCCTCGGCCCAGTCCTCCACCAGGTCCAGTTCTTCGTCGTCGATCCATTCGTCCTTGGGGAAATCTTCCATGCGCTTGGGCTGTTTTTTTGTTGGGGTTGATGGGAGGATGCTGATGGGCGGCCTTGGGGAGGGCGGGCTTCCGGCCCGCCTTGGGGCGGAGCTTAAGCGGATGCCCGCGCTCAGAGCCGCGTCGAGACCCGGCGGACCATGTCGTCCTTCCAGGGGCCGAAGTCTCCGGCCAGGATGTGCTGCCGGGCCTGGCCGACCAGCCAGAGGTAGAAGCCCAGGTTGTGGATGGTGGCGATCTGCGGACCCAGGCGCTCGTCGGCGGCGAACAGGTGCCGCAGGTAGGCCCGCGAGTACTGGCTGTCCACGAAGGTCGGCCCCTCGGGGTCCAGGGGCGAGAAGTCGTCCTCCCATTTCTTGTTGCGCAGGTTGATGATGCCCTGGCTGGTGTAGATCATGCCGTTGCGGCCGTTGCGGCTGGGCATCACGCAGTCGAACATGTCGGTGCCCAGGGCGATGCCCTCGAGGATGTTGGCCGGGGTGCCCACGCCCATGAGGTAGCGGGGCTTGTCGGCCGGCAGGATGGAGTTGGTCAGCTCCAGCATCTGGTACATCTGCTCGACAGGCTCGCCCACCGACAGGCCGCCGATGGCGTTGCCCTCGCGGCCCAGGCTGGCGACCTTCTCGGCCGAGCGGCGGCGCAGCTCGGGGAACACGCTGCCCTGCACGATGGGGAACAGGGCCTGGCGCTTGCCGTACTTGGGCTCGGTGGAGTCGAAGCGGGCCACGCAGCGGTCGAGCCAGCGGTGCGTGAGCTCCATCGACTTGAGGGCGTAGCGCTCGTCGCAGGGGTAGGGCGGGCACTCGTCGAAGGCCATGACGATGTCGGCCCCGATGGAGCGCTGGATGTCCATGACACCCTCGGGGCTGAACAGGTGGGGCGAGCCGTCGATGTGCGAGCGGAACTTGGCGCCCTCCTCGCTGAGCTTGCGCTTGTGCGAGAGCGAGAAGACCTGGTAGCCGCCGCTGTCGGTCAGGATGGGCCTCTGCCAGTTCATGAAGGCGTGCAGGCCCCCGGCCTTCTCCAGGATGGCCGTGCCGGGGCGCAGGTAGAGGTGGTAGGTGTTGCCCAGGATGATCTGGGCCTTGACGTCCTGCTCCAGCTCGCGCTGGTGGACGGCCTTGACCGTGCCCACCGTGCCCACGGGCATGAAGATCGGCGTTTCGATGGGGCCGCGGTCGGTCTGGATGAGTCCAGCCCTCGCGGCCGTCTGGCTGTCCTTGCCAATGATCGTGAAATCCATGCTTTCTTTGGGGTGATGCGTTCGCGCTTGCCAGGGCCGATGGGGCCTTCCCCGCGAAAATAGTCAGAAATCGCCAGCATCCTAGGGAAAAGTCTGCCCCGCCCTTCCGCCGGTCCTCGGGCCTCCTCCGGAGGGCCGCCGGGCCTGCCTTCCCAGTTTCCGCCAAAACGCCAGGAATCCTCCGCCCGGACGGTTTCCCGTTTTTTCGTTATATTTGGCCATAAGGCCGACTCGTGCGCGGCATCCACCGTCCTCGGGATTGGATCTTTTCGACACATCATAAAAAGGAAAAAGACATGATCGCCCCCGCCATTCCTGAAAATGAGGCCCGCCGCTTGGAGGAGCTCTTCAAATACAACGTGTTGGACACTCCGCCGGAAGGCGCCTTCGACGAGCTGACCCAACTGGCCTCGTCCATCTGCGGCACGCCGACCTCCCTGGTCTCGCTGATCGACCAGGACCGCCAGTGGTTCAAATCCAAGGTCGGCATGGACGCCGAGCAGACCCCGCGCTCGGTCTCATTCTGCGGGCACGCCATCCACCAGAGCCAGCTCTTCGAGGTCGAGAACGCCAGCCAGGACGAGCGTTTCCACGACAACCCCCTGGTAACGGGCGAAAACGGCATCCGCTTCTACGCCGGGATGCCCTTGCAGACCCCCAGCGGCTACAACATCGGCACCCTCTGCGTGATTGACAGCAAGCCCCGCAAGCTCAGCCCCGAGCAGCGCAAGGCCATGGACACCGTGGCCAAGCAGGTCATCAAGCAGATGGAGCTCTCGCTCAAGCTGCGCGAGCTCGCCCAGGCCAACCAGCGCCTGGCCCAGGAGGAGCAGACCATCCGGCACCAGCACGAGAAGATCCTCGACAGCATCGCCTACGCCCAGAAGGTCCAGGCCAAGATGCTCTCCAACTGGGGCGACTTCCGCCAGCATTTCCCCGACGCGCTCCTGCTCTTCCGACCCAAGGAGCTGCTCTCGGGCGACTTCTTCTTCCACCAGAGGGTCGGCGAGCTGCACGTGGTGGCCGTGGGCGACTGCACCGGGCACGGCGTGGCCGGCGCCCTGCTGGCCGTGCTCTCCCACGAGATGCTCAAGGAGGCCACCGCCCGCGCCGGGCAGGACGACCCCGCCAAGATCCTCGACCTGCTCCACCAGCGCTTCCTCGAGAACGCCAGCCAGGGCGTCGCCGGGCGCGTCGATGCCCTCGACCTCTCGCTCTGCGTCATCGACCCGGCCAGGCGCCGGGGCCGATTCGCCGGGGCCAAGAACCACGGCTACCTGCTCGACGGAGCCGGGAATCTCCGCCGTCTGCCCGCCGACCGCGTCCACATCGGCGAGTCCCTCCAGGCCGAATGCGTCTTCCACGACACCGACTTCGACTTCGACGAGCGCACCGCACTCTTCTTCCTTTCCGACGGGCTGCCCGACCAGTTCGGCGGGGCCGATGGGCAGCGCAAGTTCTCCGCCCGGCGCGTCGAGCAGTGGCTGGCCGAGCACGACGGCCAGGAGCTCCCCATCCTCTCCGAGGCTCTCGACCGCGTGGCCGACCAGTGGCAGGGCCAGCATCCGCAGACCGACGACATGATCGTGCTGGGTTTCCGCCCGGCTTCCCTGAAAGGCTGACGCTTTTCTCGCGGCGATCGGCTATCTTGGCTTCCGCGTCCAACCCAACCCCTTCCGCCCATGAGCCCCGAGCAAGCCCAGCTTTGGAAATCCGTGCAGGCCTTCAGCCTCGACGCCCCGGGCGCCGCCTACGGCTTCACCGACAGGCTCGCCTTCGAGAACCGCTGGCCCATCGACTACGCCCTGGCGGCCGTGCTCGAGTACAAGCGCTTCATGTTCCTGGTGGCCCTGGGGCCCGACCCGCTCACGCCTTCCGCGCCCGTGGACCAGGTCTGGCACCTGCACCTGCTCTACACCCGCTCCTACTGGGAGGGCTTCTGCCAGGGCGTCCTGGGCAAGGCCATCCACCACGGCCCCACCCAGGGAGGCCCGAGCGAGGACCTGAAGTTCGCCGGCTGGTACCAGCGCACGCTCGACCGCTACGCCGAGCTCTTCCGGCAGAAGCCGCCCGCCGACTTCTGGCCCGACCCGAGCTCGGCCGGGCCTGCGCCGAAGATGCGCTGGTTCGACAACAACGCCCACTGGCTGATCCGCAAACCCAAATTCCTACGCCCATGAAATTGCTTCGAGAAATCAAGCCCGCCGAGGGGCTGCTCCTGCTCGAGCTCGGACGCGCCTCCCTGCCCAAGCTCATCCGCGTGACCTTCGTGGACCTGCTGCTCCGCAAGGTTCTCCGCCTCGAAAGCGCCGAGCCCGGAATGCCCGCCCACCACCGCCAGGTCGCCGCCGGGCCGGCCTTCGCCAACTACCCGGCAAGCCCGCACGAGCAGCACCTGCTCTGGTTCTTCCGCAACGCGCCCGAAACGCGCATCCAGCCCCGCCACCTGGTGCGCGCCGCGCAGCGGAGGCTCCGCAACCGGAAGGCCCTGCACGCGACCTTGGCCCAGGCCCCCTGGCTCCGCGGAGTCCTCACGCAGTCGGTCTGGCAAAGGCTGCTCGACCGCTACGACCTGACCCCTGCCGGCGACGGCGTCCGCCTCAGCCTCAAGACCGAGCTGGCCGAGCTGGACCGCTACCTGCCCCACTGGGTCGAGACCAACCCCGCCAAAGTGGTGGAGGTGCTCGAAAGCATCCGCGGAAACGTCATGCTGCTCGCGCCACAGACCCTGCGGCTCCTGGCCGGGGCCGCCGAGGACGCCCGCAGGCAGCAGTCGCTCGAAGAAAACTACGCCTGGAACGATTCCTCATGGATCATCTTCTCCGATTTCAGCTACAACGATGGCAGCTCCGGCGACTCCAACTGGTTTCTGGACGACAGCTCCGACGCGGGCGACGGCGGAGGCGGTGACTCCGGCGGCGGCGATTCTGGCGGTGGAGGCGATTCCGGCGGAGGAGACTCCGGCGGCGGCGACTCGGGCTGCGGTGGGAGCAGTTGCGGCGGCGGATGCGGCGGCGGCGACTGACGCGCCGCTCCTTTTCGGGCCCGGGCCGATAAACGATTCGCCGCGCCGAGGGTCAAAGGCGAAACACCAACCAACCCCCTTCGCCATGCGAACACGAATCCTGCCTTTGCTCGCGGCCCTGGCCCTGCTGGCCCAGCCCGCCAACGCCCAACACTCCGGCAACTGGCGAGGCCAGGCCGAAAGGAGCAACCCCAGCCAGACACCCGCCGAAACGCCCTTCGCGCAGGCCGGCATCCCCAGCAACAGCCTCATCGAGTTCGAGGTCAACGCCCTGGCCAACCTGCCCGCCGATGCCTACGTGGCCATTTTCAGCCTCCAGCAGGTCGGCCCCGATGTCGAGCAGACGGAGGCCCTCATGGCCGAGCGCGTGCAAGGCTTCGCCCGCGAACTGGCCCGCATGGGCATTGCCGGGCAAGACCTCCACATCGACCTGGTCTCCTTCCTGCCCATTTACGAGTACGAGGTCGAGAAGAAGGTCTTCAGCCGGGCCTATGTCGAAGTCCCTGCCGGATTCGAGCTCAAGAAGAACGTCCACGTGCGCTTCCGTTCGGCCAGCCTCATGGACTCGGTCATCCGCGCAGCCGCCCGCAACCAGATCTACGACATCGCCAAGGTCGATTACTTCCTCGACGACCTCGACGCCCATTACGACAGCCTCCGCGCGGAGGCCTACGCGCTCATGGAACGCAAGCTGGAGCGGCTGGCCCGCCTGGTGCCCGAGGCCGCCCAGGCCCACCGCGTGCTCGACGAGGCCCTGGGCATGTTCCTGCCCGAAGATCGCTACCGCGAGTACCAGAGCCAAGGGGCCTCCGCCCGAGCCCTGCTCACGGGCAAAACCATCGTGGCCGCCGACCGGCCCACCACCCGGTTCTACCACGCCTATCCCTACGCCGGCTTCGAGCTCGTGCGCAACCCCGTCGTGCTCGAGCCTTGTGTGCAGCTCACCTACTCGCTCAAGCTCCGCCTCGTGCTCGACGACCCCAACCAGGCCGAAACGCGCCACTACCTCATCGGCGCGGATGGCCAGCTCCGCGAAGTCAAGCTCGACTGAGCCGCCATCAACGCCTGGAGGGCGGACCATCAGGGCATGCGATCGAACTGTTGTCGGATCTTATCGGCAAGCTGGGCCAGTTCTTCGTGGGTGGGCTTGGGCTTGGGCTTGTTGAAGTGGAAGTCGTCCATGGCGCGCAGGGGGATGAGGTGGACGTGGGCGTGCGGGACCTCCAGGCCCACGATGGCCACCCCGACCCGCTGGCAGGGCACGACGGCCTCCAGGGCGCGGGCCACTTTCTTGGCGAACTGGTTGAGCCGGGCGAGCTCCTGGTCCTCGAGGTCGAAGTAGCGGTCCACCTCGCGCTTGGGCACGACCAAGGCATGGCCGGGGGCGTTGGGGTTGATGTCGAGGAAGGCGAAGCTGTGCTCATCCTCGGCCAGCTTGTGGCAGGGGACCTCGCCGGCGATGATCTTGCTAAAGATGCTAGGCATGATGTTGGTTTTTGCGCGGGCAGGGCCAGCGAGGGTGGGTGTCGTTGCAGAGATAAGGCTTTGCGCGTTGTACGTCCAGTTCCTGGGCGCGGCCCTATCGCCCTTGGGCAGACGCGAGCTGCCTTCGATGGCCTGCCGCCTCTTTGTTGCGTTTGTGGCTTGAAACCAGGGAAAACGCGAGCAGGGCCGGGGACCTGCATGGCCGTGCTGCCAGGGCGTTCCTTGGGGATTTGCGAAAACCAGGTGCCCAGCGTCCCAGCCTGCCCGGCGGGCGGCTCAGGCCTCCACCTCGGGCGCGCGCTCGCGGACCACGATCTCGGCGCCGCGGCGCAGGGCCAGCATGTTGAGCGGAACGAGCCCGTGGTGCCGCTCGGGCAGCGACTTGAGGAGGCCCTTCTCGATGTTCTCGAACTGGACCAGGGGCTTGAGCCCGAGGAAGGCGCCCAGGACGATCATGTTGAAGACCTTGGTGTTCTTCATCTTGGCGGCCTCGCGGGCGGCGCTGACCCGGCAGACGACGATGTCCGCGCGCGCGGGCGGGCGGGTGATGCCGTTGTCGTCGTAGAGCAGCAGCCCGCCGGGCTTGACCATGGGCTCGAACTTGTCGAGCGACTGCTGGTTGAGCAGGATGGCCGTGTCGTAGGCGTTGATGATGGGCGAGCTGATGAGCTCGTCGCTGAGGATGACGGTGGCGTTGGCCGTGCCGCCGCGCATCTCGGGGCCGTAGGAGGGCATCCACGAGACGTGCTTTCCCTCGACGATGCCGGAGGTGTAGGCCAGGGTCTTGCCCATCGAGAGGACGCCCTGGCCGCCGAATCCGGCGATGATGATTTCTTCGTTCATGGGTTGGGGCTTGTGCGGTCGTTCATTTCTTGATGTCGCCCAGGGGGTAGAAGGGGAACATGTTCTCCTCCATCCAGTCGTTGGCCTTGCGGGGCATCATCTTCCAGCCGGAGTTGCAGTTGGAGACGATCTCGACCAGGCTGAGGCCCTTGCGCTGCCTTTGCAGCTCGAAGGCGGTCTGGATGGCCTTCTTGGCCTTGCGGACGGCCGCGGGGGTGTGTACGGCCTGGCGGGTGGCGAAGCAGACGCCGGGCAGGGTGGCCACCATCTCGGTTATCCGGAGCGGGTGGCCCATCATCTCGGTGTCGCGGCCGAAGGGCGAGGTGGAGGTCCTCATGCCCGCGAGGGTGGTGGGGGCCATCTGGCCGCCGGTCATGCCGTAGATGCCGTTGTTGATGAAGATGATGGTGATGTTCTCGCCGCGGTTGCAGGCGTGGATGGTCTCGGCCGTGCCGATGGCCGCCAGGTCGCCGTCGCCCTGGTAGGTGAAGACGTACTTCTCGGGCATGACCCGCTTGATGCCCGTGGCCACGGCGGGCGCCCTGCCGTGGGCGGCCTGCTGCATGTCCACGTTCATGAAGTCGTAGGCCAGGACGGAACAGCCGACCGGGGCGATTCCGATGGTCTGGCCCTGGATGCCCATCTCCTCGACCACTTCCATGAGGATGCGGTGGGCCGTGCCGTGCCCGCAGCCGGGGCAGTAGCTCAGGGTGTTGTCGGTCAGGCAGGCGGTCTTTTCAAAGACGAGGTTCTCCGGGCGTATGATGTCCTCCAGGAGGAGGGTGTCGCTGTCGTGGCTGGCGCTCATGGTGGGGTGGTTTTGTTCTGCGTTGGGTCTTTCAGTGGGCTCCTCCGTTGAGGCTGGCCTGGGGGTTGAGGAAGAGGGTCTTGATCTGCTCGAGCACCTGCGAGGGGCTGGTGATCATGCCGCCCATCCGCCCGAAGTGGTGGACGGGCCGCAGGCCGTTGACGGCCAGGCGGACGTCCTCGACCATCTGCCCGGCGCTCATCTCGACGCTGATGAAGCCCTTGGCGGCGCGGGCCAGCTCGGCGATGGGGGCCGTGGGGAAGGGCCACAGGGTGATGGGCCGCAGCAGCCCGACCTTGATGCCCTGGGCGCGGGCCAGGTCCACGGCCTTCTGGCAGATGCGCGAGCTCAGGCCGTAGGCCACGAGCACGTAGTCGGCGTCGTCGCAGCGCAGGGACTGGTAGCGGGTCTCGGCCTCCTGTATCTGGGCGTACTTGCGCTGGAGGTGCAGGTTGTGGGCCTCCATCTGCTCGGCCTTGAGCTTCAGGGAGGTGATGATGTTGCGCTCGCGGGAGGCGGGCTTGCCCAGGGTGGCCCAGTGGCCGTACTGGGCCTCGATCTCCTCGGCGGTCATGCGCTCGCGCTGGGGGGGCAGCTCGACCTTCTCCATCATCTGGCCCAGGGCGCCGTCCGAGAGGATCATGACGGGCGTGCGG
This sequence comes from Bacteroidota bacterium, assembly GCA_020048645.1. Lineage (GTDB taxonomy): Bacteria > Bacteroidota > Bacteroidia > Bacteroidales > UBA6013 > UBA6013. Next base: position 13,823 of record JAIFMG010000107.1, on the reverse strand, counting down.
TACCGGAAGGCCAGGTCGAAGGATAGGGACACGAAGTCGGCCTGCTCCTGCACCGAGTTGGGCGCCAGGACGATCAGCCGGTAGTCGCCATGGCCGCCGCCCTTGGTGGCCTGGAAGTAGTCGGCCTGCGAAGGCTGGATGGTGCCCAGGCCGGGCCCGCCGCGCGCGACGTTGACCACCAGGCAGGGCAGCTCGGCCCCGGCGATGTAGGAGATGCCCTCCTGCATGAGGCTGACGCCCGGGCTGGACGAGGAGGTCATGGCCTTCTTGGCGCATCCCGCGGCTCCATAGACCATGTTGATCGAGGCGACCTCGCTCTCGGCCTGCAGCACGACCATGCCCGTGCGCAGGTGGGGCCGCTCGGCCATGAGGTATTCCATCACCTCCGACTGGGGCGTTATCGGGTATCCGTAGTAGGCATCGACACCGGCGCGGATGGCCGCCTCGGCGATGGCCTCGTTGCCTTTCATCAGACGTAGCTCTTTCATTTCTTGGGGTTTGTGGATGATCATGTTTGAAGGCCGGCACGCCGCTCAGGCCGTGGTGGCTTCGCGGGGCTTGGGCGCCGGCTTCCACCGATAGACGGTGATGACGCTGTCCGGGCATACCATGGCGCAGTGCGCGCAGCCGATGCACGCGTCGGGATGCTCCATGTAGGCGAAATGGTATCCCTTGGAATTGACTTTCCGGCTCAATTCGATCACGTGGGTCGGGCAGGCGCCCACGCAAAGGTCGCATCCCTTGCAGCCTTCGACGTCCACCACGATGGCTCCTCTTGCTTTTGCCATTGCTCTTTTCGCTTTGCCTCCCCTTGCGCTGATGAAGGGGAAGGAGATTCAGGAACTGGGTTGGGAATGCCGCCTGGGCTTGGTCGGGTCGGGGCCGGGGCCTGGGGCATTTCCCCAAAGTTAAAGAAAAAAGCGCCGCGAAGCAAACGTTCGCGGCATCTTTTTATCTGTGGCTTTGTGCTTGGTTCCCAGCCATATGCAAAAGAAATGGCTAATTTATACTGGTTCTACGATCCGGGGCCGGGGCGGCGGACCAGAAAACGCTGTATCAGCGCGAAGAACTTGGCCCGGTTGAGGGGCTTCTCGATGAAGTCGTCGCAGCCGGCCTTGCGGGCGTTGAACTGGTCCTCGACCATCGCGAAGGCCGTCTGGGCCACGATGGGCAGGTCCGGGGCCACCCGCTTGATGCGCTCGGTGGCCTCCAGGCCGTTGAGCACGGGCATCTTGATGTCCATGAGCACCAGGTCGAAGCCCTCGGGATCCTCCAGCACCGCGCGCACGGCCGCCTCGCCGTTGTCCACGTGTACGACCGTGGCGCCGGTGGGCTTGAGCAGCTCCACGAGCAGGATGTGGTTGACCGGCTCGTCCTCGGCCACCAGGATGCGCTTGCCGTCGAGGCGGGTGTCCTCGGCCGGGGCCAGGGGCGCGCCCTCCAGCACCTGCTCCTTCTCGGTGGGCAGGCTGAACTCGAAGGTGGAGCCCTGTCCCTTCCGCGACCGCAGGCCGATCTTGCCGCCCATGTGCCGCAGCAGGCCCTTGCAGATGGCCAGGCCCGTGCCGATGCCGCCGTAGCGCCGCGTGATGGAGCCATCCTCCTGGATGAACTCCTGGAAGATGTGCCGCTGGCGCTCCGGCTCGATGCCCTCGCCCGTGTCGGCCACCCAGAAGCGGGTCAGCGGCCCCGAGCGCTCCACGCCCAGGGTGATGCGGCCGTCTTGCGTGAACTTGATGGCGTTGTCGAGCAGGGCGCGCAGCACCCGGTCGAGCTTGGCCTCGTCGGCCCAGAGCAGCTTGGGGCCGTCGGGCGGAAGGCTGACCACCTCGATGGGCAGGCGCCGGGGGTTGACCATCGCGTTCGAGTAGTTGTCGGCCAGCCGGCGCAGCATGACCAGCGCGTCGGTGCGGTTCTCGACCAGCTCCACCGCCCCCGCCTCGATCTGGGCGATCTCGAGGATGTCGTCGATGACCGAGACCAGGCGGTCGCCGCTGAGCTTGACCACGTTGAGGAACTCCTTGCGCTTCTCGGGCGGGAACATGCCCGCGTCGTAGAGCAGCTCCGAGAAGCCGCGGATGGCCGTCACGGGGGTGCGTATCTCGTGCGAGATGTTGGCGATGAAGCTGGACTTGAAGCGGTCGCTCTGCTCGGCCTTCTCCTTGGCCTTCTGGAGCTCCATGTTGAGGCGCTCGAGCTGGTGGTTCTGCTGTTCGAGCTCCACGTTCTTGTTGAGAACCAGCATCTTGGCCGTCTTCTCGTTGTTGATGTCGCGGAGCACGCCATATTTCTTGGTCTGCAGGCCGGTGGCATCGACCTCGATGCGCTCCTGGGCCTTGACCCAGATGTAGCTGTTGCCCTGCCGGCGCACCCGCAGGTCGATCTCGCGGAAGCTGCCCTGGTTCAGGGTCTGGAAGGGCGTCTTGAGCAAGGGCAGGTCGGCCGGGTGGACCATCGCCGGGTTGAGCTCGCCCTTGGGCAGCACCTCGGCGCAACTGAAGCCCAGCAGCCGCCCCATGCGCCGGTTGGAGGTGAAGGTCCCCGACGGGTAGTCGTACTCCCAGACCACGTCGCTCAGGATGGAGAGCATCTTCTGGTAGCGCAGGTCGGTGGCCCGCCGGGCCTCCTCGGCCTGCTTCTGCTGGCGCAGGTCGCGGTGCAGGCCCGCGAACAGGCCCGCCTGCCCCGCGACGGCCTCGGCGCCCAGCTCCAGCCAGAGCGCCTGGCCTCCCTCGGGCAGCAGCCGGTACTCCACGCGGAGGCTCTCGGCGCCCTGCCGGCAGTCGAGCAGGGCCTTGCGCAGCCTGGCGCGGTCGTCGGGATGCGCAAGCTCCAGCCAGCGGTCGAACGGAAGCTCGGCCATGTGCCAGCCGGGACCCAGCAGCTCGGCGTGGCCATGCCCCAGCGCGACAAGGCCGCGGTCCATGTCCACCTCCAGGCAGGCCGTCCCGGCAAGGCGCATCAAGGAGCGCAACTGCTGGTCGCGCCGCTCCAGCTCATGCTCTTTCTCTTTCATGGGGCTGATGTCCAAGGAGATGCCCGAGATGACCTTGGCCATGCCGTCGGCCTCGTACTCCTCGAACTCGCCCCAGAGCCGGACGCACTTGCTGCGGCCCTCGGGGGTGTTGACCCAGAACTGGCTCTCCATGTGGCCCCGGCCGGACCCCATGGCCTTTTCATACTCGCCCTGGAGGGCATGCAGGGTCTCGCCTTCAAGGAACTTCTCGTTCAGGAAAAACCTTCCTGGCTTCGTCGAGAAGCTCATCTGGCCTTGGGGGCCGTCGTCGTAGCGGAAGCTGTAGTCGCGCAGGTCGAAGTGCCAGAGGGCCACTCCGGCCAGGCGAAGGGCCTGGGCTATCTTGCGCCAGTCGGCCTCCGCCTGGTCGGGTCGCCGGTCCAGGGCCACGAGCACCTCTTGGCCCGCCACGAAAACCCTTGCCGTGAGCGCCTTGCCTTCGATGCGCAAGGACAAGGTCTTCGGCAGGATCCCCGCCAGGGCCTCCTCGAGGTGGCGCTCCAGGTCCAGGCTGTCGGCGATGCCCAGCTCGTGCAGCCCGCGGGGCTTCTCGGGCAGCTCCTCGCGGAAGGGCCCCTGGCCGATGACCTCGCCCAGGACGAAGCCCTTGGGGCCGCCGCGGAAGCGCAGCACTTGCTTGCCCAGCGTGCCGAGCAGGTTCCGGAGCAGATCGCCCGATGGGAACCTGGCCGGGCCATGCGGGAGGGTGGGGAGGGGAGACGCTGAAATCATGCGATTGGGGTTGGAGTCGTTGGGAGGATGGACGCTTGTTCGGGACCAGGAGCAGGCCAGGCGCGGGCCACGGGCGGGCCCATGGCCCGCGCCTGCTGCTCGTTGGGCGATCGGGACGGCTTGCCTCAGAGGCCCAGCGATTTCCGGATGCCCTCGATCTTCGCGGCCAGCTTTTCCCAGACCTGCGGGAACTGCCCGGCCGTGGCCAGGTCCTCGCGGACGCTGACGTAGAACTTGATCTTGGGCTCGGTGCCCGACGGGCGGACCGAGATCTTGCCGCCGTCGGCGGTGAAGAACTGGAGCACGTTGGAGCTCGGCAGGTCGATGGGCGAGCGGCTGCCGTCGCGCAGGTCGCGGGCCTCGCGGCTGTGGTAGTCCTTGAGCATCACCACGGGCGAGCCTCCCAGCTCGGCGGGCGGCTGCTGGCGGTAGCCGGCCATCATCTGCTGGATTTCCTCGGCCCCGGCCTTGCCCTTCTTGGTGAGGTTGACCAGGTCCTCGCGGTAGCATCCGTAGTGGACGTAGATGTCCAGGAGCTGCTCGTAGAGGGTGCGGCCTTGCTCGCGGGCGAAGGCGGCGGCCTCGGCGATCAGGGCGCAGGACATGATGGCGTCCTTGTCGCGCACGAACTCGCCCGCCAGGTAGCCGTAGCTCTCCTCGCCTCCGCCGATGAAGCGCTTGTGGCCGTGGTTGGCCTTGATGATCTCGGCGATGTACTTGAATCCCGTGAGCACGTCGTGGTGCTCGACCCCGTGCTTGCGGGCGATCTCGTGGATGAGCTCGGTGGTCACGATGGTCTTGACCACGTACTCCTTGCCCTGGAGCATTCCCTTGGCCTCCCACTGGGTCACCAGGTAATGGATCAGCAGCGCCCCGGTCTGGTTGCCGTTGAGCAGCACCAGGCGGCCCTTGTCGTCGCGCACGGCGATGCCCACGCGGTCGGAGTCGGGGTCGGTGGCCATGACCAGGTCGGCCCCCACGGCGTCGGCCTTCTCCAGGGCCATGCGCAGGGCCTCGGCGTTCTCGGGGTTGGGCGAGACCACCGTGGGGAAGTCGCCATCGACGATGTCCTGCTCGGGCACGTTGAAGACGTTCTCGAAACCGTAGGCGGCCAGCACCTGGGGCACCAGCCGCACGCCGGTGCCGTGGATGGGCGTGAAGACGATCTTCATGTCCTTCTGCCGTGCGATGGTCTCGGGGTTGAGCGAGAGCTCCTTGAGCAGGGCCAGGTAGGTCTGGTCAACCTCCTTGCCCACGCTGGCCACCAGCTCGGGGTTGCCCTCGAAGCGGATGTCGGCGTTGGTCAGCCGCAGGGCCTCGTCCACGATGTTCTGGTCGTGCGGCTCGGTGACCTGCCCGCCGTCGTTCCAGTAGGCCTTGAAGCCGTTGTACTCCTTGGGGTTGTGCGAGGCCGTGATGACCACTCCGGTCTGGCAGCCGAAGTGGCGGATGGCGAACGAAAGCTCGGGCGTGGGGCGCAGCTCGTCGAACAGGTAGGCCTTGATGCCGTTGGCCGCGAAGATCTGGGCCACCGTGCGGGCGAACAGCGGGCTGTTGTTGCGGCAGTCGTGCGCCACGGCGGCGCTGAGCGGCTGGCCGGGGAAGCTGGCCTTCAGGTAGTTACACAGGCCCTGGGTGGCCTTGCCCACGGTGTAGATGTTCATGCGGTTGGTGCCCACGCCCATGATGCCGCGCAGGCCGCCGGTGCCGAACTCGAGCTCGCGGTAGAAGCATTCTACCAGCTCGGCCGGGTCGTTCTCGAGCAGGTGGCGCACCTGTTGGCGGGTCTGCTCATCGTAGTTTCCATCGAGCCACTGCTGGGCCGTGGCCTTGACTTGTTGATGCATCTGATCGTCCATTGCTGTTTCTGGGTTGGTTGCGGGTTGTAGGTTTGTCGGTCGGTCAGTCAAAGAAAGTGAAGCTGGATTGTTATGGAAATCAAGAAATTGGCGGTTCAAAAGATGGCGGCCAGCCTGCCGAGCAGGCGCTCCAGGTCGGCGGCGTCCACCGAGAGGCCCAGGCGGTTGAGGGCGCCGTGCATCTGGTGGACCAGCGCGGCGTCCTGCCTGGGCTCGAATCCCTCGACCAGCATCCAGAGGTTGATGGGCCGCTTGTGCAGGTCGGTCTGCTGGGTGGGGCACTTGGCGAGGATCTTCCCGGCGTTCCGGTAGAGGGCCACGCGCGCGTCGGGCTTGGCGGCCCGGCTGGCCTTCTGCACCTCGATCATTTCGGAGTAGAGCCGCGCGGCGCGGAGCTTCTGGTCGTCGGGCAAGGGCAGGCCGTCTTCGAGCAACAGGTCGGGCTGCCGGGGATCGGGATGCTGAATCCTTATCACCACCCTCATTTTCAGCGCATTTGATAAATCCGTTGGAAGATTTCGCCAATCAGGGTGTTGGCCTCGTCCCATGAGGCCAGGCTTCCATAGACCACATGGTTGAGGTCGAGCTTGGCGTCGTCGATGGCGTTGATGATGTTCGGGCGGATCTTGCGGACGGCCCGCTTGGGGTCGGCGGCGAACTCCGGGATCTTGTCGGTGAAGGTGCCCACCACCAGCAGGCGGGTCGGCGCGGCGTTGCCTTGCAGCAGCTTGGCCAGGAAGGGCAGTTGCTCCTCCAGCTTGTCGATCTGGTAGTCGTCGCCCCGGTAAACGTCGTAGGCGTTGAACAGGTAGAAGCAGTAGTCGCAGTCGCGGACCAGCTCCTGCCAGTAGTCGTGGACGAACTTGTCGTCGCCGCCGATGTCCTCGCCCTTCTTGATGTGGAGCTTGAAGCCGGAGTGCCGCAGGGTGTTGCCCTTGACGGTCTCGCGGAAGGTCTCCTCGTATTCGCTGACCAGGACGCCCTCTCGGATGAACTTGTGGAAAGTGGTCTTCCCGGTGGCCTTGGCCCCGAGGACCACGACTTTCTTGCCTTTGAAAAGGCGGACGATGACGTCCCAGATGTTGTCCAATAGTCCCATGGCTTGCTGGTCTGTGTTTTCTCTTTCAACCAATTCCCCCAAAATTAGTCAGAAAAGCGCTGCGAAACGCGACGGCTGGGGCGGCAGTCCCGTTTTTTAAGGTTTTTTGCGTTAAGTCGCGCCCGCCTCGCCGCCCCTGGGATCCTCGTCGCGGAAGGCCGAGGGCACCAGCACGTGCTCGGGCAGGAAGCGCAGCAGCAAGGGCAGCAGCAGCGAGCCGCCGGGCAGGGCCAGGATGGCCAGCGAAGGGATCGTCTTGAGCAGGTCGCCCAACTGGGCCTTGACCTTGGCCATCTCGTCCGGCTGAAGGTCTTCGGAGGCCGACTTGCGGAGCAGCTCGACCAGCTCCTTGCTCTCGAGGATTTCCTGGGCCAGGCGCTGCTTGCCCTCGACCAGGGTCTCGCGGACGCGCTCGCTGAAGCGTCGGCTGAAGGCCTCGCGGTGCTCGGCGCTGCTGAGGAAGTCCATCTTGTCGGCGTTTTCGAGCACAAAGCCCTCCACGGCCAGCAGGCTCTCGCGGGTCTCGTCCGCCTTCAGGCCCAGCTTCTCGGCCAGCCGGTCCAGGAAGCGCTCCTCTTCCGGGCCCACGTCCTGGTCGGCCCAGACCGTCAGCGCGCCCAGCTCGAACAGGAACTTGCGCAGGATCCACGAGTCGGTCTCCAGCGGCCCGAGCTCTTCCAGGTCCAGGCCCTGGGCGAACCACTGCCGGGCCTGCCGCGACTGCTCGGGCTCCAGGTCCATGTTCTCGAGGAAGTACTCGAAGAGGTGGGCCTCCTGCGGCTGCACCTCGCTGTCGGTGTGGGCCGCCGCCGCCATCACCCGCAGCAGTTGAAGGTGTACCCTCGCCCGCTCTTGCCGGAGGCCCAGCCCCGCGGGGCGCTCGGGCAGTGAAAGCCAGCGCAGGAAGTAGATAACGTCCAGGCTCAGGATGCTGTGCTGCGAAAAGCCCTTCCAGAAGCCGAACTTGCGCCGCCGCTCCAGCCGCTCCTCGATGATCGCCTCGCTGAGCTGCTCGGGGGAGCTCCCCGGGGCCCAGCCCGCGCCGCCCGGCGCCATGCCCGCGAGCTCCTGCGTGAAGGCGGGGAAATTGGCCCAGATCTGCTGCCAGGTCTGGTCCAGCGCGTCCTGCTGCTCCGGGCTTTCGCACAGCTCGGCGCTGGCCATGAAGCCCTCCGCCAGGATCAGCTTCAGCCGCGACTGCTGGTCCAGGTGCCCGAACCCCTTGCCTTCCAGCCGCTTGGGCAGACGTACCGGGTGCCCGTAGAACAGGCCCGTGGGCTGCAACAGCTCGTAGAGCATCTTTTCGGGGTCCTGTCCCCGGCCGCGGGGAGCCAGGGCGCCCTCCTGGGCCAGTTGCTCGCGGAACTGGCTGTATTTCTGGAGCCACCCTTTCTTGTTGAGGTCCATCGGCTGCGTCTGTGTTCGTTTTTTGTGCTCGGTCCGCGGCTAAATTAGTCCGTTTCGGGCAATCGCCCATGCCCCCGGCGCAATGCTTTCGACATTTTATGACAGCGATCTCCATCCAGTCCATTCTGCCCGTACCGGCCGCTGGAGTCGCCGCCAATCGGCTCCCGTTGGACGGCAGGGAGCAGGCCTGTGGGCAGGGCTCCCGTTGACCTTACAATGATGGCGCGCCAGTATTCTTCCAACATACTTCTCGCTCTGTGCCCTTTCCTGCCCGGCAGGCACCTGGGGCCAGTCCGCTGTTGGCCGACGGAGGGCATCGGCGCGGCAGGCCAAAAAGAAGCCTCCCGGGCGTCCGGCTGAGGCGGCCGGTCGCGCGGGAGGCGGAAGGTTGCTGGGCGAGCGCGTCAGGCGCGGCTCACCATTGGAGGGTGCCCATGTCGGTGGCCTGGCCGTCGGTGACGCTGACGCCTTCGACGGTCTTGGCCTCGTAGCCCTCGGCGGGCGTGAAGGTCACGGAGTAGCTTCCGGCGGGCACGCCGCGGATGAGGAAATGCCCGTCGGGGTCGGCGATGGTGCCCAGGGTGTCGGCGCCGGCGATGGCCATGACGTGGGGCTGGGCGGCCGCGGGGGCCACATTGCCCTGGATGGCGCCGCTGGTGGCCTGGGTGAAGGTGCGGATGACGGGCTTGAGCGAGTAGCCGCCGTTGCCCTTCTCGATGATGGAGCGGGCGGCGTCGAAGTCGATCCAGAGCTCGTAGGCGACTCCGGCCTCGAAGTCGGCCTGGATGTTGAACTTCAGGCCGGAGGTCTGGGCCGAGGGGGTTCCCAGGTCGTGGGTCTGGCCGTCGCGGACCAGGGTGTTCTCGTCGCCCAGGACCAGGCGCATCTGCGAGACTCGGCCGGCGGGCAGCTCGGCGTCGGCCAGGAGGGTGTCCAGGCCGTTGGTGAAGTCGAGCAGGTTGTAGATGCCGGGGCGCTCCAGGGCCAGGCTCTCCCAACCGTTGGCGTCCGAGTTGATCTGCAGCTCCTGCACGTCGATGTAGAGGGCCTCGTAGTCGGCGGGGGCGTCGGTCAGGCGGACCCGGAGGGTGGCGGTCTCGTCTTTGCAGGACGTGCCGGCCAAGGCCAGCGCGAGGGCGGCCAGGGGAAGGATTTTTTTGATTTTCATGGGGAAGTGGGCTTTGTGTGTCGCAAGAAAAGCTCGGGCCTCGCCGCGCCGCGAATTTAGCTTTGGGAGGGATGAGCGCAAAATGCGCGCGAAAAGTTTTATCTTTGGGGACAAGACGACAAAGCACCAGAAAAAAGGAAAGCCCGTGGCACGACTCAAAACAATACGCTTCACGATAGGGGCCAAGCTGGCGGCCAGCTTCGGGCTGCTGCTGCTGGTGGTCTTGGGCAGCAGCTACATGACCTACATGACCTTGCAGCGCAACATCGAGGCCAACGAGCGCATCAGCGACGTACACACGCCCTCGGTCTCGCGGCTGCACGACCTGCGGTTCCTGGTCAACGACTCGAAGATGCTGATCAAGAACTGGGTCTTCATCGAGAAGAAGGCCGAGACGCCCGACAAGCAGCGGCTGGAGAACCTGCATGGGGCCGACTACCCCGCGCTGGTCAACAACCTGGCGCCGCTGGCCAGCCAGTGGAATGATGCCCAGCAGGCCAAGTACAACCTGGTGCTGGCCCAGATCGACTCGCTGTTCGCGCTGCACGCCGACATGATGGCCCGGCTCTCCACCTTCGAGAACTACGAGGACGCCATGACGGTGATGGTGGCCCAGAGCATGGTCGAGGACGGGGGCCCCGCCAGCCAGCTCACCCAGGCCGTCAACCAGGAGCTCGACGAGCTCATCCAGGAGATGGAGCGGGTGGTGCTGGAGGCCAACCTGAGCATCAAGGGCTCCTTCGCCCGGTTCCAGCGGCTGGTGCTGGCCTCGGCCCTGGTGCTGATGCTGTTCATCCTGACGGTCTCCACCACGATGGCCTTGTCCATCGTCCGGCCCATCGGCTACCTCAAGCGGGTCATCGTCTCGATGGGCGGCGGCATGCTGCCTGACCACGAGCTGCGCGCCGGCAACGACGAGATCGGCCAGATGGCCATGGCCCTGAACGAGCTGGTCAGCGGCCTGCGCAAGACCTCCCAGTTCTCGCTGCAGATCGGCCAGGGCGACTTCGAGACCGAGTTCCGGCCCCTGAGCCAGGAGGACGTCCTGGGCAACTCCCTGATGATCATGCGCCAGAACCTCCGGAAGGCCGCCCGGGAGGAAGCCAAGCGCAAGGAGGAGGACTTCCAGCGCAACTGGACCTCGCAGGGCATCGCCAAGTTCGGCGAGCTGCTCCGCCAGGGCGGCGACGACCTCCGCCAGCTCTCCTTCGCCATCGTCCGCGAGACCGTCCGCTACCTCGACTGCAACCAGGGAGGCCTGTTCATCGTCGAGGACGCCGAGCCCGACGACGTCCATCTCCAACTGGCCGCCGCCTTCGCCTACAACCGCAAGAAGCTCATGGAGAAGCGCGTCAACCTCGGAGAGGGCCTCGTCGGCAGGTGCATCCAGGAAAAGGAGACCATCTACATGACCGAGATCCCCAACGACTACATCCGCATCACCTCGGGCATGGGCGACGACAACCCCCGGGCCCTGCTGCTGGTGCCCCTGGTCTTCAACGAGCAGACCTTCGGCGTCATCGAGCTGGCCTCCTTCTCGCCCTTCCCCCGCTACCGGATCGACTTCGTGGAGAAGATCGCCGAGAGCATCGCCTCCACCATCCAGAGCGCCAAGATCAACATCAACACGGCCAAGCTGCTCAGCGAGTCGCAGGAGAAGTCGCGCAAGCTGGCCGAGCAGGAGGAGGAAGTCCGCCAGACCATGGAGCAGATGCAGGCCCAGACCCAGATGCGCGACCTCAAGCACCGCGAGGCCATGCAGCAGACCAAGGACGAGTTCGAGGAGCGCATCGCGGCCATCAACCGAACCCACCGCGACGAGATCATCTCCCTGCAAGCCGAAATCCGCCGCCTCAAGCAAAGCAAGATCCTCGATTCCTGACCCATGGGCCCCGCCTTCGACTTCCTGATCCAGCTCCTGCGCGTGGTCCTGGCCCTGCCCATCGGCATCGGCCTCTGGCTTTGGCTGCGATGGGAAGGCCTCATCCTGGTCTTCCTCTTCTTCGGCGTTTACCTGGTGGTCTCGCTGCTGCTCCACGCCCTGGTCCTGCACCTGCGCCAAAGGAGGCCCGGCCGCTGACCGCCGAGGGCTTCCCTCCGCGCCAGGGCGGTCACCCGGCGCGGGCCATCGGGAAATTTCCGCGAAAAAGCACCCCGGGGCCAGGATTTCTCTCCCCAAAAAAACTTCCTGCTCAAAAAGTCTTCAACAGACGAACGATTTTGATTTACTTTTGCCCGACAGGTTCCCCGGATGGGGCCCTGGGCCTATCCCTGCCAACGAATCGAATGTCCTAACCAAACCATCTGATCGAAATGAGAAAAATCGCCTTTTCCCTGGCCCTTTCGGCAGGCCTGCTGCTTTCGTCATGCGGAGGCGCCACCGAGACGCCCGCCGAGCCTGCCGCCGACAGCACGGCCGCAGAAAGCACGACCGCAAGTCCCGAGAGCGCGCCCGAGCAGCCCGCCGCCGCCCTCGCACCCGGCGTGCATTGCTTCACCTTCAGCGACCCCGTCAAGGACGCCGAGCTCCGCCTCGAGGTGGCCAAAGACATGACCGTCGTCGGAACCGAGAAAGGTGAGATCCACGACGAGGCCGAAAGCTACTTCGCCGCCTACACCCGCGCCCTCAAAGGCAAGATCGACGGCCAGAAGCTCCTGCTCACGGCCCAGGTCGAAGTGGACGGCGATTCCTTCGAGGAAGAGCTCGAATGGGCCATCCGCGACGGAAAGGTCATCCCCAACGCGACGACCACCTTCGCCCCTGTCGCCTGCCCCTGAGCCTTCCCAGCAAAAAGCTGAAAAAATCTCCCCCCAAAAATGGGAAGGGAGATTTTTTTTTGCGTTTTTTTTTAACTTCGCAGCAAGATTTTTCTTCTCATGTTTTTATGGGCCGAACGGGAAGTCGGCGTTAAACTTTCTTCTCATGGTTTTGGAGCAGGGCCGAACGCGAGGTAGGCCCGCGATTTTTCTTCTCATGATGATGGCACATGGGAGACGCAGGGCCGAACGCGAGGTAGGCCCGCGATTTTTCTTCTCATGATGATGGCACATGGGCCGAACGCGAAGCCGGCCTTCTTCCATCCTCATGGTTTAGACGCAGGCCGAAACTCGAGATAGGCCCGCGATTTTTCTTCTCATGATGATGGCACATGGGCCGAACGCGAAGCCGGCCCTCCTTCCATCCTCATGGTTTAGACGCAGGCCGAAACTCGAGATAGGCCCGCATTTTTTCTTCTCATGATAGGGAAGGGGGCCGAACGCGAAGCCGGCCCCCTTCTTTGTTTTGGCTGCATCAACGCGCCTCGCCTCTTCATGGGTCAAAATAAGGCAATAAGGTTATTCTGACTCCGCCAATGGGTTTTCTACTAAGGTTTTACCCAAAAATAAGGTCTTGTCAACCTGTATGCAATGAAAACCTTAGAAGACGAAAGGGGCGTAGCTCTGGCATCTTCGTAGCATCGCGCCGCCACTGCGTCCTCGAAAGGGGCGTAGCCCTGGCATCTTGTGCCAAGCTGCGTTCGGACATTTCCCCTTTGAACGCAACTTGGCATAAGCTGTTCTTCGTCAAAACTTGGGCGCGGTCTAAAAAGGTCATTTCTAAAATTCCTTTTCAAAAATTATCATTGATTATCAATGGGTTACAAATAATAAAGATGCAAATAATGGTTTTTGTACTGGATACAGTCTTGCTTATCGCCTATGGTTTTTCCTTGCCAATCGCCGTCCCATTCATCCCCTCTAATTTTGATTTCAAAAAAATTTCGTGCCCTTCGTGCCTTTCGTGGACAAATCCCCGGTTTTTATACTGGACTCAAACTTAATTTTCATCCCTTTTGCCTTGCAAATTCATGGGTCAAAATAAGGCAATAAGGTTATTCTGACTCCGCCAATGGATTTTCTACTAAGGTTATACCCAAAAATAAGGTCTTGTCAACCTGCCTGCAATGAAAACCATAGTAGAAATCCTAACCCATGATGGATGCAACCTTATTACCTTATATCAAGTCGCGTTCAAAGATGATGGAATGCAGCGAAGACTCGCCCAACCCCGAAGGGGTGTAATGATAAGCGGAGCCAGGCCCAAGAAGAGAACCCCGAAGGGGTGAAATTATCCTCATGGGGAGGATGGGCCAGATTCCTTGGCCACGACCTTTCCCCCTTCGCCTAATTATTTCGCCCCTTCAGGGCTTGGCAATGGTTCGTGTCCGCGTTCCGATGGGCTTCACCCATCGCTAGGATATTGCGCCCCTTCGGGGCTTTCGCTGCGAAGCCCAGGCATCCAAAAGGGGCGTAGCCCTGGCATCTTCGTAGCATCGCGCCGCCACTGCGCCCTCAAAAGGGGCGTAGCCCTGGCATCTTGTGCCAAGCTGCGTTCGGACAATTCACCATTGAGGGCGGTCTAAAAAGGTCATTTCAAAAATTTTCTTTGATTATCAATTGGTTACAAATAAAAAAATGCAAATAATGGTTTTTATGCTGGACCCAATTTTGATTTCAAAAAATTTTCGTGCCCTTCGTGCCTTTCGTGGACAAATCCCCTAA
>JAIFMG010000097.1 GCA_020048645.1 Bacteroidota bacterium | reverse complement strand
AGACTCAAAACTACGACATTCGGGGGAGGCCTTCATGGCCTTCCCCTTTTTTATCGCCTTCCGAATAGCTTTTTGTCGGACACTAGTGATTATGTAGATTTAGTCTTTTATCACTACTTACTTAATTGCTTTGTATTGATTGACCTAAAAGTAAATGAAGTGGAGCATAAAGATGTTGGACAAATGATTACATAGTTCCAGGCAGCCAAGGCCAGGGGCTAAAGGAAGACAGAGACCATCAAGGCCACCATCTACATCCTGACCAGAAAACTTGATTTTGCCCGTGTCAATCCTTTTTGCGCTACCCACTCACTTTTCTAAAAGACCGGATTTTGTTTATCTTAGCGTTTCACCCAATTCTTGGGGCGATGGACGACGAACCATGGACGAACCAGCATTTTGAAAAGCGAAAAGAGATGAACGATCCGCAGAAACTGACCAACGAAATCAAAGTGCCCAACAAGGATTTGGACGCGTTGAGAGCAAATTTTCCGCATTGCTTCGACAAGGATGGAAATTTCCAGTTGGAGAAGTTCACCAACAACCTGGCCGAAAAGCAGATCCGCTTCAGTACCGAGAGCTACGGCCTGGAATGGCTCGGCAAAAGCTACGCGCGCCTGCTGGCCAGCGACCCCGCCACCACCCTGCTCAAGGCCGACCAGGTCCACAACGGCCTGCCCGAAAACGCCAAGGCCGAAAACCTGCTCATCAAAGGCGACAATCTGGAAGTCTTGAAGCACCTGGCCAGCGCCTACTACGAAAAAGTCAAGATGATCTACATCGACCCGCCTTACAACACCGGCAGCGATGGCTTTGTCTATCAGGACGATAGAAGGTTCACCGTCGAGGAGTTGCAACGCCTGATCGGGATCGACGCACAAAGGGCCAAGCGGATCTTGGCATTCGTCCGGCAAAAAAGCAACAGCCACTCCGCCTGGCTTACCTTCATGTACCCCCGTCTCCACATCGCCAGGCATTTGCTCAAAGAGGACGGAGTCATCTTTATCTCGATCGATGACAACGAAGTCGCGCAGCTTCGCCTGCTGATGGACGAAATTTTTGGAGAAGAGAATTTTGTGGCCGAATTGATTTGGAACTCAAAATATACAACATCGAATGACGCCAAGTATGTTTCAAATCAACACGAGCCAATATTGTTTTACGCAAAGAATAAAGAAAAATTTA
Organism: Bacteroidota bacterium; assembly: GCA_020048645.1. Classification (GTDB taxonomy): domain Bacteria; phylum Bacteroidota; class Bacteroidia; order Bacteroidales; family UBA6013; genus UBA6013. The sequence continues at coordinate 68,204 of JAIFMG010000097.1, read as the reverse complement.
ATATAGGTTTATTGCCGCGAACGTATAAGCACGATAAGGATTACAAAAACAAAGATAATGATCCCAAAGGTCCTTGGAAAGCAACACCGCTTCATGCAAAAAGTGGATCAGAAAACAACAATTATGAAATTACTTTTCCGAATGGGAAAACGTGGAGTCCTCCTAGTGGTCGGTATCCTCGATACGCTAAAGAAAGATTACAAGAATTATTTCATTCAGGCGAGTTGTACTTTAATTCAAATGGAGGGGTTGATAAAAAAACATATCTTACCGAGGTTAAAGATGGAATAACTGTTGGTTCTCTTTGGAGTTATGAGGATGTTGGACATACTCACTCAAACAATGAAGAATTAGCTGCTCTTGTAGGAAAGGGGATTTTTGACAATCCTAAAGGAAGCAAGTTGATCAAGCGAGCCATTATTGTTTCTAATTCAAGCTCAAATGAGATCATCCTTGACTTCTTCGCGGGTTCCGGGACGACGGGCGACGCGGTGATGCAGTTGAACGCGGAGGATGGCGGGAACCGGAAGTTCATCCTGGTCCAGATCGCGGAACCGATCGACCCGAAGAAGAGCAAGACCGCGCACGATTTCGTGCGGGACGAACTCAAGGCCGAGCAGCCGACGATCTTCGAGATCACCAAGGAACGCCTGCGCCGTGCGGCCCAGAAAGTCAACGAGAGCCTGGACGAAAAAATCCAAGGCTTGTCAAAGCGGATCGAGCAGCTCAAAGGCGAGCTCCCCGCCGCGGAAACCCAGCAAACGATCAAGGAGCTGGAAGCCGAGTTCCTGCAAAACGAGCAGCGAAAAGCGCGAAACTGCTTCAAAATCTTCGAGACCATGCCCATCTGGGACGGGTACAACTTAGAAGCCGAGCGCTTCGACAGTTCGCTGACGCTTTTCGATTCCGGCAAACTCTCCGAGGACGACCTCAAGGCATTGCTCACCACCTGGAAAACCTACGACGGCATCGCCTTGGACCAAGATCTGGAAGTCGTTGATTTGAAGGGATATAAAGCCTATTACGGCAGCCAGCGGTTGTATCTGATGCACAAGGGTTTCAGCACGGATCACTTGGTCGCGATCCTCGAGAAAATTGATTCGGACAGGAATTTTAGCCCAACTTCGATCATCGGTTTCGGCTACCACTTCCAGAGCGCGAGGCTGCGAGAACTTTCCGAGGGCGTGAAATCTTACGCCAACAAGAAGAGCACGGACATTGATTTTATCACGCGCTATTGACAAGCTGCCGACTTGGAAAAGGCCAAAGTTTCGTCGCGATATTTCCACCCACCTGAACAAAACGCGAGATGAAGGGATTTAACTTCGAGAAGAACCTGCTCCATCAGGTGAACGCGGTAGAAAGCACGTTGTCAATTTTCCAAGACTTGAAGGTGCATCCCGACGCGGTTGTGGATCAGCACTTGGTCAATCCGATGTACAACAAGATCCAAGTTGTCGGCAACTCGGTTGAAAACACGATTTCGCCTTTTGGCCAATATGCCAAAAACATCAAAAAGTGCCAAGACGACAATCTGATCGAGATCAAGCCCAACCCGAAGAGCAACATCATCGACATCATGATGGAGACGGGTACGGGCAAGACCTACACCTACACGAAAACCATTTTTGAACTCAACAAGAAACGCGGCATCTTCAAGTTCATCGTGGTCGTCCCGACGCTTTCGATCAAGGCCGGGACCATTGATTTTTTGAAGTCCGAAAGCAGCCGGGCACACTTCAAGGAGCAATACGGCAAGACGCTTCGACTGCACGTGGTGGAAAGCCAGCGGAACAAAAGCAAAAAGGCGATGGTCCCGCTCGCGGTCGAAAACTTTGTGAAAGCTGGAAAATCCGAGGAAAAGTCCATCCAGGTCATGATCATCAACGCCGGGATGATCAATTCGGAAACCCTGCAAAAGGAGTTTCATAGCAACTTGTTCTTGCAGTTCAGCATTCCATTCGAAGCGATCGCCGCGACAAAGCCCTTCGTGATCATCGACGAGCCACACAAGTTTGGCCAGGACAACAAGACCTGGGACAACATCCTGAAAATGAAACCGCAATTCATCTTGCGCTATGGCGCGACATTCCCCGACAAGCCGCAAAAGCAAAAAAATCCGTTGAGTGGCAAAATGGAAACGACCTATGTGAAGGACTATCACAACCTGGTGTATCAACTTACCGCCGTGGATGCCTTCAACAGCAACCTGGTCAAAGGGATAATCGGCCACATCACCGAATTTGAAGGCGGGAAAAACGCGATGGTACGATTTATCGACTCGGACGGAACGGAAGCGAGCTTCGAATTGGTCGAAGGGGGAAAGCGCAAAATCGTTGCCGTTTCCAAAAAAGAAAGCCTGAAAAAGGTTCATCCTGAAATGACGGATTTGGGAATTGAGAACTTGAACAAGAGCACTGTCGTATTGAGCAATGGCCTGGAAATGAAGAAGGGAGACAAAATCAATCCGTACTCCTATGCTGAAAAGTTGCAGGAAATCATGATCGAGAGGGCCATCAAACACCATTTCAAGCTCGAAAAAGAACTGCTGAACCGGGAGGCAAGGATAAAACCCATCACGTTGTTTTTTATTGACAACATCGAAGAGTACCGAAGCAAGGACGGCTATATCCGCAAAACCCTCGAGGCCTACATCCAATCGGAAGTGTCGAGCCTTCTGGCCGAAATCGACGAAGCGAAGGTTCCGGTCGAGAACCTTGACAAGCACAAAGCATTCAAGGCATACCTGGAAAAAACATTGGTTGACCTTTCCGCGACGCACGCCGGATACTTTTCAAAGGACAATACCGAAAAGGATGAAGCCATTGAAAAAGAGATCAATGAGATCTTGCACGACAAACAGTCCATGCTCGATTTGGAAAACCCCCGGCGTTTCATTTTCTCGAAATGGACTTTGCGCGAGGGCTGGGACAATCCGAATGTGTTCCAGATTTGCAAACTGCGGAGCAGTGGCAGTGAAATCTCGAAATTGCAGGAAGTTGGCCGCGGCTTGCGTTTGCCCGTCAACGAGTACGGAAACCGCGTCAAAGGTGAGCAGTTCTACCTGAACTACTTTGTCGATTTTACAGAGAACGACTTTGTGGACAAGTTGGTCCAAGAAATCAATGAGAAATCGGGATCGGTTTCCGTGGAAGCGAACTACGACAGCATCGAACCGTTAAAGAAAATCATTCTTCAAAAATATCCGGAACAATTTACAAACGAAAAAGAACTTTTGCGTTTTTTGGACAACAAGGAGATTATCGAAAGGGACAATAGCTTCCAAGAAGGAGGCTTAGCCCGTGTCAAAGAGCTCTTCCCGCTGATTTTTGAAGGTGTCCATTCGAACAAAGTTCGCAAAGCAAGCGATCCCAAGAAGAAAATTCTTGTCCGGACCGAAAAATACCAGGAACTACAACAGCTCTGGGAAAAGCTCAACGAGAAAGTCATCCTCGAGTACAAGTTTGAAAACGAGGTGAAGTTTCAAAATTTGTTCGCGGAGTTTCTCAAATCCCAAAAAAACAACTTCGCCCAGGAGCAAATCAACGAAAGGATCTCCAAGATTGAGTTCAACAGCCAGCAGGCCTTTGTCAGTGAGACGGAATCGATCTACAACCGCAAGACCGCGGCGATCACGACATTGAAATACAGCGAATTTCTGAAGCAGCTTTCTACAATCTTGAGCATCAACATGGTAAGTGCCCATCAAGCCATTGGGGATGCGGGAATAGACATCAACCGGCATTTGAACCAGGCGACACTTCGGGTGATCAAACAGGAATTCGACCATTTTCTCATGGCCAACGCGATCGACAGGTTCACGATCGAGTACAAGAATGTTTCTAACCAAATTCATCCCACCAAACTCACGAACGGCGAAGGAAATGTGCTGAATGAAATTTCTTCTTCGGATATTGGTGTTCTGTTTTCAGAAGAAGAAGTCGCGAAATCCTATTTGTTGGAAGGATTGTACTACGATTCGGATCTGGAAAGGGCCAACATCAAGGCAGAAATTGAGGAAGTTATCGTGTTCACCAAGATTCCCAAAAGCTCGATCAGGATTCCCGTCGCGGGTGGAAAGTCCTATTCGCCGGATTTCGCCTACGTCTTGAAATTCAGGGATGGTGGGCAGAAGCTGCATTTCATCGTCGAGACCAAAGATGTGAACAGCAAGGATGGGCTTCGCGATGAAGAACGCTTCAAAATCAAACATGCCGAGCAATTCTTCAACGGAAAACTGAAAATCGAATTCAAGACGCAGTTCTCCCACACCAAAATTCTCGATTTGATCAAGCAAATTCACGAAGGTTGAATGATCGCCCATCGCGCTTTTGCTAGGGTCCATGCTTTTGCGAATCGATCTTCACAACAACCACCACCCCATGACTGACGACAGCATCCTCATTGGCCAATCGCTCGCGGGCTTCCAGCTCGGCTGGCCTGTTTCTGTTTTGTTGGAGCGCATCGGGCAGTACGACGAGCGGGCCGACCTCGAAGGCTTCTACGTGCTGGCCAAGGGCGATTTCAAGTTTTGGATCGACGAGCCGAGCCAGACGCTCATGCAGATCGGCGCCGAAGGCGGTTTCCAGGGCAAGCTCGAAGGCAAGATCGGACTCGGTTCGACCCTGGAGGACGTGCGCGCCCACTTCGGCGACTGGAGCTCCGATTGGGATTGCTACCAAATCGCCGGCCGCGAGGGCTTCTGCTTCGAGCTTTCTGACGCCGAGCCGGGGGAGGCTTGGGTCGAGGAGGAGATGCCCATCCGCGCGCTCTACGTCTTCACGCCCGAAGAAGGCTGATAGCCAGCCGTTTAGCCGTCCATGCGCACGATCCGAGGCTGGAAGGTGCCCAGTATCTCGACCAGCTCGTCCTGCGCCTGCATCACCGCGCGGATGTCCTTGTAGGCGTGCGGGCCTTCGTCGGTGCCGCCGCCCAGCAGCACGACGCCCGCCTGCTCGAGCTCCTGGCGCAGGACGGCCGGGGCCATGCGCGCCTTCGCGTCCGCCCGCGACATCAGCCGTCCTGCCCCGTGCGAGGCCGAGTCCAGCGAGTCCGGGTGGCCTTTGCCCGCCACCAGGTAGGCGGGCGTGGACATGGAGCCGGGGATGATGCCCAGCGTTCCCTTGCCCGCCGGCGTGGCGCCCTTGCGGTGGACCACGAGCTCCTGCCCGCCGTGCTGTTCGAGCCAGGCGAAGTTGTGGTGGTTTTCGATAGTGGCCAAAGGCTTGATGCCCAGTGCCTTGGCAATGCGGCGGTGGATGTGCTGGTGGTTGGCCTGCGCGTAGTCGCCCGCTAGGCGCATGGCCTGCCAGTACATCTGGCCCTCTTCGCTGTCCAGGGCCAGCCAGGCCAGGTGCCGCGCCGCCTTCGGCAGGGCCACGAGCTGGGCCGCGAGGCTGGTGAAGTGCTGGGCGATGCTGGCTCCCAGGCCCCTAGAGCCGGAGTGCGAGAGCAGGCCCACGTATTGCCCCGCCGCCAGCCCCGGCAGGTGCGGGCTTTCGACCAGGTGGACATTCCCGAACTCGACGAAGTGGTTGCCCGAGCCGGAGCTGCCGATTTGCCGCGCGGCTTTCTTGTGGTGCTTCTTCAGGATGGGAAGCTCTTGAAAGAGAGCGCTTTCGAGCACTGGGTCGTCGAACGGCTTGTCGAACTCGCCCTCCAGGCCGAAGCGGGTGTTGTCTTGCAAGATGCGCGCGAGCTGCTGCTTGTGTCTGGAAATGTGGTTGGCGGGAAGCTCAAACAGCGACAGGTGCATCCTACACCCAATGTCAACGCCAACGGCATAGGGGATGACGACGCCCGAAGTCGCCAGGACGCCGCCGATGGGCAAGCCGTATCCGACGTGCGCGTCGGGCATCAGGGCGCCCGCCTTCGCGACGGGCAGGCGCATGGCTTCGCGCATCTGCTCAAAGGCCGCCTGCTGGATATGCTGGCGGCCGAAAGCGCGGAAGGGTAGGGGGCTTCCCAGTTCAATTTCTTGGGAATCAAGAATTTGGCCGCTTTCGGCGAGCAAGGCTTTGGCCAATGGCGCCAGGCGCTGGTGCTCGATGAAGCGGGCCGGGTCGCGCAGCAGCTCGCCCAGGAGGGCGATTTTGCTCGCCAGGTCTGTGGCGGGCAACGCGTTGGCCAGGTTGGTGGCCAAGGCCCTGGTCTTGGCGCTGGGGAAATTGAGCTGGGCCAGGTGCTTTTCCCGAAGCTTTTGGGAAGACTTCATGGCTTGGTAGGGGGATTTCAAGAAAACACCCGCGCCGGTGGGGGCGCGGGTGCGGAAAAAAGTTGAACCGAAAACTTGATGACAACCTCCGTCTTTCAGGACAAGGACTAAGACACTTCGAGAAAAAGACCTTGAGAAAAGACGTAATCTGACAAAAAAGGTACTTGACTAGAAACAAAAGCGGACCAAAAAGCGAAATTCTCAAAACCAAAAGGTAAGAAAACTAAGAAGGGCACTGAAGTCTCTGACAAAAAAACCTTGACAAGTTTCGGTAGAGCGGAGGTTCAAACTGAAATCACAAGCAAGATAAGAAGTATTTATGAGAAAGTCAATAGGGGGAGCGATTTTTTTTCAAAAAAAGTGATTTTTTTTTCGTGGGCATGAGCCCATCGTCGGGCGAGAGGGGCCAAGGGTGCTAGGCTTAGATTTGAACCGCTTGTTTATCAATCGTTTGCGCTCGGGCTTGCCTAAGGCGGCGGATCGTCGGTTCACGGCCGAGCATTGACAACTGGCCCGGCGGAAAGCGCGTTTGGCAGGAATTGGCTTTGGGGCGGGGGCAATCCGGCCTATGTTTGCATCAAGTTCAAACGATGGGACTGCCCGAGGGGGCGCCCCGAGAACTTAAAAGACAGAAAAGGCGCGCCAGCCCTTCGGCAAGAGCGGCCTTGCATTTTTCACCTTAACAAAAGAACACACCATGAAAAAGTCAATTTTTTCACTCGCCACCTTCCTTTTCCTGACCGGATTGTCCAGCTTTTCCTTTGGCCAGAGCGCCATTGAGGCCAGCTTCGTGAAGCGCGCCGAGAACGAGGTCAGCCTGCGCATCGTCAAACCCGCGGCCACCGAGCTGCGCCTGCTGGTGCTCGACCAGAACGGCAACATCGTCCACCGCGGCCTTGTGGGCACCGGCGCCAAGCTGCGCCTGCGCCTCGACCTTTCGCACCTGCGCCCTGGCAACTACACCTACCAGATTTTCGATGGGCAAGAATTGATTGGAGAGAGCCTGATTACCAAGAGCTTGGACAATGTCATCGAAGTGGCCGAGGTGCAGAGCAACATCCTTTCGACGGGCGAAGACCTGGCGCAGGTGCTGGTCCGCAAGCCGGTGGGCGAAGTGGTGACGGTTTCCGTGACCAGCCAAGATGGCCAAGTGCTGCACGTCCGCCGCTTGGGCCGTGGCCAGACCCACTACCGCTTGGGCTACGACCTGAGCGCCCTGGCCGAGCAGAGCTGTTCCATCGAGGTTCGCCAAAATGGGGATTTGCTCAACCAGGCCTACTTCGCCCACGAGGCGCCCAACGTTGAGAAATAAGCCCTTTTTACTACCCTACCCGTGATTTGTTGTTTCGTGTTTGACCTGTTAGGCTTGCCAGATTCCTTTGGCAAGCCTAATTTTTCATCTTTTTAGCATTCAATGTGTTGTTTTTGCTTGGGTTTTTGGGACTTTGCAGGCAAACCTTAACTTTGTAAAAAAACGTCATGTACCGCTCTACCTTCAAAAACAAGTGGGTTCGCAGATTGGTCATCTTCATGGCTGGGCTGGCGCTCAAGGGCGGCTTCGACGTGGTGTTCATGCTGCTGCTCAAGAATTACGACGACTGGTTCCTCCACAAGTACGTTCTGGTGGCCTTGCTGGTGGTTGTGGTGGGCGAGCTGCTGCGCAAGTTCGACACGAAGCTGGACCGGGTCATGCCCTGGGAAGGCGGCCCGCGCCGGCGCATCGCCTTTCAGTTGACGGTCAGCCTTCTGCTTTCGGTTTCGATTTTTGGTCTGGCGCGGGTCGGCTACATGTACTTGTTCGCAGACAACTTCCTGCTGGTCCTTTTTCATGAGGTGATAGCGGCTTCCTATGTCGTGGTCTCGACTTTTTTCTTCGTGCTGATGGATATGGGGCTGTTCTTCATGAAGCGGTGGCGGCATTCGCTGGCGGAGCTGGAGCGCTTCCGCACCGAGAAGGCCGAGTTCCACCTGGAGATGCTGCGGTCGCAGGTCAATCCGCATTTCTTGTTCAACAGCCTGAACACCCTGGCCTCGCTGGTCCATGCCGACCCCAACCTGGCGGGCGACTTCGTGCGCTCGCTTTCGAGCTTCTACCGCTACATCCTGGACCAGCGGAAGAACAACACGGTGAAGCTGAGCCAGGAGCTGGAGGCCATCGACGCCTATGTTTACATCCAGGAGACCCGCTTCCAGCACAACGTGCGCTTCCGCGTCTCCATCGACCTGCACCTGCTCGACAAGCGCATCGCCCCCATGACCTTGCAAATGTTGATAGAGAACTCCATCAAGCACAATGTCGTCTCGCGCAAAAAGAACCTCCACATCGAAATCTACAACGAGGGGGATCTTTACATCACCGTCCGCAACAATTTGCAACTCAAAAAGCAGAAGGAGTACTCGTCTGGCATCGGCCTCGAGAACATCCGCAGCCGGTACGCCTTCGTCACGGAACTGCCGGTGAAAGTCGAGCATACCGATGAGTTTTTCACTGTCAGCGTCCCGCTTCTGGATGCCGAGCTGGCCGAGGCCGTGGATGAGCAAGACAACCCCACTTCCAACCCCAACACCCTAGAACATGAGAATACTCATCATTGAAGACGAGCCTTTCGCCCAGGCCGAGCTGATGCGACTGCTGGCCAAGGTAGAGCCGGAGGTCAAGATCCTCGACTGCCTCGACACCGTCGAGGACAGCGTGGACTGGCTCGAAGCGAACGACTCTCCGGACCTGATTTTCATGGACATACAACTGGCCGACGGAAAGAGCTTCGAGATTTTTGAGCAGACCAAGGTCAGCGCGCCCATCATCTTCACGACGGCCTACGACAACTACGCCCTCGAGGCCTTCAAGGTCAACACCATCGGCTACCTGCTCAAGCCCGTCAAGGAAGCCGAGCTCAAGGCGGCCATGGACAAGCTCAAGAACATGCGCAGCAGCCTGGGCGGAAAGGCCGGGGATTTGCTCGACGAGCAGAAGCTCGAGAAGCTGCTCAAGCTCTCGGAGAAGCCCGAGTACAAGACCCGCTTCATCGCCAAGGTGGGCGACCGCATCGAGAGCATCAGCCTCGCGGAGATCGCCTATTTCTACGCCGAGGACAACGAGGTCTTCCTGGTCCGGGCCGACGCCAAGCGCTTCATCATCGAATACACGCTCGAACAGTTGGGCAACCTCTTGGATCCCAAGCTGTTCTTCCGCATCAACCGCAGCTTCCTCATCAAGATTGATTCCATCGCCAAGGTGAGCAAGTACTTCAACAGCAGGCTCTTGCTGGAGCTAAAGCCCAAGACCGAGCAGGAGACGATCATCAGCCGGGCAAAAGTCTCGGCCTTTTTGGAATGGATGGATGGTTAGCCAGAATTGCCTCGCCGTGGTCTTGTTTTCCACTTCGCCATTTCCATAAAGTTGATTGTCATGTCAATAGCGAATTTTCACAACTTTTACAACACGCTATACTGGCTGGTCTCTGTCCTTTTCTTGCAGTCTTGCCACGAGGTTGTGGTCGTGTTGGATGAGCTGCCAGCCAACACGCCCCAGAACGCCAGCCTCTACCTGGCGGGCAATTTCAACGACTGGGATCCCGGCGACCCGCGCTACCGTTTCGAAAAGGGAGCCGACAACCGCTGGACGCTCCGCCTGCCCAAGGCCATCGGCGAGCTGCAGTGCAAGGTCTCCCGCGGCGACTGGACCACCGTGGAGGCCAACCCCTGCGGACATTCCATTGATAACCATGCCTTTCGGTATGGTTCGGCGGATACGGTTTACCTCCGCGTCGCATCGTGGAGCGACCTGGAGCCTACGACCTGCGGCAGTGTCACGATCCTGGTGGACGACTTGCCCGCGAACACGCCGCTGAACCAGAACCTGTACCTTTCCGGGGCTTTCAACTCCTGGGATCCAGGCGATGAGCGCTTCCGCCTCAAGCGCGATTCGAGCGGAAGGCATTCCATCACCCTGCGGCAAGACCACGGCCAGGCCATCGAGTTCAAGTTCACCCGGGGCAACTGGCCCACCGTAGAGGTGGACCGATTCGGGCACCAGATCTCGAATCGACGCTTCGTGTTTGGCCAGGACGATACCTTGAGGGTCAAAATTGAGAATTGGGAGGATTTGGCAGAACCCCAGAACAACCGGGTTACCATCATCCTCAGGCGAATACCCCCGAATACCCCGAAGACGGACAAGATTTTCCTGACCGGGGATTTCAATGGCTGGTATCCCCGAGACATCAACACCAGCATGGCGCCAGACCGCGATGGGAATTTTTCCATCACATTGCCCAAAAACAAGAACGAAATCGCCTACCTGTTTTGCCGAGGTTCGGCCGAATCGTTGGAGGCTGGCCTCGATGGGAATCGGCGGCTGGCCCGCGTGTGCGATTTCAGCCACGACACGGTCTGGGTCGAGATAGACTCGTGGGTGGACATGCCCATTCTGCAAGACAACAAGTAGCCCGGCCCCGGCGGGGCGCATTTCGCCTTGCCGTTGTTTGCTTATGAGCCGCTTTTTCTTGATTTTCATCCTGGCAGATGTCCCATCCGGCTTTTTCATGTTTTGCCGCCTCATGCTTTGCTTTGTGGTCGATTGGCTTTTTTACTCAAAGATTTTTGATAATTTAGGAGGACACAATAAATTGGTTTTTGCATAAATTATTGAAAATGAATATTTTGCCATGAGGAAGAGTTTTTTTTCTGCGCGAATCGGGCTTTTTGGCGTCTTGATGGTTTGGTTTTCATCGCTTGGGATGGGCCAGGGCCAGGTCAACGTGTTCGGGGCGCCGCTGGTGCGCACTTACCAGCCGGAGGAGTACCAGGGCACGCCGGAGAACTTCTCGGCGGTGCAAAGCGCCTCGGGGCTGATGTATTTCGCGAACAACGGCTACATCCTGGAGTTCGACGGCTCTACCTGGCGGAAGATCTTCGTGGATCCGGACTGGGTGGTCTCGAGCCTGGCCATTGACAGCCTGGGCACGATCTACGCCAGCGCGGGCAGCCAGTTCGGCTACCTGGCGCCCGACCGATTCGGCAGGCTGGAGTACCACTCGCTCTCGGACGGCCTCAACTTGGCCGACCCGCAGGTGGATGGCGTGGGCAAGGTCTTCGCCGTGGGCGGCGGCGTCTATTTCCAGACCAGCCGCACGGTGGTGCATTACCCGAGCCTGCCAGTCCTCTCGGGCCAGGTGCGCGAGACGAACGTGGCGCTGGTCCCCACCGAGACGCTGTTCACGAACATCTACGCCGTGGGCGGGCGGATCTTCGTCCATGAGCGCGACAAGGGCCTCTCGGAGCTGGTCGAAGGCAAGCTGGTGCCCCTGATCCGGGGCGTGAACTTCATCGAGCGCGAGACCGTGGCCATGCTGCCCTTCAAGTCGCACCAGCACATCCTTTGCACGGCTGAGGAGGGAATGTTCTACTACACCGACAAGATCGGCTTTGGGCACTTCCACACCGAGTCGAACGACTTCGACGACTTCTTCGCGCTCCAGGCCACGGCCCTGCCCGACGCCTACGTGCTTTCGACCATCAACCGGGGCACCATCGTGATAACCAAGGAGATGGTCAACCAGAAGCGCCGCGTCATGGAAAGCTACGGCCGCGAGGCGGGCCTGCCCTCGGAGCAGATCAACCACATCTACAACAACCAGCAGTACGACCCGCGTCTGCTCTGGCTCTCGTCGCAGTACGGCATCTCGCGCACGCGGATCTACTCGCCCCTGCGCAAGGTCAACGAGGCCAACGCCGTCAAGGACGTGATCCTGGACCTGCACCGCTTCAAGGGGCAGATGTTCGTGCGCACCCTGGGCGAGATCTACTTCGCCAAGGACACCCTCCAGTCCTTCGCCTTCGAGCGGGTGCGCCACATCCGCGACAACGTCGGCTGGTTCGAGATGCGCATGACCCGCGAGGAGCAGGTCAAGGTGGGGCGCCGGATGCAGACCCGCCTAGTCGCGGGCGACTACATGGTGGCCGGCACACGGCAGGGCCTCTGGGCTTTCGATGGCCAGGGCGTTGCCGAGCAGGTCAAGATGGATTACCAGCGCCGCGACGATCGCGTCGTGGCCACCAACGCCTATTACGAGCCTTACGAGGTCTCCGCGGTGCTGCGTTCGCAGGCGCGCCCCGGCTGGGTCTTCGTCGGGCTGAAGGACGGCCTGGCCCTGCTGGTCCACCAGAACGGCAAGTGGTTCGACTACGGCCGCCTGCCCGAGATCGACCAGCCAGTCAACGACTTGGCCGAGGATTCGCTGGGCAACCTGTGGATGAGCTTCCACAACCAGGGCGCCAAGGCCATCGAGTTCGCCCGGCTGGGGCAGATGAAGTTCGGCCGCGCCCGCAACGACAGCATCGCCTTCGAGGTGCCCGACTCGTTGGTGGTGCGGGATTACGGCCCGGCCAACAACTTGCCGCCCATGCTGGCCGACGGCCTGCTCAGCCTTGAGGGGCGGCTGGTCTTCTCGACGCTCCGCGGCTTGTTCCGGCTGGGCGCCGACGGAATGTTCGAGCCCGAGGACGCCTTCGGGTTGGACGAGCGGACGCGGGTGCTGGGCCTGTTCGAGGACGGCAAGGGCGAAGTCTGGCTCACCGCCCGCGACGCCTTCCGCACCGAGCTGTTCCACTACGTCCGCACGGCGGAGGGGCGCTACGAGCTTGACGAACAGAGCCTTCGCTCATTGCCCGAGATGACCGTCCAGGCCGTCCACCCCGACAACGACAGCATCATCTGGATCAGCGGCACCGCAGGGCTTTTCACCTACAACAACCAGAAGAAGCGGGAAACGCCCAAGTTTTTCAACACCCTGATCCGCAAAGTTACCTTCGGGGCCGACTCGGTGCTGTTCTGGGGAACCGCCTACCACGGCCAGGCCTTGGCCTATGCCCAGGTCGCGGGCCAGCGGCCGGAGCTCCAGCACAAGCAGAACAGCATCAAGTTCGAGTTCGCCGCGCCTTTCTTCGACAACGAGGACAAGCTCGAGTACAGCTTCCGGCTGGAGGGCTACAACGCCGACTGGTCGCCCTGGACGCCCGAGACCCAGGTGCAGTTCACCAACCTCGACAAGGGCGACTACCGCTTCCTGGTCAAGGCCCGCAACATCTACGGCGACCAGAGCACGGTGGCCACCTACGACTTCCACATCCTGACGCCCTGGTACGAGCAATGGTGGTTCTACGTGGCCGAGGTCGGCAGCTTCTTGCTGCTGCTTTTGCTGGCCATCGTGCTGAACCGCAAGCGCAAGGCCAACATGCTGACCTCGATCCTGACGATGGTAACGGTTACGGCCATCTTCAAGCTGCTGGGCGCGCTGGTCTTGGGGCCGATTGTCCGCCGGGTAACTGGCCAGATATTCTTCTTCCAGATCTTGGGAGACACCATCGTCGGGGCCTTGCTCTTCCCGACCTGGTCTATCCTGACGCGGCTCATCGAGAAGGGCACGATCAAGGAGCAGAAGGCACAAGCGGATGCCAAGGCCGCGGAACTGGAAAAAAGCTGATGCGGGCTACGTTCCGCGAAAGGCCCTCGCCGCGCCTTGGGGCAGGGTGGGGGCCTTTCTTTTTTGCGGAATGCCTACCGCCCAGGCCGATTTGCTGGTTTGTGCGTTTTGGCCCATCTTTGCCCCACTAAATTTAACCCTCACGCCATGATGCTTTTGTCGGTAGTCTGGGACGCGGATCCCACCATGCTGGAAATTGGCCCGGTAACCATCCGATGGTACGGCCTGCTTTTCGCCACTGCTTTCGTGGTGGGCCTGCTGATCTTGCAGCGGATCATCAAGGAGGAGAACGCTCCTGAAACCTGGTCCGACACGGCCTTCATCTACATGATCGTCGGCACGGTCTTGGGCGCGCGGCTCGGCCATTGCCTTTTCTACGAGCCGGCCTACTACCTTGCCAATCCGGTCGAGATGCTGAAGATCTGGCGCGGAGGGCTGGCCAGCCATGGCGCGGCCGTGGGCATTCCAGTTGCGTTGTGGCTCTTTTCGCGCAATGTTACCAAGATGCCTTTCCTTTGGATCATGGACCGCATGTCGCCGCAGATCGCCCTCGCGGGGCTGTTCATCCGCACGGGAAACCTGATGAACAGCGAGATCTACGGCCACCAGACCGACCTGCCCTGGGGCTTCGTCTTCGTGCGCGACGGCCAGACCCTGCCCATGCACCCCACGCAGTTGTACGAGGCCATCCTCTACACCTTTTCCGCCGCCTTGCTGCTCTACATCTATTTCCGCACCGAGCGCAAGCACCAGTTGGGCTACCTTTTCGGCTGGTTCACCATCACCTCATTCGGCGGGCGCTTCCTGATCGAGTTCGTCAAGAACGACCAGGCCAACTTCGAGGCGGGCATGTTCCTGAACATGGGGCAGTTGCTCAGCATTCCGCTCATCCTCATCGGCATCTACCTGGTAGCGCGCAAGCAGGCCATCCAGCGGCTAGAGCCGCCCAAGTGGAAGCCGGTGGCCAAGAAGTGAACCGATCTCGGTACCGCTCCGGTATTTTTCCAACATCAACCATTATGAAAAAAGTAGCCATCATCGGCGGCGGCAATCTTGGCGCCTCCATTGCCCAAGGCCTGGCCAAAAGCGGCTGGACCACGGCCGAGAACATCATCGTAACACGGCGCCACCTCGACCGCCTGGCCGGCTTGTCCGCGCAAGGTTTCCGCGTGGGCGACGACAACCTCCTGGCCGTCCGCGAGAGCCAGTGGATCGTGCTGGCCGTCAAGCCCTGGCAGGTGCTGGAGGTCATTCGCGAACTCGTGCCCGTGCTAGTACCGGGCGAGCATCGGCTGATTTCGGTGGTAACGGGCATCACCATCGCCCAGATGCGGGAAGCCTGCGGGCCAGGAGTGCCCTTGTTCCGTGCCATGCCCAACACGGCCATCGCCATCCAGGAATCCATGACCTGCGTGGCGGCCGACAAGGCCAGTGGCGCCGACCGCGACCTGGTGCTCTCGCTGTTCCAGGAGCTGGGCGAGGCCATCCTGATCGACGAGGCCCTGATGGACGCCGCCACGGTGCTGGGCGCCTGCGGCATCGCCTACGCCCTGCGCTACATCCGCGCCTCCTCGCAAGGCGGCATCCAGATCGGCTTCGATTCGGACACGGCCCAGCTCATCGCCTCGCAGACGGTCAAAGGGGCCGCGGCCCTGCTCATGGCCAACGGCCAGCACCCCGAGCACGAGATCGACAAGGTTACCACGCCCAAGGGCTGCACCATCGCGGGCCTCAACGAGATGGAGCACGAGGGCTTCAGCTCTTCGCTCATCAAGGGCATCCTGACTTCCTTCAAGCAGATCTAGCCTCAAGTCCGCGGCGGGAATCCGCCTTTGAGCAAGGCGGACAGGGCCTCGGGCAGCAGCTCGGCCGGCCGGCCCAGCGAGGCTTTCAGGCCGAAGCGCTCACTGAGCGAGAGCACGGCCATGCCTTGGGGCGCGGCGCCTGCCAGGGCCTGGCCGCAGATGACGGCCATCGGCTTGCCCATGGCGCTGGCCCATTCCCAAAGCCGCCCGACCAGCTTCCCCTCGAAGGAGCTTCGGTCGAGCTGGCCTTCGGTGGCGATCAGGGCGTCGGCCTTTTGGAGGCGATCGCGCAAGGCGAAGGCATCGGCCAGCAGGTCGAAGCCCGAGCGGAGCGGGGCGTCGAGGAAGCTGGCCATGGCCCAGCCGATTCCGCCCGCGGCTCCGGCGCCCGGGGTCAGGCCGTGGTCGATGCCCGATTGCTGTGCCCAGATCTGGGCGATCCGCCGCGAGCCGGCTTCTAGCCGTTCCACCGTTTCGGGCGTGGCTCCCTTCTGTGGGGCGAAGAGCCGTGCGGCGCCCTTGGGGCCGAGCAGGGGGCTGCGCACGTCGGTGGCCGCGACAACGCGCGCCCGCAAGGGCCGCGCCGGGGGCCGGATGGTTTCCACCAGCCCGAGGTTCTCGCCCAGCGGTTCCAGCGCGCGGCCCTGCCGGTCGAGGAAGCGGAAGCCGAGGGCGGAGGCCATGCCCATGCCGAGGTCGTGGCTGGCACTGCCGCCGAGGCCTGCGACGATCGTGGCGAACCCGCGCCGGTCCAGCGCCGCGAGGGCTTGGCCCAGGCCGTAGGAGGAGCGCTTTTCGGGCTGCCGATCTTCGGGGGCGAGCTCCGCCAGGCCGCAAATCTGGGCCAGCTCGAGGTAGGCTGTCGGGCCGAGGGCCAGCCAGGGGGCGTCTTTTTCGCGGCCCAGGGCATCGCGGGCGGGCACCTTTCCCAGCGTGGCTCCCCGCAGGTCGGAAAGGCTGTCGAGGAATCCGTCGCCGCCGTCGGCCAGCGCGAGGGCGTCGGCCTCGATGCCCAGGCGGTGGCAGGCCCAGGCCAGGGCTTCGACGACTTGCTCGGCCGTCAGCGAGCCTTTGAACTTGTCGGCGCAAATCAGCAGTTTCATGGCGTTGGTTGGTTTGGGGTGCTGGACGAAAGCTGGATTCCAAGGCCTTGCGGGTTGGTGAGGCCGCGCGCGCAGGGTCAAATCCGTCCGAGGATGTCGCTTTCTTCGAGCTGGGTTTGGAAGGGCAGTTGGAAGGCCACGCGGGTGCCTTTGCCTTCGGCGGAGCGGATGCGCAGGCTTCCGCCCATGAGCTCGACCAGGCGCTTGGTGATGGAGAGGCCCAGGCCCGTGCCGCCGAAGTCGCGCGAGAATGAGATCTGGATCTGCCGGAAGGGCGAGAAGGCAAGCTCCTGGTTGGCGGCCGACATGCCGATTCCGGTATCTTCGACGAAGAAGAGCAGGTTGTGCTCGTCCTGCAGCTTGACACCGAACTTGATTTGGCCTTTTTCGGTGAACTTGATGGCGTTGTCGAGCAGGTTGTAGAGGATTTGCTCCAGCCGTGCCTTGTCGGTGACGAGCCGCTCGCCCGAGAGCTCTTTGTCGAACTCGAGTTGCAGCACGAGCTCGGGCTTGGCCTTCTTGGCGAGTCTCTTTTCGAGGGTGGCCAGGCGCTCCCTCAGGCATTCGTAGAGGTCGAAGTCGGTCTTGAAGATCTCGAGCTGGTTGGTCTCGAGCTTTGAAATGTCCACGATGTCGTTGATGACGCGTAGGAGCTGGTCGGTGTTGGAGGTGATGATGTTGACGTACTTCTGCCGGCTTTCGTCGGTGAGGCCGGGGTAGTTGAGCAGGGAGGAGAACCCGTTGATGGCGTTGATGGGAGTTCGGATTTCGTGTGAGATGTTGGCCAGGAAGGCAGTTTTGAGCCTTTCGGACTGCTCGGCCTTCTCCTTGGCGAGCATGAGGTCCTTGGTCTGCTCGTCCACAAGCTGTTGCAAGTGGTGCTGGTAGCGGTGCAGCTCGTTGTTCTGGGCCTCGATTTCCTCTTTTTGCTGGAGGATTTCCTCCTTTTGGTAGGCCAGTTCGGCGTTGTCGCGTTTCTTGACGGCGATGAAGTAGGCCAGGAGGAGGATGATGGCCAGGGCCAGCAGGAGAATGATGCCGGCATAGATCTTCCAGAGCCGGTCGCGTTCGGCCTTCTCTTCCATCTCTCGCCGGAGCTGCTCTTTCTCAAGTTCGATTTCCTTGATTTTCTGGCCCATGACGAACTGGGTGTTCAGGCGGGTGGCGTTGTCGAGCACCTCGCGGTTGATGAGGCTGTCCGTGAGGGCCTTGAGCCTTTCGGAGTACTCGTAGGCGAGTTTGAAGTCGCCCTTCTGGGCGTTGATTGTCTTGAGATGGTTGAGGGCGTTTTCGATGACGTTGACATGGTGGATGCTGTCGCCGATGCGGAGCGCTTCGAGGTAGTTGCGCCTGGCCTCTTGCAGCTCGCCTTTGACAAGGTGTATGGCTCCGAGTTGGGCGATCGCCTCGGCCAGCGCGACGGGGGTGTTGACTTGCCGGGCCATCTGCTGGGCGTATTCTGCCTGGAGGGCGGCCTTGTCGAGGGCGCCCATCTCGATGGAAATGGTCGAGAGTTTGACGAAATCGCTCAGCACCCCGCTGGAATCGCCGGCCTGCCGGTGGTGTCGCAAGGCTTTGCGGAAGTTCTCCTCGGCATCCACGAAGAGCTTTTGTTCGTACAGGATCAGGGCGATGTTGTGGTAGTTCGAGCCGAGCTGCGGGTTGACCTCCGGGGCGGCGAGGTTGATGTCGAGGGCCTTCTTGTAGCTGTCGAGGGCTTCGTCGTATTGCCTCAACTGGTAGTAGCTGTTGCCCAGGTTGTTGAGCACCCCGGCCATCTGGTCGCGGCTTCCGGCCCTCTCGTGCATCTCCAGGGCCTTGAAGTAATACTCCAGGGCGAGCTTGTTGTTGCCTTGCAGGTTGAAGACCAGGCCCATGTTCGAGTAGTTTTTGGCGGCCAGGGGCAAGTTGCCAATCTGCTCGTACAACTCGGCCGATTGGGAGAAGTTGCGAAAGGCGTTGGGATAGTCGTTGTCGATGCGGCCATAGATCAGGCCCAGCAGGTTGTGGCTACGGGCCATGCCCAGTTCGTAGCCTTTCTGCTCGCTGATCGAAAGGGCCTGCGAGGCCAGGTCGAAGCTGCGCTTTTTGTCGCTGGCGTAGATTTCCAGGCCCAGGCTGACCATCAGGTTCGCCTTCGCGGTGTCGTCTTGGGCCACGGCCAGCAGCCTTTCCAAGCTGTCGAGGCGCGGGTTCTGTGCCCAGAGGCAGGAAGGCCCCAGGAAGGCCAGCAGCGCCAGCAACACTAGCGTTCGGAAGGCGTTTTTCATGGCTGTGGTGGGTTTCTTGCGGAAAAGTATGGGTCAAGAAATTGATTGCCAGATGATTGAACAATTACAAAACGCAATGATGTCCTATTTTCGCACGCAAGCATTCCAAAAATAGCAAAAAATGAAAAGGATTAGCCTCTTGTGAAGGCCCTAAGTTGGAAATCATGCCGCGAATGGGCATTTCGGGCAGGGCAACGCGGGCCTTCCGAAACGATTGGGAACAGGCAAGACTGCCTTTGGTCGGTTTTTTTTTCCAATATTCGCGACCAGCACCAACCCAACCCAATCCGAACCCCAATGTTCAAACAGCGTACTCCATTCCTCATCCTCCTGGGCTTCCTCGCCGTGGCCCTCTCGGGCTCGCCCGCGCTCGCCCAGCGTGCCATCAGCCTGCAAAACGTCTGGCGAGAGTGGTTGTTTTACCCCAACACCGTCCGGGGAATCAGCTCAATGGCCGACGGCGAGCACTACACCACCCTCGAGCAGGGCCGGATCATCAAGTACCGCTACCGCGACGGAGCCGCCGTCGAGACCCTCTTTTCGGCCAACAACCATCCCGGAATCGGCGAGATTGACGCGTATGCCCTAAGCCCCGACGAGAAATACTTGCTGCTGACCACCAACCGGTTGGACATCTACCGGCATTCCTTCACCGCCGATTTCATGCTCTACCAGCTCGACGACAAGACGCTCCGCCCGCTTTCCGAAAACGGCGCCCAGCAACTGGCGACTTTCTCCCCAACTTCGGACAAGTTAGCCTTCGTGCGTGCCAACAATCTCTTTGTCAAGGACTTGACCACGGGCCAAGAAAAGCAGATCACCACCGATGGCGTTTTCAACGAAATCATCAACGGAGCCCCAGACTGGGTCTATGAAGAGGAGTTCGGCTTCTCGAAGGCCTTCGAGTGGGCCCCCGATGGCAGCCGCATCGCCTACTACCGCTTCGACGAGAGCCAGGTCAAGCAGTTCAACATGACCATGTACAGCGGCCTCTACCCCGAGTGGTACCGCTTCAAATATCCCAAGGCTGGGGAGCGAAACGCCACCGTCGAGCTCTACGTCCACGAGCTGGCCAGCGGCCGGCGCCAGGCCATTGACCTGGGCACCGAGCCCGACCAGTACATCCCCCGCATACGCTGGACCCGCGACCCGCAGACCCTCAGCTTCATCCGCCTCAACCGCCTGCAAAACAAGTGGGAGCTGCTCCTGGCCAACGCCGCCGATGGCCGTTCGCGGGTCGCCCTGGCCGAGGAGGATCCCCGCTACGTCGAGGTCAACGACGACCTGACCTTCCTGCCCGACGGAAAGCACTTCGTCCTGACCAGCGAGCGCGACGGCCACAACCACATCTACCTGCACAGTCTCGACGGAAACCTTGTCGCGCAGATCACCGAAGGCGATTGGGACGTTACCCAATTCCTGGGCTACAATCCTGATAATGAGCAAGTCTATTACCAGTCCGCCGAAGAGTCGCCCTTGCGCCGGGGCGTCTATTCCATCCGACTCAATGGCAAAAACAAGAAACTGCTCACCCCAAAACAGGGAACCAACAGCGTGGAGTTCAGCCAGAATTTCCGCTATTTCATCAACACCTACTCGGCCGCCAACGTTCCCACCGAGGTTACGCTACACGAGGGCGAGGGCAAGCTCATCCGCGAGCTGGAAATGAACAGCCAACTCAAGAACACCGCCGAGTTCTTTGGCTTCAGCCGCAAGGAGTTCATCCAGATTCCCAACCGCGACGGCCTGGCGCTCAACGCCTGGGTCATCAAGCCCCCTGACTTTGACCCCCAGAAGCAGTACCCTGTTTTCATGTACGTCTATGGCGGCCCCGGCTCGCAGACCGTCCTCGACAGTTGGGATTGGCGCCTGGGCTGGTTCCAACTGCTCGCCCAACAAGGTTACATCGTCGTCTCGGTCGATAACCGCGGAACGGGTGCCCGCGGTACCGAGTTCAAGAAAATGACCTACGGGCAGTTGGGCAAATACGAGACCCAAGACCAGATCGACGCCGCCCGCTGGCTGGCCGACCAGGACTGGGTCGATGCCAAGCGCATCGGCATATTTGGCTGGAGCTATGGAGGTTACATGTCCACGCTCTGCCTGGCCCAAGGCGCCGACGTCTTCGCGATGGCCATTGCCGTGGCGCCCGTTACCAACTGGCGCTTCTACGACAGCATCTACACCGAGCGCTACATGGGCTTGCCCCAGGACAACGCCAGCGGCTACGACAACAACTCGCCCATCCACCATGTCGGCAAAATCAAAGGCAAGTTCTTGCTCGTGCATGGCAGTGCCGACGACAACGTGCACATGCAAAACACGATGGAAATGGTCACGGAGCTGGTCGAGGAGGGCGTCCAGTTCGACATGATGATCTACCCCGACAAAAACCACTCGATTTCGGGGACCAACACCACCCTCCACATCCACCAGAAGTTGACCCAGTTCATTTTCGACAACCTCTGAAAACGTAGGCCCCGCGCCTGAAAACCATCGACATGAAAAAAACAATCCTCCTGCTGGCCATGCTCGCGCTGGGCATGGCCAGTTTCGCCCAAGACCGACACTACGACGAGCTGGCCCGCTTCTTGGCGGGTTTGCCCCAACGCGAGGGCAGTCCGCTCAAACCCTTGGAAGCCAGCCCCATGTGGCAAACCCACCAGCAGGCATACGACCAGATTTACGCCAAGGTAGAAGCCGAGCGGCTGCCGCCCATCCGGGCCTTCGTGCAGACCGAACTGGCCCAGATGAACCAGACGGCGCGCACGGTCTTCTATCCGTTCAGCGGGCCGGACTTCATGCACGCCGACCTCTTCTTCCCCCAGGCCCAGACCTTTTTCCTGATGGGCCTCGAGCGCGTCGGCAGCCTGCCCAAGGTCGAGGAGCTTTCTCAAAACAGCCTTAGGACTTTCCTCGAGGCCTTGCGTGTTTCTACGGAAACACTCTACCAATGGGGCTACCTTATCACAAGCTACATGAGCCGCGACTTCAACCGCAGCATGGAGCTTCGGGGCGTCATTCCCGTCATTATGGTCTTCATGGCCCGCGGCGGATACCAGGTCGAGCGGGTCGAAAAGTTCACTCTGGACAAGGACGGAAACAAGATTCCCTCGAATCCGGCCCTCGACAAAGACGATCCCAAGGACAATTACATCTCTGGAGCCTACTTCGAGTACAGAAAACCTGGCGAGCAGCAGATTCGCAAGCTCTATTACTTCTCGCACGACATCTCGAACCAGAAGCTGGCCGAGACGCACGAGTTCATGAAGTTCATGTCAAAATTCGACATTGATGCCAGCTACTTCAAGGCAGCGGCCTACTACTGCCGCTGGATGACCGACATACGAAACCTCGCCCTGCGCGAATCGGAATACATTTTCCAGTCCGATTGCGGCATCGACTACAAGCACTTCAAGCCCGAGGAGTGGGAGCTGACCCTCTACGGAAAGTACGAAAATCCCATCTCGCAGTTCGACTACGCCAACCAGCCCGACCTCAAGGCCGCCTACCAGCGTCCCGGCGTCCGGCCACTCGGCTTCGGCATCGACTACGGATTCCGCATCGACCAGACCAATTTGCAACTGGCCCACCGAAAACCTTGATCCCCACGATCCGACACCGCCTTTTTTTGCTATTTTTGAGGGAAACTCAGGTCCGAAAAACCTAAAGCGCGCAATCATGGCCAAAACCTTCGCCATCATCAACAACAAGGGAGGCACCGGAAAGACCACCACCGTGGCCAACCTCGGAGCCGCCCTGGCCCGCCTAGGCCGACGCGTTTTGCTGGTGGACCTCGACAGCCAGTGCAACCTCAGCTCGCACCTGGGCGTCGAGGCACCCGACGACCGGCACGCCGGAACCTTCCTGCTCGGGAAATGCCCTGCCGACAAGGCCCTGGTGCCCGTCGAAAACCTCTTCCTGCTGCCTTCCTCCGACAAGCTGCTCGACTACGAGAACCAGGTCAACAACGAGCCCGGCCGCGAGTTCCTCCTGGCCGAGGCCCTAGAGCCGCTCAAGTCCCAGTTCGACTTCATCCTGCTCGACTGCCCGCCCAGCCTGGGCGCCCTGTCCGTCAACGCCTTGGTCGCGGCCGACTTCTACATCGTGCCCATGCAGGCCGAAAACTTCGCCTACATCGGCCTCGACAAGATCCTGGCCATTGCCGAAAAGGTGCGCAAGCGCATGAACCCGCGCCTCGAGCTCGCCGGCATCCTCTTCGTCAAGCAGTCCATGCGCACCCGCTTCTCCCAGGCCGTGCTCAACAACCTCGACCGCGACCCGCAACTGGCCAACAAGCGCTACCAGACCCTCATCGCCCAGGACATCAAGCTCATGGAGAGCTCATCCTTGCGCCAGACCATCTTCGAGTACGACTCCAAGAGCCGAGGCGCCGTACAATACCTCGAATTGGCCCAAGAAATCCTGCAAAAACATGGCTAAAAAACGCGACGTCCGACAGTTTGAGAACGCGCTGGTCAAGAACACCCGCCAGATACAGCCGGCCTCGCAGGAGCCCGAGCCTTCCGCCGAGGCCAGCGTTCCCGTCGAGGGCATTTCGCCCCAGCTCCTGAAGCGCTTCGAGGAGCTGGCCACGGCGCAAGGCATTGCCACCCCGGCCCTGCTCGAACTGGCGCTCGAGCATTTCCTCCGGCTCGAACACTACTGGTTCGACGCTCCGTCTCAAGGTGCTCCTTGAGGTAGGACGGCCTTCGCGTTTTTCCAGGCAAGGACTCCTGCGCACTTCCATTTGTACCCCAACCGCAAAGATTGTGGAGCCGCAACCTCGGGTTGTGGGATTCTTGACCTGTCATTTTGAACGGCAGCCTTCACCGCTCCGCTCAAAATCTCACTGCAAACCCCAATTCCAATGCCCATGACACTTTACGAATCGCGTTTCGCCAAATTCACTTACGATCCTGCCCGCAAGCTGCTCTTGCAAGAATGGATCGGCTTCGCCAAGCATGAGGAGTTCAAGACGGCCATTGACAGCTTGGCTCCCCTGGCGCACCAATACGAGTTCCACTTGATCCTGTCCGATACGCGGAAGCAGGGCCTGCTCAAGCAAGAATCGACGGATTACGCCGCCGCGCTCATGCCTGGCTTGGTCGCCGCGGGTTTGCGGCGCATGGCCTTCGTCCTGCCCGAGAGCGTCTTCACGCGAATGTCCGTGAAGAGCTTCTCGGACAACTCGCAGAAAGTGGTGGGCCACAGCGGAATCATCGCCCACTTCGGCGACGTGGAGACCGCGATGGCCTGGCTGCTCGAGGCGGAAACGGTGGCCTGAAGGGACGCTTGTTTTGCCAAAAATCGAAAACCCCAGGCCTTGCGAGGGCTTGGGGTTTTCGATTGTTTTGGGTTGGTCGCTTATTGGACAGCTTAGTTGATTTCGCTCTGGAAAGATTGCCGGAAGGTGTTCCAGTCGGTATTCGGGAAGGCCTTGTCGCCGAAGTAGTGCAAGATGGGCTCCAGCGTCACCGGGTCCAGGTAGTAGGTCATTCGGTTGACGATGCGCTGGTTCTCGTCCATGAAGAAGATGGTCGGGAATTCGATTTGCTGCCCCAGGAAGGCCCCGGCCAGTTGGTGCAGGCTATACTCTCCTTCCCCGGCGTTGACAAAAGTTTGCCCCAGGAATTGGATGGGCTCGCGGCTCGCGGCATCGAATCGGACAGGGTAAAAATTGTCGTTGATGTACTGGGCGATGATAGGGTGTTTGTAGGTTGTTTTTTCCATCATGAGGGCCGTCGCGTAGATGTCGGCATAGATGTCGATGTAGAGCAGCTTGGGGTTTTGCCGCTGCAAGGCCTCGGCCTCGGCGAAGGTGTACCAGCGGACTTCGCCCGAGGTAACTTCCTTGGGATCGACCGATTTCACCGAATCGGGAACGAAAGAGAGCTTGAAGTTGTGCTCGAACAGGTCGAAGGAGGTATTCTGGTTTGCCGATTCGCCGAAAAAGTAGAGCAGCGGCTCGATCTGGCGGGTGTCCATGTAGCCGGCCACGGGGCTGGGCTGGTCGTCTTTGGATACATAGACGATGGTCGGGTAGGAGAGCCGGCCGGACATCAGCTCAATGGCCAGGTCGTTGGTCTTGCCGTTGGTGGCTCCGTAGGCCTTGCCTTTGTAGTATGTTGTATCAGTGCTTTCTGCATCCATTCGGACTGGGTAGAACTTGTTGTTGATCAAGTTGGCAATCTGCGGATTGGAAAAAGTGGTGCGCATCATGTGCTTGCACCATCCGCACCAGTCGGTATAAACGTCGATGAAGAGGGGCTTGTCGTAAATCTGGCACATGGAATCGGCCTGCTCGATGGTCAGCCAGTTGACCAGGCTGGTCTCTGCTTCTTGCGCCAGCACAGCGGGGCTGTTGCCCCCGAGCAATGCGAGAAGAGCGATGAAAAGAACGTTGTTTTTTTTGAAAATGGGCATCGGCATAGGTTGAAGGGATTATGGGTAAAGATGCGTTGTTGTCAGCGGGTTGGCCTCTCCGGGCCAAAGAGCGTGCCAAGGCTTGGCGGACATGGCTCTGGCCTGACAAGTTGGCAAGCAGAACGGCCCGGTCGCCGAAATGTTGCCCGTTCAGATCAGCCCCTCCTGCAATCGAAGCAGTTGCGCCTCCAGCTTTCCGATTCGGCTCTGCATGACCTTTTCGCGCAGGCGGGCGGCCTCCAGCTCGGCCCGCGCGCTCTTGAGCTTTTCGTCCAGATTTCGCTCGCGGGCCAGCATCTGGTCGGTCTTCTTCTGGGTCTGGCGCAGCATGACCTGCGTTTTGAGGTTGACGCGGACGGCGGCAACGGTGGCGGCCATGTTCTCGCCAATCTTGCGGACGAACTCGACCTCGTGCTTCTGGAATGTCTTGAAGGAAGCCATCTCAATGACTCCCAGCACTTTCTCTTGTACTATCATGGGCATGAGCAGCAAGCATCCTGGGGTGATTTCGCCCAGGCCTGAGGTGATTTTGAGGTAGCCGTCGGGCACGTCGTCCAGCAGGAGCGCCTCTTTTTCGAGCACGCAACTGCCCAGCAGACCCTCGAAGATCTCCACTTTGCGGTTGACCATTTTCCGCCGCTGGTAGGCGTAGGCGGCCATCATTTCCAGGAAGTGATTGTCAGGGTCATCGTCGTTGACCAGGAAAATGGCTCCCTGGTTCGCGCTCGTGTAGCCCACCAGCTCGGCGATGATCGTGTTGCTCAGCCTCTCAAGGTCGTTGCTGTCCGAGCGCAGGATTTCGGCGAACTTGGCCAGGCCGTGGGTCACCCAGTTCTGCTTGCGGTCTTCTTCCTGGCGCTTGGCCTCCTCTTGGCGAGCCTTGGCCAGGCCGTCGCGCATTTCGAGCAAGGCCTCGCCCATGTGGTCGTCCTTGCCCGAGGGTTTGTACCCCCATTCGAAGTTTCCTAGCCCGATTTCTTGCACGAACCGCGCCTTTTGGCGCAGCGCGATCGAGAGCCGAGTGAGCGATTGTATAAGCTTTCCGAGTTCGTCTTCGTACTTGCTTTGCAACACGGCATTGAAATCGCCGGCAGAAATTTTTTCCATGTGTTTGGATATTCCCAAGATCCGGAGAATGACCCGGCGTCGGATCACGATGAAAGAAACCAGCAGAACAACCAGCGAGAACCAGATGCTGAACTCCATGAACAGCGCGAGGTCGCGGTTCGCGCGCAACTGTTGGCGCAGGTTTCCATCAGTCCTCTCCGCCAGCATTTTTTCGAAATCCTCGATGGGATCCATGATCAGCCGCTTGTTGGCGTGGTATTGCTCGTCGAACATGACGCGGCGGGCCATCGCGCTGTCGGGCGCGGCCTTCTTGGTGAAGAACCCCGATGCGTCCTGGTAGAGGCCCTTGACGGCGTTCATCGCTACCAACTCGGTGTTGACCAGGTTGTTGGAATTGTCCTCGGCCTCCTTGAGCTTGGCGAACTCCTCGCGGCTGAACCCTTCCAGGCGCATCAGTTCTTTGAGCGCTACCTGCTGGCCGTCGGGGCGCGGGCGCTCGCCGTTGCGGATGGCCAGGATTTCCCAGTAGCGCGACTCGAACTCCGACTTTCCCGTAACCACGTAGCTTCGGGCCATGCGCGTCAGCTCGTCGGAGCTGGCGCGCAGCTCGGCGGCCAGCGCTTGCGAGTGCAGCCGATTCTTATAGAGCTCATCCAGAGAATCTTGCGCCGTGAGAAAGCGGATCCCCAAGATGCCGTTCATGGTTATCAGGCCGCCCACTAGCAGCGTGAGCATCAGGTAGAGCCTTTGGATGGAAAGCGAGCGGACTTTTGACATGGGGACGCTGTTGCGGTTTATCGGTTTTGGCCCGGCCCAAGCCGTGCGCGCCTGGGCCTTTCGTGCCCTCAAAATACGAAGCTTTCTCCAATTTGAAAAAACCGAGCGGGCCTTTCTCAATTCTAGCCCTCCCAACCTCTCTTAAAGTCTTGCGCCGGCCTTCAGCCCGCATGAATCTTGAACGACAAATTGCGATTCAATTTGTCGCTTTTGGGAAAGGTGGCCGTGGGTATGCATGGCCATGAAACATCATTCTGAAAAGCAATGCGAACTGGCAATTCAAACCAATAAAAAATAGTGATTCAAGACTCCAAAAAAAACGCGAACCTGTCCTTTCGTGGCAGGTTCGCGCTGGGGAGCTAGGAAGCGGAGGCTATGCCGAAGGCCCGATCATTCCGCTGACTTCATGATCTTGAAGACGCTGACGCCTTCGGCCGAGCTCACCCGGACGATGTAGAGGCCAGCGCTCAACGCGCTCAGGTCAACTTGCTCGATGCCCTGGAGTCCATCTTGCCAGAGCAGCAGTTGCCCTGTGGTCGAATAGACGCGCAACTGGCTGGCATCCAAAGGAAAATTGATGGTCAGCCAATTCTGGACAGGGTTGGGGTAATGCTGGATGCTCAGCGGTTCGGTCGTTTCGAGGACAGTCTCGGTCTGGCAGGAGCCGATGACGTAGTTGTTCGGGTTGGCCGAGTTGTTTCTTTCACCAAAATTGGGGAAAGAATAAGTGTAGTAGAAGTAAATCCGCGTTCCTTCGCTGGCATTGATCTGGAAGGGCACGTTCGGTACAACATTGTATCCGGGCATGCCTCCAGGGTCTGTGCCATAGTACAAAATGCAAGTCGGGCTACCGACGCCAGGCTGCGAAGGGATGAAGGTGATGGTCGGGTTGTCGTCGGCTGGCGAGAACCTGTAATTGAAATCGCCGTTCCAAGATGTGCCTTCGCAAGGAGGAGCGGGATCGACCAAAACCGATACAGCCGCAGAGCTGGACGAGTCGCCAAAATTGTCGAAGGCAATGGCTTTCAGGCTGTATGAGCCGACTTCAGGTGACCACATGGCCTCGTAGGGCGCTTGCGTGCTGGTGCCAATCCGCTGTTCGTTGACCCAAAACTCCACTTTGGCAATTGGGTCGTTCAGGTCAGAGGCCAGCGCCGTTATCGTGATCTCGTCATTTTCGAGAAAAACGGACTGGTCTGACGGGCTGAAAATGGAAACCGTGGGAGCGACGTTGGGGCTGTTGCTGGAAATGATGAACATCTCGTCCGTGTCCGAGTAGTCGCCATTGTCAACCTTCAGCTCCATCAGGTAGATTCCCTCCTCGAGGGCAGAAACCGTAGGCTCGGCCAAGGCGTTGTTGTTGAAAACCAATGTAGTAGGACCATAGACCTGTCGCCAGAGGTAAGTCAGCTCGCCTTGATCGGGGTCGGTGCTGGCTGTTCCGTCCAATTGGGTAGAGCTTTGCGGGAGCAGCACGATTTGATTGTTACCCGCGTTGGCGATGGGTTGGCTGTAGGCCAAAGGCGAGCTGTACGCGAAAGTAAGTTTCGCGATGTTGAACTCGCCCCCTTCAAAGTACAGCCGGAGGACCTGCTGCCCACTTTTGAGCGGAATGTCCCCGACGGTTTTGCTGGCCCATGTGTTCCAGTTGCCAGTAGTGCCAACGGTGATGTCAGATTTGACAGTCTGTCCGTCACTTTCGATGCGCAGCGGTCCACCTCCGGCGCTGTTGCCGCTGGCGTACCGAAACACGAGCTGGTAGTTGCCCGCTTGCTGCACGTCCACCGTGAATTCCAGCCATTCTCCGCCAGCGACCCAACCGACATAGTTGCCTTCGGTGGCATTGGTTTGGGCGTCAACATGCTCGTTTTCGCGGAAGTTGCCTTCGTTCTGGGCTGTCATGTCCTGATAGGCAATTCCGTTTCCGATTCCCCCTTCGAAGATGTCGTAGTGCGCGGCTTGGAAGTTTCCGGGCAGAGCGATGGGGCTTCCCGTGTAAGGGAGTTGGTCGCCAACGATGACCGTCAGCATGTTGCTCAGGTTGAAGGCTTCGCCCTGGTACATCCGGGCCAGGAAGGTATGCCGGCCGGCAGAAAGGTTTTCTGCGGTGGCCACGAACGGGGCTTGAGTGCTGGTAGCCAATAGGTTATCGCCTTTGTAGAACTCGACTTTGCTGGCAGTTCCTTCAGCGATGACCAGTTCCAGTTCGACGCTTCCGCCCAAGTACGCCTGGTTGAAGCTGCTGGTCAGTTGCCCTTGGAGGTCGATGTCCTTGCTGGTGGCAAGTTCTTTAGCAGGAACTTCAAGAACGTATCCATTGGAAAAAACAACGTTCATGTCCTGGTCGCCGTAGTTTTGGGCCACGTAAGTCGTGTCGCCATTGGTCATGAACGCGGCGGCTAGAGGGTGGTCGGCCGTCAGGTCTGCGCAAACTTTGCCCAGCACGTTCATCGCGTGCAGCCAGTGGTAGGTCTGGGCATCGCTGACCCCAAATTTCAGGCTGCGATCTGGGTACGATTCGTAAAGCTCCAAGGCTTTTGCCGGATCGATGAAAGCCAAATATTGCCACATGACATCGTGCCAAAGGTTGACGTTCGGCTCGTTGTCGAGGATACCCGTGTTTTGCTCAATTTCTGTCCAGAGTTTATCGACATAAGCCGTGTCATGGCCCAGGTAGAGCGAGCCGCCGTGTATCGGATACAGCTCGATACCGTAGCTGGCCGCGATGTCCGCCGTCCAGAAGGTCCCGTTGTCGTAGCTGTTTCCCCAAACCCTGGAAACCAGGCTGTACTGCTGGTTCGGGCCGAAATTCCGCTCGTACATGTCGAACCAATACTCTTCGACGGCCGTCTGCTCGGTGGTGTAAAGGTAAATCCCCAAGTCGCGGATGCTGGTGTTGTTCGTCACCTCACCCCAGTGGATGAGCGATGAATTGAACTGCATGCTCTCCGAGGTCGATTCTTGGTCATTTCCTTGCGGAAAAGTCGCGAAACCATTCGCCCAACAATGTCCTGCGTAAGGACTGAAGTTTCTCAAAAACGGAAACATTTCGTCGTCTCTGCTGGGCGAGGCCGCGTCGCGGACCAGGAGGTTGACCATGCCGCCCCACTCTTCGGCCCAGCCAGGCTGGTACTGTTCCAGAAACGCGGCGGCGTGGATGAAGTAGCCCCAGTGGAAGTGGTGGTCGTTGATGTTCAGGTCTTGGCCGTGCCCAGCCGGGTAGCCCAGCATGGCCGACCAGGTCTCGTTGTAGTAGAACAGAAAAGCCACCTCACCCGATGAGTACTCAAGCCAATCTTCGAGCCGGGTGCGCACTGTTGTGAGCAGCTTTTGCAACGCTACCGTATCGCCAGTCAGCTCCGCGATGCGGGCTGTCTGAATGAGCCTGTTCATTTCTTGTCCTTCGTTGTAACTGTCAGTCCACGAGTTGAGTTGGTCGTTTTCAAGCAGCTTGACCTTCTCGAACAGATCGCTGGCGTTGAAACTTTCGCTGTACTGGTCCAAAAAGGGTAGGGTCGGCAATATGCCATGAAAGGTGTTTTGAACCGTGAACGAGTTGGTTTCCATCATTTTGAGCTGCCCCCGAACAGTGGGGTAGCTGTGCGCCGTGAAATTGGGCGAGCCTGGGGCCAGGTTGTTCCATTGGTGTGGCAAAAGACCTACTAGCATCGTGTTTTCCGTTCCTTCCTTCACATCAACCGTCAGCTCAAAAAACGTGCTGACCACGGAGTTTGATTCGTCAAACTCCCAACTGGTCAGCGTGTTGCTGGGGAACACGTAGGCGTATTTCTGGAACTCGTTGGCCGTTTCGGCAATGTTTGTGGCCTGCGGAGGAAGAATCACCATCGACCAGTAGTCTTGGCCGTTGAGCGTGGAAGTGTAGGTGTTCCCCGATTGTTCCCAGGTGCTTCCTTGCGGGGCGTAAATCGCATAGTCCGCCCCGTTGCGGCTGTTTTCGACCAGCAGGATTTCTCCATCCAGGATCACATTGCCCACATTGATTTTCACTTGGGCAATGTCTTCCGAGTTCTTCCCGAAATAGATAAAAGGCATCCCGATTCCGGAAGTTGCGGTAAATTCATGATCTCCGCTGGCCCAATCCATCGTAACGGTCCAATCCGAAAAATTTGACACGTTCGCAGCCGGTGCGTTCAGGCCGCTGACGCCGACAATGACCGGCTGCACATCATCGATGGGCCCCCAAGGGATGAACGTTACCAAGAGGCCATCGTTGACCGTCTTCATCGTCAGCGGGTAGTTGAAGAGGTTGTCGCTGTGCGGATTTTTGACCTTGTTGCTCCACCAATCGTTCGTAGGAACAGGCTTTTCCGCTGCTGGCCCGATGGTGTAGGGCGTCCCTTGTGGGAAGCCGTTTCTTCCCGCTTCGTCAACTCCTGGGAAAGTGTTCGTGTAGCTGCCACTGCCGACCGGCGTGGTTTGGCTCCAGCCCACGAAAGGCAGGAGGCAGAAAGCAGTCGCCAGAATGCTCAGGCGCTTGAATCTGTTTGGGTTTTGTTTTTGCATTATTGAAAAATTGAGGGTTAAAAAAAATGACAAACGATTTTCTCGGCCATAGCCGACCATGATTGTTTGGCTTCGCTTGTTGTCGCATTCCAAGCGTTTGGAGGACTAGAAAACATTCGCGAGAAGTCGGGGACTTGCCAACTCGTTTCTCTAGTCCGAGGCTAGCAGCACAAGTTTCAGCGGCAGGCCACGAATGCGAATGGCAATTTTGCTTGGCGCTTTGGCGCGAGTCTCGCTTTGTCTTGGTTGTTTGAAAGTTACAAAGAAAAGTTTGGAAAAATTTTTTTCAAGGCAAATTGGCTAAAAACTTTTCCAAGTTCTTGTAAATAAGATAGATACGATCTACTGTTTTTCGTTTTTCCGGGGTCCGTGTCGCACAATAGCGATGGATTTCTAACAGAATATCGTTCCGCTTGCCAGTTTTTGGGAAGTGAATTACCTCGGAAGTCGGCCAATCTGTGGCGTCTCGACTCGGGTTATGCGGCCTGCGAAAAGTGGTTAGAGCCCTCAGGCAATGCAGGCCGGCGCGGCCAGTTGATAGGCAATAGGGGCCCACCCTTTTCGTTTTTCCTCTAATTGCATTACTTTCACGAAAAAAAAGATGAGAAGATACTTGCTGTCCATCCTCCTTTTGGGGTGCGCTTGCCTGCCCTCACAGGCCCAAAGCCATGTTCTTGCCGATTTGTCGTTCGTGAGGTTCAGCATTTCCAGCATGGGATTCAACACCGTGGAGGGCAAGATTGACAGAATGGCAGGTGCTGTAACTTTTGGCCCGGCAGGAAATATTCCTGTATCTTGTGATATTAGCCTTCCTGTCTCCAGGATAAACACTGAAAATGAGAGCCGTGACGAGCATCTCCTAAAGCCAGATTTCTTCGATGCCGCGGCCTACCCGAACATTCGTTTCCAGAGCCAGTCCATCCAATCCGCTGGCGAAGGTTTTTCCGTAGATGGGAAGCTGACCCTTCGGGGAGTAACCCGCCAGGTCAGCATCCCCATCAAAGCCTTTCCAACCGGTTTGGCGGCTGGAATTGGAATAGTTTACACCGGAACGTTCCGCATCAATCGGCTCGATTACGGAATCGCAACCGATACGGGCACCCTCATGGTTGGCAATGAAGTAGAAATTGACATATATTGTGTAGTGGAAGACAAGTGATACACAAACTCAACCTTCAAGACCAATGATAACACACGAAATCGAATTTCGGACGCGTTATGTCGAGACTGACCAGATGGGATACATCCATCATTCCAACTTCGTGCAATATTACGAGATGGGCCGTACGGAGTTGATGCGCGAACACGGCCTGGTCTATCGTGAAATCGAAGAGCTGGGCATGCTCATGCCGGTCCTTGAAGTCAACATTCAGTACAAGATACCAGCGCTTTACGATGAGCTGCTTCGCCTGCGTACCCGCATGGAGCAGCTCCCGACCGTCAAGATTCGCTTCGATTACGAAACCTTCAACCCCGCTGGGCAATTGCTCAACCTGGGCCACATTACCCTGGTCTTGGTGGATGCCAAAACCCGCCGTCCCATGCGGGCGCCGGAGCCTTTCCTCGAAAAGATACGACATCACTTCCCCGTTTAAAACAATTTGCCATGAGATTGATTCTTGATGATTATTTTGTTCACAGATTGGGCACACGGTTGGTTGAGTCCAAGAGAATTGTCATAATTTGCCATGTCAACCCCGACGGCGATGCCCTTGGCTCTGGCTTGGGCTTGTGGCACCTCTTCCGGAGAATGGGTTTTGACGCCCATTTCGTCGTGCCCAACGGATTCGCCAATTCTTTGGCCTGGATGCCGGGCGCGAAGTCCATCATCAACTTCGACCGCCAGGGCGATTGGGCCCGAGAGATCATTGCCACTGCCGATTTGCGGTTTTTCGTTGACTTCAACACCAACCAGCGCATGGGCAAGGAGTTGGCCGAGTACATCGAGAAACTTCCCAAGGCGACAACCGTTTTGGTGGATCACCACCCAATGCCTGACCAATACGATTTTGTCATATCCGATACCTCTGTCAGCTCGACTTGCGAGTTGTTGCACAGTCTCATGAATCGCATGGAATGGCTGCTTTGGCTGGACAAGGACGGCGCGACTTGTCTCTATCTGGGCATCATGACCGACACGGGCGGATTTCGGCACAATTGTGGAAACCCCATCACGTTTTTCACTGTTGCTGAGTTGATTACAAAAGAGGTGGATGTTCTTGAGGTTCAGGATCGCGTCAACAACCGCCAGAAGGAGCAGCAGCTTCGGCTTTTGGGCTACTGCCTCAGTGAGAAAATGGTCATTGTTCCAGAATTGGGATACGGCTACATTGTGATTGATAGCGAAGAAAAGAAACGATTCCAATACGAAAAGGGTGATGTGGAAGGCTTTGTCAACATGCCGCTGGCCGTCAAAGGAATCTTCTTTGCTGCGCTCTTCATGGCCGGCGACGGTGATATCAAATGCTCATTCCGTTCGTCCAACGAGTGGGATGTCAACCGGTTTGCCCGAGAGGGTTTTAACGGAGGCGGACATTCGATGGCCGCAGGTGGGCGCTTCACCGACAAGACCCTTGAGCAGGCAGTCGAGTTTTTCGTGCAACAAGTTGAAAACCATCGCGACGAACTTCGCCAACTCGCTCTTAAATTGCAAGCTGAAGACTAATTTTAACTTTTTTATAATGGACATGAAGCGTGTTTGTTTCGGGCTTGGTTTGGTGGCAGGCTTCTTTTTTTCTTGCGGCCATCAGCCGGACGCCGATTCTGCGGTGGGTACCGCGCCCAAAAACGACGGGCCAGCCTTGGATGAAAAGCTCGCCTTGGCCAACCAGGGCCTCATCGAGAAGGACTTGGAGGCCATTGGGTCCTATGCCGAGCGCCGGGGCTGGAACATGCAGACCACCGAGCGCAATTTCTATTATGAGATCTACGCTGGCCAAGAGCTTGAAGGGCCTGTTGCCCAGACGGGGGACACCGTCACGATCGCTTATCGGCTGGCCTTGCTCGATGGGACTCTTTGCTATACGTCCGATTCTTTGGGATTGTTGCAATTTGTCATTGGAGCAGGAAAGGTCGAGATGGGGCTCGAGTACGGAATTTCCTTGATGCGGGAAGGTCAGAAGGCTCGTTTCATCGTTCCGCCGCATCTGGCCCATGGACTGTTGGGTGACCGAAAGTGTATTCCGCCAAGGGCGATACTGGTCTATGACGTGGAGCTTTTGGCTTTGAACCGCGAGTTTTTCGAATCAGAAGAATGAAATTGATTTATATATTTTCAATTTGTTTGGCAATAGGCATGGCAGCAAAAAGCCATGTTTTTGGCCAACAGATTGTTCAAGATCCCGTTCGGTTCTCTGATCTGCACAACAGCGGCTTGAGCAGGCTTTTTCACAACGATGGCCTCTATGGTTTGAGGGATACCGCGGCGGCCATAAACTACCACTCGATAGGAAAGGCTGATTTGTTGTTTTTTTCACTTGGGCTTCCCCAATTTGAGATGCGTCATGCTGATACGGTCTCGATGGAGCAGGTATTGGTTTTTTTTCGGGCATTTCGCGATTCGCATGATTTCGACTTTCATTTTCTGAGTGTTGAAAAGCATAGAAAATCGCCCTTCAAAACCAATATCGCCTTTGCCATTGAGAATGCCCACTTGCTCGATGGGGAGGCGTTTTGGGTGGACAGCCTGGCCGCCGCAGGGGTTTGCGCGTTGGGTTTGGCGCATTGGTTCCACCACGCTTGCTTCGAGCCGCCTGCTGGGGCTCGGCCTTCCCCCGTCATGCCTTTGGCGGCCGGCAGTCGGCTGTCGGCGCAAGGGCGCGCCGTCATGGAAAGGGCCTGGCAGCTTGGGATGCTGTTGGACCTTTCGCATTTCCCCGACACGGCCTTTTGGCAGGCCGTGGAGCTGAATGTTCATGGCAAGCCCTTGATTGCCAGTCATTCCAATGCCCGTGCCTGTTGCGACAACGCGCGCAACCTCACGGACGAGCAGATGCGGGCAATCGCGGCTACTGGCGGAATGATTGGCTTTTGCCTGCACAGCCCCCTGATCGACGGCAGCCGCGAGGCCAGTTGGGAAGCGCTTGTGGCCCACCTGGAGCATATCCGTAGCGTGGTGGGCCCGCGGCACATCTGTCTGGGCACCGACTGGGAAGGCCGGATCAGCCCGCCCCCACCGATCAGCCGGCCCGAACAGCTCGAAAACTTGCGTCAGGTTTTGCTGGAAAGAGGATGGAGCCCAAGCGATGTCAAGCGGTTGTTCTACCGAAATTTGAACCATTTTTGGAAAAGGGCCTTTTGAACATTCGAGATGTTTCTTTCGTGTTTTTATAGCCCCTTTTGCGAATCGGTCGGCCGGAGGATCAGTCCTTGGCCACTTTTCGAAGTTCGAAGTTTTTCCCCAGGTAAACCTCGCGGACGCGCTTGTCGGCGGCCAGCTCCTCGGCTGTCCCTGATTTGAGGATGTTGCCTTCGTAGAGCAGGTAGGCCCTGTCGGTGATGGAGAGGGTTTCCTGCACGTTGTGGTCCGTGATGAGGATGCCTATGTTCTTGTCTTTCAGTTTGGCCACGATTTTCTGAATGTCCTCGACGGCGATGGGGTCAACGCCCGCGAAGGGTTCGTCGAGCAAGATGAAGCTCGGGTTGATGGCCAGGCAGCGGGCGATTTCGGTTCGGCGCCGCTCGCCGCCCGAAAGTTGGATGCCTTTGCTCTCGCGGATTTTGTGCAAGCCGAACTCATCCAGTAGGGATTCCAGTTTTTCGCGTTGTTGGGCCTTGCTGAGCTGGGTCATTTCCAACACGGCTTTGATGTTGTCTTCCACGCTCAATGTCCTGAACACGGAGGCCTCCTGGGCCAGGTAGCCGATTCCGAGTTGGGCGCGGCGGTACATGGGCTCGTCGGTAATGTCCCTGTCATCCAGAAATACCTGGCCTTCATTGGGTTTGATCAGGCCAACGATCATATAGAAAGAGGTCGTCTTGCCGGCGCCGTTGGGTCCTAGCAGACCGACGATCTCGCCTTTTTCCACTTCTACGGATACTCCTTTCACGACAACGCGCTTTCCGTATTTTTTAATGATGTTTTTGGTGTATAGTTTCATTTTTTTTATTGTCAGATTAAATGTTGTCCATCATTCAAACGCGATGGCTTTGGCCGGTGATACCTTGAGCACCATCAGGCTGGGCAAGAGCAGCATCGCCAGGATGGTCAGCAGCGCCCCGCCGTTGAGCAGCAGCAAGTGCGTGATTTCCAAATTGATGGGTACTGCCGAGACGTAGTAGGATTCCGGGTCGAGCGTAACCCACGACCAGCGCTTTTGCCCCAGGGCCAAGGCCAGGCCAATGGCATTGCCCCAGGCCAAGCCCTTGCCGACCAGAAAGCCCGCGTTGAACAGGAACACCTTGACAACCTGCCAGTTGGTGGCGCCCATCGCCTTGAAGAGACCGATGGCTCGGGTGTTTTCGAGGATCAGGATCAGCAGGCCCGAGATCATGTTGATGCCCGCCACCAGCAGCATCAGCACCAGGATGACCTGCACGTTGGTGTCGGAAAGTTCAAGCCAATCGAATATCTGCGACGAACTTTCCCGAATGCTGATGACTTTCAGCTTTTCGGCCCCAGGCTCGTAGTTGAAGGCGACCAGGTCACGCACTCTGTTTTCGACTTCCTCGATTTGGGAAAAGTCTTCGACCAAAACCTCGAACCCGCTGACTTGCTCCTCCGTCCAGTCGTTGAGCTTTTGGATGTGCCGAATGTCCACGAGAGCGTAGAGGCGGTCGTATTCCTCTAGCCCGCTTCGGAAGATGCCGACCAGCTCGAAGCGGCGGGCGCGGGGCGGGTCTTGGATGAAGTACATCGCGAAGGCGTCGCCGAGCTTGAGTTCGAGCAGGTCTGCGGTTTGTTGCGAAAGCAGGATGCCCTCGGTTCTTTCGCCTTGTGTGTCAAGGATTTGGCCCTCGGTGAGGTTGCCTTCGAAGAAGTCCCAGTCGAAGTCGGGGCCGACGCCTTTGAGCACGATGCCCTGGAGGGTCGAGTCGGTCTTGATGATGCCCGCCTTGGTGGCGTAGGGCTGTATGTGCAGAATGCCCGGCTCGTCGGCCAGCGAGGGGTAGAAGTGCTGTCGAAGATTGATGGGCTGGCTCTCGAAAGAGTTGTTCGTATCGTGTCGGACGATGCTCAGGTGCGAGCCGAAGCCGACGACTTTCTGGGATACTTCGCGCTTGAATCCGGTGAGGATGGCCACGGATAGAATCATGACGGCAAGCCCGAGGGCGATGCTGGCCACGGCGATGCCCACGATGGAGCGGGCCGCCGAGCGCTCTTGTCCTTTTTCCTTCCGGACCATCCTCCGGGCCACGAAGTAGGAGAAACTCACTGTTTCAGAGTGCTTTCCGGGTATTCTTTCAAGGCTTGCTCCAGGCAGTGCATGGCTTGTTGGAGCTTGTCTTTTTCGAGCACGTAGGCCAGGCGCACCTCGTCGCGGCCCAGGCCGGGTGTGCTGTAGAAGCCCGAGGCCGGAGCCAGCATGACGGTGCTGCCTTCGAAGGAGAACGAATCGAGCAGCCATTGGCAGAAGTGCTCGCTGTCGCGGATGGGGAGCCGCACGATGGTGTAGAACGCTCCTTTAGGGGTGGGGCAGAAAACACCTTCCATGCGGTTGAGGGCTTCGACGACCAGGTCGCGGCGTTCGATGTACTCGTGATAGACCTCGGCGAAGTAGTCGCTCCCGGTGCGCAGCGCGGCCTCGCCCACGATCTGGCCCAATCCGGGAGGGCTGAGCCGGGCTTGTCCGAACTTCAGGGCCGCGGCCACGACTTCGGGATTGCGGCTGACCAGGGCGCCGATGCGCACTCCGCAGGCGCTGTAGCGTTTCGAGACCGAATCGACCAGCAGGACGTTCTTTTCGAGGCCTTCGAGTTGCATGACCGAGAAGTGCTCGTGGCCGTCGTAGCAAAATTCGCGATAGACCTCGTCCGAGAAGAGGAAAAGGTCGTGTTTGAGCACAATTTCACGGAGTTGCAACAGCTCTTGCTTCGAGTAGAGGTAGCCTGTCGGGTTGTTGGGGTTGCAGATGAGGATGGCCCGTGTCTTGGCGCTGACCTTTTCTTCGATGGCCGACATGGGCGGCAGGGCGAAACCATCCTGGATGTGGGAAGTTACGGGTACAAGGTTTACCCCGGCTTCCACGGCGAACCCGTTGTAGTTGGTGTAGAACGGTTCGGTGACGATGACCTCGTCGCCGGGGTTGAGGCATGCCCAGAAGGCGAAGAGCAGCGCCTCGCTGCCGCCGGTGGTGATGAGGATGTCGCTGAAATCGACCGCGATGCCGATGCCTTTGTAGTAGTCGGCCAGGCCGCGGCGGTAGCTCTCGTTGCCGGCCGAGTGGCTGTACTCGATGACCTCCTCTTTGAGCCCGCGGATGGCGTCGAGGGCTTCCTTGGGCGTGCGGATGTCGGGCTGTCCGATGTTGAGGTGGAAAACCTGCGTTCCGCGCTTTTTCGCGGCCTCGGCGAAGGGGATCAGCTTGCGGATGGGCGAGGCGGGCATGTTCGCGCCGCGTTGTGAAATGGCTGGCATGGTGCGGGTTGTGTTGTTCGTTAAGGTTCGGTTCGATAATCCGCGAAGCTACGATTTCTTTCGGAAAGCGAGCGCCGAGGCGGGCTGTTCGGCTAGTGTTTTCGGGCGAAGATGCGCAGCACTTCGGCCCATCCTTCGTGGTATTGGCCCTCGTGCAGGAGGGTCTGGGTCTCTTCCATTTCCAACACGTCGAATCCTTCGAGCAGTGCGGCGAACTCTTGGGCTTGGCAAAGCATTTCGAGACTTTGCGGGCCTCCCGAGCTTTTGCCGAGCTGGTTTTTATCGAAAACCTCGGCAATGAGGTAGCCGCCCGGGGCCAGCGCTTCGAGCAGGCGGGCCCAGAGGGCATGGCGGATGGGGGCGGGGAAGTGGGTGTAGATCATGCCGATCGCGTCGAACCGCGCCCGCGGAGGCTGCCAGGTGTTCAGGTCGGCCAGCTCGTAGCGGATGCTGACGTCCCGGGCCTGGGCCAGCTTCATGGCCTTTTCGCGGCCCGCCTGGCTGTAGTCGAGGGCCAGGACGTCCCATCCGAGGGAAGCAGCGTGTACGGCGTTTCTGCCTTCGCCCTCTGCCGGGAGGAGCATTTTTCCCGGTGCGATTCCGGCCAGTTTTTGCGCGAAATAGACGTTGGGTTGGTCGCCGTAGGCGAAGCCTGGCTCGGCGTAGCGTTGGTTCCAAAATTCGAGCATGTCCAGGGGTGTTTTTTTCGTTCGTGTGTAGGGCTGTGCTTTCGCTCGGCAGGGTTCGTGGCCGCGGTGGGTTGGCCATGCCAGACGGTCGGGCGGGATTTGCCGAAGGTCATTGCCACTCGAAGAGCAGGGTGGGGGGGATGAGCGAAAGGATGCCGACGCCGATGAAGACGAGCATCAGGGGCCAGCACCATCGGAACCATTTGTCGAAGGGAATCTTGGCGATGGCCAGCACACCCATGGTGACGCCGCTGGTGGGGATGATCAGGTTGAAGAGCCCGTCGCCCAGTTGGAAGGCCAGCACGGCAGTCTGGCGGGTGATGCCCAGCAGGTCGCTCAGGGGCGCCATGATGGGCATGGTCAGGGCGGCCTGCCCGGAGCCGGAGGGCACGAAGAAGTTGATGGCCCCGTGGACCAGGAACATGATGGAGGCGGAGATGGAAGGGTGCATGCCTTGGGCTCCGCTGGCGATGGCTTGGAGCAGGGGGTCGATGAGGTGCCCATCCTCGGCGATCAGGAGCAGTCCGCGGGTCAGGCCGATGACCAGGGCGGCGGTCATCATGTCGCGCGCGCCCTCGACGAAGGCTTCGACGCTCTGGCGGGCCGAGAGCCGGAAAATGACGGCGGCCACCACGCCCATGCCCAGGAACAGCCCGGAAATCTCGTTGATGAACCAGCCCCACTGGTTGACGCCGACCACCAGCATGACCAGGGCCCCCAGCAGCGTGAGCAGGACCAGGCGGTGCCGGAGCGTGAAGGCCTCGGTCTGGTCGTTGTGGAAGTGCGAGAGGTCCCGTGTCTTGTCGAACTCGTACATGATGCTCAGCTCGGGCTTCTTCTCGACGCGGCGGGCGTAGAGCATGACGAAGACCACGGCGGCCGTGGTCATGGCGGCCCAGACCAGCAGTCGGTACTCGATCCCGCTGAAAGGCTGCACCTGGGCGATGCCCTGGGCCACGCCGATGGTGAAGGGGTTGTAGAAGGCCGCGCCGAAGCCGGCCCCCGCGCCCACGAACGGAATGGCCACGCCCACGATGGAGTCGTAGCCCAAGGCCAGGGCCAGGGGCACGGTTATCAGGATGAAGACCAGCACCTCCTCGCTCATGCCGAAGGAGCCGCCGCCCAGCGAGAACAGCACCATCAGCGAGGGGATGACCAGCGCCTTGCCCCGCGGCTTGTCGGAGACCCTGGCGATGAGCTGGCGGAGCGCCGCCACGATGGCCCCGGTCCGGTTGAGGATGCCGAAGGCCCCGCCCACCAGGAACACGAAGGCGATGATCTGCGCCGCCGCCGCGAAGCCCCGGATGGGGGCCGTCAGCAGCGCCGACAGGCCCTGCGGCGACTGCTCCACCCGCTTGTACGAGCCTTGGACGACCACCTCGCGGACCTCCTGGCCCACCTGGACTTCGGCACGGTCGAAGCGCCCCGCGGGCACGAGCCAAGTCAGGCCGATGAAGAAGACCATGATCATCAGAACGATGCTTATCGTGTCTGGAAATTTTTTGATCGCGCTCATGCTTTTGGGGCTTTGCGGCAAATATAAGACCTTGGCCCATAATTCCAAATATGTGGCAGGATCCATCGGAAGGCACCCTTGGAGGGCCACCGGGCAAATAATTGCCTTCGAGGCGTTGATTTTTTGCGGATTTGTTTTAATTTCAGCCATGAATACAAGGCCCTCGTTAATCGGAACCTCCATGAAACTCAGTACCAAGCTGATCCTCTACATCCTCGGACCCTGCGCGGCGATATACTTCATCGCCGTCAGCATCGTCAGCGTCAACGCGCGGGAGCACGCCTTCGAGGAGGCCAAGAAGCTGGCCGACTCCGAAGCGGCCAAGTATGCCGAGCAGACCAAGTCGCGCCTGGACCTCTACGTCGGGGCCGTCCGCACCCTGGCCCAGAACTTCCACTCCTTCGACCAGGTGCCCGAGGAGTACCGCCGCTTCCTCTGCCGCGACATGGTCCGCAACCTCCTGGTCATGAACCCCGAGTTCATCTCGGTCTGGACCACCTGGGAGCCGTATTCCATCGACAGGCTCGACAGCCTTTACCAGATGAAGCCCGGCAGCAGCGTGCTGGGCAACTTCGGCGTCATGTTCTACCGGCAGGGAGACCGCGTCGTCCTGGACGAGTCCATCGAGGAGGATCCCGAGGCCGTTTACGCGGGCGACTACTACGCCCTGCCCAAGCAAACCCGCTCCGAAGTGGTCCTGGACCCCTACGAGTATTCGTACAGCCGCCAGATGGCCCGCATCCTCGAGACCAGCATCGTGGTGCCCATCGTCAAGGAAGAACGGTTCATGGGCGTGGCCGGCATCGACGTACCCTTGGACAAGTTCCAGAATTTCATGGGCCAGCTCACTCCCTTCGGCGACGGCTATGCCTTCCTGCTCTCCAACAACGGCACCTTCGTGGCCCACCCGAACGACTATTTCGTCAACCGCCACATCAGCGAGCTGCTGTTCAAGGAAGAGGCCCTCTTCGCCATTTCCCAGAGCGTCCGCGAAGGCAAGGCCTTCTCGTTCGAGACCGTGGACTCGCTCAACCGCGCGCACTACGCGTCCGTCCACCCGATCGCGATCGGCAAGACCAGCACGCCCTGGGCCCTGGGCATCGCCGTGCCCATCGAGACGGTCGCCCAGAAGGCCCAGGCCAACTACCGCATCTCCATCACCGTAGGGCTGCTGGGCCTGGCCAGCATCAGCGTGCTCATCTTCTTCATCTCCAGCATCATCACCCTGCCCCTCAAGCGCATGACCACCAACTTCAAGCGCCTGGCCCTGGGCGACATCTTCTCGGCCGAGAAGATGAGGGTGGGCAACGCCGACGAAATCGGCGAGACCTCCCTGGCCATGAACCAACTGGTCGATAACCTGCGGCAGACGGTCGATTTCGCCAACGTCATCGGGCAGGGCAACCTCAACGCCACGCTCACTGTCAAAGGGCCTTCCGACAGCCTGGGCAACGCCCTGCTGCAGATGCGCGACAGCCTGCGCCGCATCGAGAGCGAGAACGAGGAGCGCAAGGAGCGCGAACGGCGGCAGGCCTGGGTGACAACGGGCATCGCCAAGTTCTCCGAAATCCTCCGCCAGAACAACGACAACATGGAGGAGTTCGCCTTCAGCATCACCAGCAACATGGTCCAGTACATCGGGGCCAACATCGGCGCCTTCTACCTCATCCAGGATGACGACCCCGACGACCTCCACGTGCGCATCCTCTCGGCCTACGCCTACGAGCGGCGCAAGTTCCTCAACAACCGCGTCGAGATGGGCACCGACCTGGTGGGGCGCTGCATCCTGGAAAACCTCAGCGTCTTCCTCACGGACGTGCCGCCAGACTACATCAAGGTCACCTCGGGCATGGGCGAGCATCCGCCCACCTGCCTGCTCCTTGTGCCCCTGAAGACCGCCGACCAGACCTTCGGATGCCTTGAGCTGGCCTCCTTCAAGCTGCTCGAGCCTTTCGAGATCGAGTTCGCCGAGCGCATCGCCGAGAGCGTGGCCTCCACCATCGCCACCATCAAGATCAACCTCCGCACCTCCAAGCTCCTGCGAGAGTCCGAAGACCAGGCCGAGAGCCTGGCCATGCACGAGGAGCAGATGCGCCAGAACATCGAGGAGATGCGCATCACCCACGAAAAGCTCAACCTCCAGATGGAAGAGAGCCGCCTGGCCGAGGCCGCCATCAAGGAGACCGAGAAGGAGCTCAAGAAGAGCCTCCACTTTTTCAACACCCTGCTCGACACCATCCCCTACCCGCTTTTCTACAAGGACACCGAGGGCGTTTACCTGGGCTGCAACGCCGCCTTCTCCGACTACATCGGCAAGTCCAAGCGCGAGGTCGTCGGCCATACCGTCTTCGAGATCAGCGACAGCATCGAGCAGGCCCAGGAGTTCCACCGCTCCGACCAGGAGGTCATGCGCACCGGGCAGCGCCAGGTCTATGAGACCCGCGTCAAGTACGCCAGCGGGGCCACCAAAGAGGTCATTCTCAACAAGTCCGTCTTCCGCGACTCACAGGGCGAGGTGGCCGGAATGCTGGGCATCCTTGTTGACAAGGTCCAGTAGGCCGAGCGAGTCTTCCAGCTCGTAGAGCTTGGCCATGGCCAGGCTGTCGCCCCGGTAGGCCACCAGCAGCCATTGGCGCCTGCCCTCGAACAGGTGCCCCGCGCGGCCCGCCGCGAACACGCGGTATCCCGCGGGCAGGCCCTCGAGCCGCACTGCCGGGCCCAGCGTGTCCTCCAGGTCCTCCGGCGATGTCGATGGCAGCACCTGGCCGACCAGCGCCCGCAGCATTCGCGGCCGCTCCTGGTCCGCCTTCCAGGCTTCCGGGGAGAAAGGCCTCGCGTAGGTCGATGCCCAGCCCACGAAGAGCAGGCTGAAAACCAGCACAGTGACCGGTATCGAGATGCCCACCAGCCGCCAGAAGAGCCCGCTCGACAAGGCCTTGCTTTGGGGATGCCTTTGCCGGAAGATCGCCGCCAGCAGCAGGAGCTCGAGCGCGAAGAGGAAGGAGAAAATGGCGGCCGCCTCGCGGATCATGGCTCATCCTCCTGCCACCGCCGGGCCGACAGGGCCTCGGCCTCGGCCTGGGCGCGCAGCCGCTGGCGCTGGTACAGGTACGAGACCAGGGTGGCCGTGGCCCCCAGCGTTACGAACGACACCACTTGCGCGTGCTCGTCGATGCGCCCCAGGTCCAGCACGGCCAGCTTCAGGAAGGTGGCCCCCAGCAGCGTCAGGGCCAGGCGGCGAAGCTCCTGGTAGCCGAAGGCCATGCCCAGCCACATGGCCAGCAGCGAGACCCCGCTCCAGAGCACCGTGT
The DNA here is from genome assembly GCA_020048645.1 of Bacteroidota bacterium. Lineage (GTDB taxonomy): Bacteria > Bacteroidota > Bacteroidia > Bacteroidales > UBA6013 > UBA6013. The sequence continues at coordinate 23,441 of JAIFMG010000097.1, read as the reverse complement.
AAACCGTCTGGTGTACTTCGCGCTGGATGTGCGCCGGCAGGAAGCCCTCCCGGAACTCGGCCACCACGTAGTGGTTGTCGGCCTCGGCGCTCAGCATGAACAGCAGCACGAAGAAGGCCCACCACGCCCCGACGCGGCCCGGAAGGCTGGCCGCCCCCTTGAAGCGGACCAGCCCCAGCCAGCCCGACACGGCCATGAAGGCCACCGCCGCCACCAGCGCGTAGTGGAACTGGTACTGGCCCAGGCTGGCGTCGTTGCTCATCAGGTAGGCGTTGCGCACCAGGATGATCTTGTAGTTGTAGAAGAAAAGGTAAAGCAGCGACGAGAGGAACATCGCCCCGCCGGCCGCCGCGCCCAGCGCCGGAATGTCGCGCTTGAGCAGCGCCGGGATGCTGGCCAAGAACAGCAGCCCAAGGTTGTAGGCCCCCACCACCTGGCTGACCGACGGCCGGTAGTCGATGCTCTGGATGACGTGGTACTTCAGCTCCAGGAAGCCCGTGAAGTAGAAGGCCAGGCCCGCGGCCGCCCCCAGGAAAGCCTTCATCATCTTGACTTTCAGGAACGGGGCGAAGTACTCGCCCTTCTCGTTCTTCAGCAGGCTCAGGTTGGTGGCCAGTGCGCTCACGGCCACCATGTTGATCAGGAAGCCCCGGTTGAAGATCACGGCCATCGGCTCGGCCAGCTCCGTGGTCCGGACGTAAATCTGCCACATGTCCATGCCCAGGCTGCCCAGCATCGCCAGGGTCATCGCGAACGAGCCCAGCTTCATCAGCACCACATCGATCTTCTGGGCCAGCCACATCATCAGCACGATCTGCAGCGACCAGACCAGCGTGATGGTCTTGCCCACCAGTTGCACCGGCGGCACCAGGCTCGTGAAGAGCACCACCAGGCCCAGGAGCAGGTAGATCAGCTTGCGGTCGGCGTTCTCGTTGCGGAACAAGACCATCAGGTGGATGAAGTTGATCAGCGCGATCAAGGCCGTGAAAAGGCCCTTGAGGTCGTTGTTCACTTCCTCGATGATGGCCAGGCCCGCCGTGAAGTACATGATGGTCAGCGTGATGATCATCGTCAGCTCGAGCGGGATGAAGGGCCTCCGCTCGCGCACGTTGTTGAGCACGACCATCGTGAAGGTGATCAGGTAGAAGAAGGTCGCGAAGACGAAGGCCGCCAGGTAGGGGACCTGGTCCACCTGGAAGGCGCCCCGCAGCCATAGCCCGTAGAAGGCCAGCGAGCCGACGTAGGAGACCGCCGTGATGACCATCCATTTCTTGAAGTAGGCCAAGACCAGCAGCGCGATGTCCACCACCAGCAGGTAGGTCAGCAGCACCGTGTGCGGGATGCCGTTGAAGTCCACCATCAGCGGGGCCGTGAAGGCCGCCAGGGTGCTGAACACGGCCACCTCCATGCGGTCGTAGGCCAGGGCCAGCGAAACGGAGAAGGCGTTGATGCCCAGGAGGATGAGCAGGCCCGCCGTGGGCGAGAAAAGCTTGTACTGCTCGAATCCGATGAAGAAGGTGTAGAACAGCACCGCGATGCTGCCTCCCAGCAGCACCGAGCTGAAGGCCCGCATCCGGCGGCTGGCCAGGTGCGCCAGCAGCACCAGCAGACCGCTGGCCCCCAGGCCCACGGCCACCCGGCCCACCGTGTCGATCCAGTCCTTCTCGATGGCGTAGCGCACGAAGTAGGCCACCCCCAGCACCAGCAGGGCCATGCCCAGCTTGTTGAACAGGTTGCCCCCGATGAACTGCTCGCCCAGGTACTCCAGCACGCCGAACTTCTCGTCGAGGCGGCGGATCAGGCCGGGCTTCTGCGGCTTGCGGTTGATCTGCGCGCGGATGGCCGCCTGCTGCCGGTCGTCCTGGGCCTTGCCCGGATATTGCCAACGGGCCAGGCGGTTGGCCTGGCTCGCGCGGGGGCTTTGCAGCTTGGGCGGCATCTGCTGCGCGATGCGCTGCTGCAAGGCCGACTGCTCGCGCTGGCGGGCCTTGAGCTCCTCCAGCTCTTCGAGCAGCCGGCCGATCTTCCGGTGGTTCCTACCTTGCAGCGCGATCAGCGCCAGCAGGACCAGCAGGAGGGCTCCGACAATCGCCAGCAGGTAAGTCATTGTGATCTCCATTCTGGGAAAATTCGGGGGGAGGGAGAATAAGGCCGGCCCGGCCCGGCTTCGAGCCGGACCGGGCCGCGCAGGTCATTTCTTGCCGAAGATGCTCTTGATCTTGTCGAAGGTGACGGCGTGCTTCTCGGTGCCCTGGTCGCCCAGCAAGAAGGCGAAGGCCTTGAAGCGCTCCTCGTGCTCGAAAACGATGCGCATGACGGCCATGAACGGGACAATGACGAGCATGCCGGGGATGCCCCAAATCATCGCCCCGACGATCAGGCTAAGGATGATGACGATGGGGTTCAGGCGCAGGTTGCCGCCCACGATGCTCGGGGTCAGGATGTTGTTCTCGGTGAACTGCACCACGGAGAAGACCGCCACCACGCCCAGGGCAAGGTTCGGAGAGTCGCCCGTGAAGATGGCGAACACCAGCGGGAAGGCGAAGCCCAGCGGAGTGCCGAAGTAGGGGATGAAGTTGCAGATGGCCGAGACCACGCCCAGGATGATGAAGTAGTCCATCCCGATCAGCCAAAGCCCGAAGGAGTTGGTGAAGCAGAGGATGGAGACCACGACGAAAACGCCCCCGACGTAGTTCTTGGCCACGCTAGAGACGTCCGTGATGACCTTTTCCACCTTCTCGGTGTTGTGGCCCTTGGCCGCCATGAAGATGAAATCATAGAACTTGTCGCGGTAGTAGAGCATGAAGAAGATGTAGATGGGCATGATCACGAAGCTGCCCAGGGTGCTCGAGGCCGAGCTGACAAACAGTCCCGCGATGGCCCCGGCGCTCTCGAAGACCTTGTCCACCACCTGGCCCAGGTAGAACTTCTGCTGCGCCGCGTCGATGCCAAGCGACTCTTCCAGGCTGTGCGCCACCGACTGCATGTTGGCCATGGCCTTGATCTTGATGGTTTCGAAGTCGCTCACCAGCATGGCCAATTGCTTGTACATGAAGAACAAGAACATGGCCAGCAGCACGATGGCGATGATGAGCACCGTCAGGTTCGAGAGGATGCGCGGGAAGTGCAGCCGTTTCTCGAAGTAGTTCGCGAAAGGGTAGAGCAGGTAGGCGAACAGCAGGGCCAGGGCCAGCGGCCAGAGGAAGCCTTTGGCGATGATGACCACGTAAACCGACATGATCGCGAAGAGCATGTAGGCCGTGGCCTTGAAGATGGTGGGAATCTTGATGTTTTCCATGACGTGTTGATTGTGGGGTTAAGCCAGCCAGACGATTTGAACAGATCACCGCCCCGCCGCTCGGGGGGGCTGGTCGATCGGACGAATGCCATTGGTTGGGCAAATGTAAAAAAATCGGGGCAACGGGCACGGCCTGCCCCGCGAAGCTTTTTCACAGCGTGAGGCTGAAGACGGTCTCGCGGTCGGGAACGGAGACCACGCCGATGGAGCCGCCATGCAGGCGCATGATCTGCTTGGCCAGGCTCAGCCCGATGCCCGAGCCCTTGGGCTTGGTCGTGAAGAACGGAATGAAGATCATGTCCATGGCCTCGGGGAGGATGCCCTGCCCGTTGTCCACCACTTGGATGACCGTCCGCTGGCGCCGGTTGCGCAGGCAGCGCAGCTCCACTTTCGCGCCCTCGCGCCCGTTCAGGGCCTGGAGCGAGTTCTTGACCAGGTTGATCAGCACCTGCTCCAGGAGCTGCTTGTCGGCCAGGACCAGCTCCTGCGGGTCGTCGATCCGCAGCTCCAGCCGGGCGGCGGCCTCGGCCACCTCGGGCGCCAGCAGGGCGGCGACGTCCTCGAGCAGCTCGCGCACGGGGAAGTAGTTCAGGTTGGGCTTGGGCACCCGGGTCAGGTTGCGGTAGGTGTCCACGAAGTGGATCAGGCCCACGCTCCGCTTGTTGATGGTTTCCAGGGCCTTGTGGATGTCGTCGAGGTCCTCCGGGTCGAACTTGCCCGGCACCAGCTCGGCCAGCGCCCGGGCGTGCTCTTCCACCATGCCCCGCGTGGTCGAGGCCAGCGACGAGATGGGCGCGATGGAGTTCATGATCTCGTGGGTCAGCACCCGGATCAGCTTCTGCCAGGCCTCCAGCTCCTGCGCTTCCATCTCCGACTGGATGTCCTTGAGGCTCACCAGCTTGATTTCGCGCTCGTTGAGGCGGAAGATGCTGGCGTGGATGCTCAGTTGCAGCAGCTCGTCCTCGTCGCGCACCTTGACCAGCGCCTTCGAGCGGGGCCCCAGCTCGCGCAGGGTCTCCACCAGCTCGGCCGAAAAGGGCGCCAGGTCGTCCAGCTTGCGCAGCACGGGCGTGCGCAGCAGCAGCTTGGCCGACTTGTTGACCATCTCCAGCGTGCCGTCGGAGCGCAGGGCCAGGATGGCCACGTCCACGTGCTCCAGGATGTTCTTCAGGTAATGGTAGTGCTCTTCCTTCTGGCTGCGTATCTTCTGGAAGTCCTCCATGACGTTGTTGAAGGTCTCGCGCAGCTCGTCGAACGACTTGCCCGCGCCCGAGACGGGGAAGGTCCGCGAGAAGTCCGAGTAGCGGATCGACTCCAGGAAGCTCTTGAGCTCGTGGTTGCCCCGCTCGACGTAGCGCGCCAGCGAGAGGGTCTGGAACAGCAGCAGGCCCGCCAGCACCAGGGCCGTGAAGTGATGCCCCGACTGCCAGACCCATGCGTCCAGGAGGGCCGTTAGGGCCAGCAGCGCGACCCGCAGCATGACGTTCGTTCGGAATCGTTTGAGCATGTTCTTCGAGTTGGGGGGTTCGTGCGTGGGGCTGGGGCTTCAGAGGCCGAATTTCTCCATGCGGCGGTAGAGCGAGGTCCGCGTCAGGCCCAGCTCCTTGGCCGCCAGGCTGATGTTGCCGTTGTACTTCTTGAGCACCTTGGCCACCACGCTCCGCTCGAGCTCCTCGAGGTTGTAGCTCTCGAGCTCCAGCTCGTCCACCTTGCCCGGGTTGTCCTTGAAGTGGAAGTCCTCGCTCTGGAGGCTCTTGTGGTCGGACATGATCACGGCCCGCTCGATGGCGTGGCGCAGCTCGCGGACGTTGCCCGGCCAGGGATACTGCCGCATCTTCTTGAAGGCCGCCTGGCTGATCTCGCGGACGGGCTTCTTGTACTTGCGGGCGTAGAGCTCCAGGAAATGGCCGGCCAGCAGCTCGAGGTCGTCGCCCCGCTCGCGCAGCGGGGGCACCTGTATCTCCACGGTGTTGATGCGGTAGAGCAGGTCCTCGCGGAACTTCTCCTCGGCGATGAGCTGGCGAAGCGGCATGTTGGTCGCGCAGACCAGCCGGATGTCGATCGGCTTGGCCCGGTTGGCCCCCACGCGGGTCACCTCGCGGCGCTCGAGCACCGTCAGCAGCTTGGCCTGCATGGTGGGCGAGAGGTTGCCGATCTCGTCCAGGAAGAGCGTGCCCGACGAGGCCAGCTCGAAGCGCCCGGCCCGGTCGGCCCGCGCGTCGGTGAAGGCCCCTTTGACGTGGCCGAACATCTCGCTCTCGAACAGCGTCTCGGTGATGGAGCCCAGGTCCACGCTGGCGAATACCTTGTCGCGGCGGGCCGAGTTCTCGTGCAGGGCCCTGGCCACCAGCTCCTTGCCCGTGCCGTTCTCGCCCAGGATCAGCACGCTGGCGTCGGTCTGGGCCACCTTGCGGATGGTGTGGAAGACCTGCCGCATCACGGGCGAGTCGCCCAGGAAGTCCAGGCTGGGGCTGTCGGCCAGCGCGCGGTTCTGGGCCTTCAGGTCGTTCAGCTCGCGGCGCTGGAGGCCCAGCTTGGCCGCGGCCTGTATCGTGGCCAGGAACTTCTCGTTCTCGAAAGGCTTCAGGATGAAGTCCGTGGCCCCCAGCTTGATCGCCTGCACGGCCTTCGGCAGGTCGCCGTAGGCCGTCATGCACACCACCACGGCCTCCGGGTCGATCTTCAGGATGCGCCTGAGCCAGTCGAAGCCCTCCTGGCCGCTCATGGCGTCCTTCGAGAAGTTCATGTCGAGCACGATCACCGAGTAGTCGTGCTGCTCCAAGATCTTCTCGGTCTGGTCGGGGTGTTCCAGCAGGTCTATCTGCTTGACCTTCTTCTTCAGGGCCAGCTTCAGCGCGAACAGGAGGTCGGCATTGTCGTCGATGATCAGGATCTTGGCGTCTTTCATGCTTTGAGGGTCAAGGGCTTGGGTTTGCTTCGCCCTCCCAAAGATAAATTTTTTTCCCAATGCCGGGCCCGCGCTTCGCGGGGGCGGGTGGCCGGGGGCTAGGCTTTTTTCCAATTTGGCTTGTTTTTATTTCTAAGGAAATGGCCTTGAAAACATTTCCCATGATGGGCCTCCGGGCCATCATTTCATTTTCCTATGGACGGTCAAAAGCGTTGGACTCAAAAAAATGTGTTGTAAAAAATGTTTTTAGGAGAAACTGGGGCTTGCTTTTTTCAGGAAGATCCTCTATTTTGCGTCGGAACACTTTGTTATTTCAAGAAACATGCTTTCGACAGCCGAGATGAAGAGCGACTTCCCGCCGGAATCGCCCCAGGCGACGGCGGGCCTGGCGACAGCCTTTGCCCACTTCCAAAGCACCCGGACCATGTACGACATCATCGGCGACATACACGGCCACCACGACGAGCTGCTGCTGCTGCTCAAGGGCCTCGGATACCACCAGGGCCCCGACGGGCTTCCCGCGCATCCGCTGGGTCGCCGGCCGCTCTTCACGGGCGACTTCATCGACCGCGGGCCCCAGGTGCGCCAGAGCGTCGCCCTGGCCATGCGCCTGGCCCGCCGCGGTGGCGCCCTGGCCCTGATGGGCAACCACGAGTTCTACCTGCTCTGGCTCTGGCAGCGGGCGGGCAGCGTCCCCGGCCTCTGGAACCTTCCGCCCGACCTGGTCGAGCCCGTGCGCGCCACCCTGGCCTCCTACCTGGGCCACGAGCCCGAGCTGCGCGAGGCCCTGGCCTGGTTCGCCTCCCTGCCGCTTTTCGTCGAGGTGGACGGGCTGCGCGCCGTACACGCCTGCTGGGACGACCAGGTCATCGGCCGGCTGCGGCCCTACCTCCGCGCCGACGGCAGCCTCCTGCCCGAATACCTCCGCAAGGCCCTCTGGCCGGGCAATGGCCTGCACCAGCAGGTCATGGTCCTGCTGGGCGGCAAGACCCTCCGCCTGCCCGAGGGCCAGGCCTTCGTCACGGCCAACGGGCGGGCCGTCCGCACCATCAGGGCCAAGTGGTGGCTGGACCAGCCCGGCCTGAGCTACCGGCAAATGGCCGTCACCCAAGGCTGGGAGGTCAGCCTCGCGCCCGTCAGCGAAGACCTCCAGGCCCTCGGCTTCGGCTACCCGCCCCAGGCGCCGCCCGTCTTCGTGGGGCACTACTGGCAGCGCGGGACCCCCGAGCCCCTGGCCCCCAACGTGGCCTGCGTGGACTACAGCGTGGCCAAGGGCGGCGCCCTGGTGGCCTACCGCTGGACCCGACAGCCCATCGGCCCCGAGGGTTTCTTCTGCGTGCCCGCCATCCCGCGATAGCGCCGTTCCGTCCCGGTCGGAGGCCTGCTGGTCCGGTCCTGGCCAGGTCGCCCCGACCGACGCGGCGGGAGGCCCGGGGCTTTTTCGCGGGAAAACTTATTTTGGCTTTGAAAAGACCGCCCGCTTGGTTAAATTTGAGAATGGAACGCCAGCCCGCTGGGCCAGCAGGTCATTCCTCCCCGCCCTCCCAAACCACAAAAACAAACCGATGGCCGTACAGATTAGCCTTTGGAAAAGATTTCAGGCCGGTGTCTTGCGCAATGCCCTGATCTTGGTGCTCATGGGCCTTGTCATCATCCTCTCGCTCATGCTCATCGACTTGTCGTCAACGGTCGAGTCCTTGGCCAAGTCGCTCATCAACCGCACCACCTCGCGCACCACCGTCGAGCTCAACAACTTCTTCGGCACCGTAGGCGAGGACCTCCGCACCCTGCGCGAGTGGGACCAGAACGGCCTGCTCGAGGCCGCCGACGCCCAGACCCGCAACAAGCTCGTGGTGCCCCTGCTGCACAACACCACCCAGATTTCCAACGTCATCGTGGCCCGCACCGACAACAGCGAGTTCATGATCCACCGCGAGCCCGGTTCCTGGCGCGTCCGCACCATCGCCTTCCCCGCGGGCCAGAAGCAGGTCAGCTACCAGCGCTGGCACGAAGAGGCCGCCGGCCAGTTCGCCCTCACCGAGGAATGGCAGGAGACCATCGAGTACCTGCCCACCGGGCGCCCCTGGTTCGTCGGCGCCAGGCAGAAGCCCCAGGGCGAGCTCTTCTGGACCGACCCCTACATCTTCTTCACCGGAAAGCAGCCCGGCATCACCGTCTCATCCGCCTCCGACCGCGGAGACTCGTCCCAGAAGGTCATCGCCCTCGACGTGCTGCTCACCGACATATCCCGCTTCACCACCCAGATGCAGGTCAGCGAAAACGGCCTGGCCTTCGTCCTGACCGACAGCCTGCTCGTGGTCGGCCTGCCCAAGGACAGCCGCTTCCTCGAGCAGCCCGACTCCATGAAGAACTTCATCCTCAAGCCCCACGACGCCATCGGCATGGAGACCCTCGTGGCCGCCGTCGGGGCCTGGAGGGCCGTGGGCGGCGAGATGGGCAAGGCCTTCAAGTTCGACAGCCAGGGCGACAACTGGTGGGGCCAGATGCAGACCTACGCCCTGAGCCAGAACCAGCACCTGCTCATCGGCGTGGCCGTGCCCGAGTCCGACTTCCTGGTCGAGATCAAGCGCACCCGAAACACCCTCATGGGCGGCTTCGTCCTGGTGATCATCGTCATCGTGGCCGTGGTCAGGGGCTACTACCAGAAGCAGAAGGCCAACGTGCTCCTGGCCCAGAAGAACGAGCAGATCATCAAGCAGAACAAGGCCATCCAGGCCCAGCGCGACGAAATCCGCGAAAAGAACAAGGAGATCATCGACAGCATCAACTACGCCCGCTACATCCAGCACGCCATCCTGCCTCCGCCCCTAAGCCTCGAGGCCGACCTGCCCGAGAGCTTCATCCTCTGGATGCCCCGAGACATTGTCAGCGGAGACTTCTACTGGTTCGCCCACAACAGCGACGACAGCCTCATCCTGGTCGCGGCCGACTGCACCGGGCACGGCGTGCCCGGCGCCTTCATGAGCATGCTCGGCGTCTCGTTCCTCAACGAGCTCAACCGCACCGAGCCGGGCAAGCAGGCCCTGACGGCCTCCCAGATCCTCGACCAGCTCCGCGAGAAGGTCATCACCTCGCTGCACCAGACCGGCGAGGAGGGCTCGTCGAAGGACGGCATGGACATGTCGCTCTGCCTGATCGACCTCAAGGCCCGCAAGCTCCAGTTCGCCGGGGCCAACAACCCCCTGGTCTTCGTCCGCGACGGAAAGGCCATCGAGTCCAAGGCCGACCGCATGCCCATCGGCATCTACTCCGAGGCCAAGGGCGCCTTCACCAACCAGGAGTTCGACCTGCTCATGGGCGATGCCTTCTACATCTTCTCCGACGGGTTCCAAGACCAGTTCGGCGGGCCAAAGGGCAAGAAGTTCATGCGCAAGCAGATGAAGGAAATCTTCGTCAGGCTGCAAGACCAGCCCTTCAAAGAGCAGAAGGAAAAGCTCCGGGAGGCCTTCGAGGCCTGGCGGGGCGAGGAGCACCAGGTCGATGACGTCATTGTCATTGGGTTCAAGATTTGAGCTTGTTGTCAGCTCCCGAACGGAAGGCCTGCCCTATCCGGGGCAGGCCTTTTTTTTGTTTTCTTTTGAAATGTTGCTTTTTTTGCATCTTCGCTGGGCAGGCTTCCACCTGCTATTTCCTAACCGTGCCAAGACCAGCACCAACCCAAGCACTATCTTTCCAACATTTCAAAAGGCCACATGACAAGCACGCTCAAGACGAAAACCAGAACCAAGACCATGAAGATGAAGGAACTGAACCAATGGGTGATGGAGCAATTGCCCCCGCTCACTTGGAACATCCTGGCCCTGAAGTTCATGAAGAGCTTCAAAGCCCAAGGATTCAGTGTGTTGAAGTTTGACGATCCTCTGGATCTGCCCGAGAATCTGTTGGATGAGATCGATGGGTTCATCCAACAACAGTACAAAAAGAGCCTCCCAAGATGAAGAAGGTCGTTCCAACCCTCGTGGTGGATCCTGTCCGCCGGTATTGGTTTGCCCAATCCGAGCCGGTGGCGCTGCACTGCCACCACTACAACTGCTTCTTGCAGCATTCGATGGAATCGGCGGCCGACTTCGTGGACGTGCCCGCGCTGCTGCGCGACAGCGCCGAGGAGGTCGCCTTCGCCGAGCTGGCCTAGCTGTTCGCGGAAGGCGGCCAGCCGGAGAGCGTGCTGGCCACTGCCGCCGAGCTGTTCCGGCAAAGGGGCTTCGGCCTGTTCCGGGTCGTCGAGGCGGGGCCCGAGGGCGGCGTGGTGGAGTGCCCCTGGGAGCACTACGCGCACGGCTGGGTCCTCAAGTTCGGCCTCCGCGCGCGCGCGCAGGGCGGCGTGTCGCACTTCGCCGCCGGGTTCGCCCGGGCCGCCTTCGCGATGGCCTTCCGGGGCGAGCCGGGCCACTACGAGGTCGAGCAGACGCACTGCCGCAGCCTGGGCGACGACCGCTGCCGCTTCGTGCTGCGCCTGCGCCCCGAGCCGCGCGCGCTGGAGCCCAGCGTGGGCGCGGGCATCATGGGCCAGGTCGATCCGCGGGAGCCTTTCCCCGGCTGCCGGGTGGCCTCCGAGGCCATCACCCAGGCCGTGTTCGAACTGCCGACCGAGCCCGACGAGCGCGGGCTGATCCCCGCCTTCGGGGTGCTGCTGGCCAAGATGTACGCCAACTACTACAACCTGACCTCCTTCCGCTTCCTGGAGCGGATGGAAGCGGCCCTGGGCCAGACCGGCCAGGAGCTGGTCGAGAGCCTGCTGGTGGAGGCCGGGCACGTCTGCGCCTTCAACACCTTCGGAGGCATCATGGAGTCCGCCGAGTGGGCCGCGCTGGTCAAGCCCCAGCTCCACGACGCGGCCGACTGGGCGCATGGCATCGTGGCCGTGGCCAACGCCCTGGGCTGGGGAGCCTTGTGCGTGGACGAGCTCGCCCCGGAGAAGCTGCTGCTTTCCAGCCCCAACGGCTACGAGTCCAACTTCTACCTGTCGAAGCGGATGTCTGCCCGCGAGGGCGTCTCGTACATGCTGCAAGGCATCGCCAAAGGCGTGATGAACCTGATTTTCAACGCCGACATTCAGTCCATGCCCCAGCTCGACGAGGCCTACTACGCCGAGCGCTTCAAGTCCGGGCAGGCCTTCGGCGTCCGTCAGATCGATTGCCGGATTGGCCGCGACGGCTCGGATTCGTTCTTGGTGAACCGTTGAGAAACAGCATCCCGCCATGCGTTACCAGCTCAAGACCGTCCGCAACTGCCAGGGGCAGGCGCGTGCGGTCTTCGTCTTGGAGGGCCAGGTCGATCGGGCCTTGCTGGAGCACCTCTGCCCCGGTGGGCGCGTCCAGGTCTTGCCCCTGGCGGGCAAGGTGCCCGGCGCGCTCGATTTCTGCCGGGTGGAAAGCCCCGAGGGCTGGCGGCTGGCCGCCGGACTGGGCGGCCGCGAGCTGGAGCTGCTGCATCCGCCCGACGACCCGTCGCCGCGCGAGCGGGTCGAGCGGCTGCTGCGCGACTGGGGCGGGGCCTAGTCGGCCTGCCGGGGCTGGGGCCACTCGCTGACCTTGCGGACGGTGTAGGGCTTCTTCTGCTGCGACTCGTAGTAGGTGCGGGTCTGCACCTCCAGCACCAGGCCGATGGTGATGAACTGTATCCCGGCGATCAGCAGCATCAGCCCCAGGATCATCAGCGGCTTGCCCCAGATGTCCTCCCCGGCGACCTTCAGGGCCAGGAGGTAGAGGTTGATGAGCGCCCCGGCGCCGAAAATGGCCATGCCCCAGGTCCCGAAGAGGTGCATGGGCTTCTGGAGGTACTTCTGGAAGAAGAGCATGAGCAGCAAGTCGCTGACGACCTTGAAGGTGCGGTTGATGCCGTACTTGGAGCTGCCGTGCACGCGGGCATGGTGCCGCACGTCGGTCTGGGTGATGCGGGCGCCTTCGAGGCTGGCCAGCACGGGGATGAAGCGGTGCAGCTCGCCGTAGAGGCCCAGGTCCTTGGCGATGGGGCTGGTGAAGACCTTGAGCGTGCAGCCGTAGTCCTTGATGCGGACTCCGGTGGTGCGCTGGATGACGCGGTTGGCGATCTTGCTGGGGATCTTGCGCAGGAACATCCCGTCCTGCCGGTTGGCGCGGATGCCGGCCACCAGGTCGAATCCACCCTCGCGGGCGATCTTGAGCATCATGGGAATGTCCAGCGGGTCGTTTTGCAGGTCTCCGTCCATGGTTACCAGGTGGGTCCCCTGGGCATGTTCGATGCCCGCGGCCAGGGCGTAGCTTTGTCCGTAGTTGCGCCGCAGCTCGACGAGCTTGATCCTCGGGTGCCGCAGTTCTCGGACGCGCTCGCGGGTCTGGTCGGTGGAGCCGTCGTCCACGTAGATGACCTCGTAGTCGAAACCGTCGAGGGCCGCCTCGATCTGGCGCACCAGCGGATGGATGTTGTCTTGCTCGTTGAAGACGCAGATGATGATGGAAAGCTCTTTCATGGGTGGGGAAGGAGGAGTTTTTGGGCTGCCGTCCGCGAGGGCCGGCTCACTTGGGCGCCCTGCGGTAGAGGATCGCCGCGATGATGGCATAGGCGAAGTTGGGGAGCCAGACGGCCAGCAAGGGGTCGAGGCCGCCTTTGATGGAGAACTGCGTGGTGATCTGCATGAAGAAGATGTAGGTGAAGCTCAGGCCGATGCCCAGGCCGATGTTGGCCCCGGCGCCCCGGCGGCGCTTGGCGCTGGCCACGCTCAGGCCCATGATGGTCAGGATGTAGGTCGAGAAGGGGAAGGCCACGCGCTTGTACTTTTCGACGTAATAGGCGTTGATGTTGGGGTTGCCGCGCATCTCCTCGCGCTCGATGAACTCGTCGAGCTTGTCGCCGGTCATGGATTCGACGATGTTGTCGCGGCGGCTGAAGTCGAGCGGGTGTATCATCAGGGCCGAGTCGATGACGTTGCCGGTGCTGACTTGGACGCTCATCGAGTCGGCCGAGAACTCGCGGATGTAGTAGTTGTTGAGCAGCCATTTCTGGTTGGTGCTGTCCCATTTGATGTAGTCGGCCACGAGCTTGCTGACCAGCTCGCCGTCCACGACCTTTTCCATGGTGAACTGGAACCCCATGTGGTTCATGGTGTTGTAGCTGCCCAGATAGACGTTTACGCCCGGGGCCACCTGCTTGTGCATGTCGCGCTCGCTGTTGTGGTAGTGCGAGATGTAGGTGTTCTCGAACTCGAGCCGGACGGCGTTGGCCGGCGGGATGACGTAGTTGTTGAGCGCGAATGAGCCCAGGGCGATGACCGTCGCGGCCACCATGTAGGGCACCAGGAGCCGATGGTAGCTGACGCCGCTGCTCAGGATGGCGACGATCTCGGTGTTTCCGGCCATTTTGGAGGTGAAGAAGATGACCGAGATGAAGGTGAACAGCGCGCTGAAGAGGTTGGCGAAATAGGGGATGAAGTTGAGGTAGTAGTCGAAGACGATGGCCTCGGTGGGCGTGTTCTCCTCGATGAAGTCGTCGATCTTCTCCGAGAAGTCGAAGATCATGGAGATGCCGATGATGAGCACCAGCGAATAGACGAAGGTGCCCAGGAACCGGCTGATGATGTAGAGGTCGAGTTTCTTCATGGTGGCGGATTGCCGCGAATTTACCTTTTTTGGCAGGGGATGCAAACCCAGGGGCGGAGCCGGGCCTGCCGTCAGGGCGCCTTGTAGCGGAATCCCATGAGCAGGACGTCGTCCACCTGCTCGAACTTGCTGCCCTTCCACCGGTCGAACTCCTGGGCGAAAGCCTCGGCCTGCTCGGCGGTGGCCAGCGGGGCGAGGCCGCGTACCAGGGCCCTGAACGGCTTGGACTTGAATTTCTTGCCCTCGGGGCCGCCGAACTGGTCCTCGAACCCGTCGGAGAAGAGATAGACGCAGTCGCGGGGGCGCAGGCGGAGGCTGTGCTCGGTGAAGTCGGTGTCGGCCAGGGTGAAGATGCCCACGGGCATGCGGTCGGGGCGGAGCTCGATGAGGCTGGGGCCGCGGCAGACTAGCAGCGGGTTGTTGGCGCCCGCCCAGCGCAGCCGCCCGGTGGGCAGGTGGACGAAGCAGACCGACATGTCGAATCCGTCCTGGTTCTCGCCCGATTTGCCCGTTTGGCGCAGGGCGTCGATGACCTTGGCCCGCAGCTCGGCCAGGAGCAGGGCGGGGCTAGGTTCCTTTCGGGCCAACTGCCTGGGCGCCAGTTCGTTGAGCAAGGCCGTGCCGAGCATGCTCATGAAGGCGCCCGGCACGCCGTGCCCGGTGCTGTCGGCGGCCACCAGGGCCATGTGCTCGCCCTGGCGGCGCGCCCAGTAGAAGTCGCCGCTGACGATGTGCAGGGGCCGGAAGAAGATGAAGCTCTCGGGCAGGTCTTCGGCGATCTGCTCGGGCGGCGGCAGCAGGGCCTTCTGGATGCGCTGGGCGTAGCGGATGCTGTCGGTGATGTGCTGGTTCTGCTCCTCGATCTTGTCGCGCTGCCAGAGCGTCTTGAGGTGCTGGAGCTCGAGGCGGCGCTTCTGCTGGCCGATTTTGTCGCGCTGGGCCATGACCTCCTCCTTCTGCTGCTCGAGCTCTTGGTTGACGAGCTCCAAGTAGTCGCGCTGGCTGAGGATTTCCTCCTTCTGCTGCTGGATTTCGGCCGTCCGTTCGCGCACTTTGGCCTCGAGCTCGCGGTTGGCGCGCTGTTGCAGCCCCTGGTTTTCCTTGAGCTGCACGATCAGCCTTTCCTGCATCTCGCGCTGGCGGCGCTCGCTCTCGTTCCAGCGGAAGATCAGCCCGACGGTGAAGAGCAGCACCTCGCCGATGATGCCGAACTGGAAGACCAGCACCTTGTCGGCCACGAACCGCGGCTCGAGCATCGAGAAGATGTAAACCGAGCCGGCCAGCCCCACCATCAGCGAGCCCAGGATGAAGAAGCCCGACTGCCGGGACTTGTAGCGCGAGATGTAAACCAGGATGCCCGAGGCGGCCAGCAGCACGCCCAGGAGCACCATGTTGGTCATGCGGTCGAACAGGGCGTGGTCGAAGCTGGCCAGCAGGATGGCCACGCCCGCGAGCGCGTCGAGGACCAGCAGGGCCATCATGCCGAACATGAGCCGCGTTATCTTCGGGAAGCGCCGCCGCAGGTAGAGGTAATGGTCCATGAACAGCAGGTAGAAAAGCCCCAGCATGGCCGGCGTCAGGGCCCGCAAGTAGTAGTAGGCCATGGGGAAACGCCCTGTCAGCCAGGCCTGCGTCAGCCCGAAGCGGTTCATCAGGAACAGCGAGGCGAAGAGCATGTAGAAGACGTGGAACAGGAAGGTGCGGTCGCGGCTGGGGAAGTAGAGCAGGAGGTTGAACAGGATGGTGAACCAGAGGATGCCCTGGAAACTGCCCTGGAGCAGGTTGCGGCGGGCGATGAACTCGTCGTAGTCGTTCTTGTAGTCCTTGGGGCGCTGGAGCCAGAGGTCGAGCGCGATGGGCCAGGGGGCCAGGTTGCGGGCCCGGACGAGCACCACCAGCCGCGAGGCCTCGCCCTCGCGGGCGCCGGGCAGGACGATGGGCACGAGCTGGCGGCTGCCCTTGCCGCGGTTCTCGGCCACCGCCTTGAGCGAGTCGGGCACCAGCAGGCCCGAGCGCAGGTGCCGCGGCGGCAGGCCCGGGGCCAGCAGGTAGGCGTCGAGGTAGTCCACCGGGCCCAGGAAGAGCATCCACTCGGCCTCCTTCTTGTGCCGCGACTCGATCTCGAGCCGCAGCCAGTAGGCCTGGCCTTCGCGCAGGCTGTCGGCCGCCGCCGGGTAGGCCGGGGCCTGGCTCCAGTCGAGCGCCGCGGCCTGCTCGAAGTCCCACCCGTTGTCGGGCAATACCTTGACCCAAGGGTTCAGGCCTTTGTAGTGCGAGGCCACCGAGTCGTAGCGGAAAGCCTGGCCGAAGCTCGGGCCGTGCGAAAGCACCAGCAGCAGTAGGGCCACGCGGGCCAGGAGGTCTTTCATCTTTTCCAGGGTTTTGGCTGCACCAAGGTAGCTTTTTCGGCGCAGCATGGGCATGTGTCCACGTGCAATCGCCAAAGCCATGCCAAGCGGTGGCGGACCTCGAAACATCTTGCTTTGCCAACGCCAGGTCAGGATTTTTCCCAAAAAAAGAGGTATTCTGGCGATTTTTTTCGAACTTTGTTAACGAAAATGTAATTTGGCACCAACACGAAACCACAATATCGCATCCTGCATGAAACTCCGTAACATAATTCTCGGCCTGTCCTTCTTGGGAGTCTCTGCCGCGGCGCAGGCCCAAGAGCTGAACATCTACTCGGGCTTCTCGCCCAATGGCGACGGCACCAACGAGACCTGGGTCATCGAAAACCTGGAAAGCCAGCCCGAGCACCATCTGCTGGTCTTCAACCGCAACGGCCAGACCGTCTGGGAGACAAGCCGTTACGCGAACAACTGGGACGGGACCGACCAGAACAGCCAGCAGCCCCTGCCCGCCGGAACCTACTACTACCTGCTCAAGGTCGGCCAAGACACCCGCACCGGCGTGGTAACGATCCTGCGATGAAGCCCAACTCCCTAGAAACCAAAACCATGAACATGAAATTGACCCAAAGGATCGCGCCGCTGCTCGTGGGGCTGGCCTTGGCGTTGCCGCCCGTGGCCCAGGCCCAGCAGTTGCCGCAGTTCAGCCAGCGCGGCCTCGACCTCTTCTACTTCAACCCGGCAGTGGCCGGCTCCAACTTCGAGCACCAGGTGCAGATACACCACCGCTCGCAATGGCTCGGCATCGAGGGAGCGCCCATCTCCCAGATGTTCAGCTACAACGGCGCCGTGGGGGCCAATTCCGGCCTGGGCGGATACGTGCTCAACGACTCCTACGGCCCCTCGCGGGGCTTCTGGGGCGGATTGGCCTACGCCCGGCACTTCACCCTCGACGGCTTCAACCTCTCGGCGGGCCTCGGCCTGAACATGACCAACTTCTGGATCATGGGCAACCAGATCACCCTGCCCCAGCCCGACCCCCTGCTGCTCGACAAGAAGTTCGTCAGCCGATGGTCGCCCGACCTGAACCTCGGGATGCTGGCCTACAACCGGACTTTTTTCCTGGGCGTGTCGGCCTACCAGTTGTTCCAGCACTCATTTCGAGAGGATTACGATATTGAGACTTCCTACGATTCGTACCTGAAGACTTACGTTTCAGGCGGTTTGCTGCTGGGGCAGCACAAGCCGGTCATGTTCAAGCCCAATTTCACCCTGGGCCTGGCCGCGGGCGAGCCCCTGGAGCTCCAGGTGGGCGGACAGTTCACCTTCGGGCAGACCTTCGACCTGGGCCTCTCGTACCGCTTCCGCGACGCCGCCGTCGTCCTGCTGGGCTTGCGCTTCCAGGACTTCATGGCGATCTACTACTCTTATGACCTGATAACCAGCGAGCTCTCGACGGTCAGCAGCGGCTCGCACGAGCTGCGCATCGCCTTCACCTTCAAAAAGCGCGAGAACCACCCGGCCTACGAGACCGACGACATCCGCAACGACCTGCTGTGGTGAGCTCGTCCGCCTCCCGATTGTTTCCCACCCAACTAAACCTAAAACCATGAAATCCAACCCTATACTTTTGGCGGCAGCGCTCTGCCTGGGCCTGGCCCACCCCGACGCGGTGGCCCAGGATACGACCAGAGCGCGCTCCATGTCCGCCGGACTGGCCAACTTCAGGGCGCAGAGCCTCGCCTGGCGCAAGGCCGACCAGCTTTTCAACGCCCAGCGCTTCGGAGAGGCCATCGACCTCTACCTCGACGCCAACGCCGTCATCGCCAACAACCCCGCGCTCGACTACAAGCTCGGCCTGGCCTACATGCAGACCTTACAGAACGACAAGGCCCTCTTCCACCTGGGCGAGGCCGCCAAGGCCGACCCGCCCGTCTCCGAGAACGTCGATTACTGGATGGCCTTGGCCTACCACCGCAACTACGACTACCAGAACGCCCTGCGCCACATGCGCGCCTACCGCGCCGCCCAAAGCCAGTGGCTCGACGAGGCCTTCGAGGCCCAGTTGACCCGCTTCGAGGACGAGTGCCTCTTCGGGATAGTCCTGCTCCAGGACACCCTGAGCGTGATGATGCGCCCCCTCGACGAGCTCAACACCCAGGGCCCCGAGTACGCCCCCGTGGCCAGCCCCGACGGCAGCATGCTCCTGCTCGCGCAACGCAAGGACGGCTCCCTTGGCGACCTCGAAAGCGCCTCCGACAGGATGCACTACGAGGACATCTTCGTGGCCGAGCTTCAGGGCGAGCGCTTCGCCCAGCCCCGCAACCTCGGCCGGCCCGTCAACACCCGCAACCACGACGCCGCACTGAGCTTCAGCTTCGACGGCCAGCAGCTCTTCCTCTACAACGCCCGCCAGCAGGGCGACATCTTCGTGGCCACCAAAGGCCCCCAAGGCAACTGGCAGAAGCCCGAGCCCCTGCCCGAGCCCATCAACTCCCGCGCCCGCGAGCATTCCTTCGCCCTGCACCCCGACGGAAAGACGGCCTTCTTCACCAGCGACCGCGGCGGAAACATGGACATCTACACCTCCCGGCGCGACGAGCAGGGCAACTGGTCCGAGCCCGTGGCCCTCGGCCCCCAGGCCAACACCCCCGAGGAGGAAATGTCCGTCCGCATCTGCCAAGATGGCAAGAAGCTCTATTTCAGCTCCAAAGGCCACCAGACCCTCGGCGGATTCGACATTTTCGTCTGCCCGCTGCAAGACGACGGCCAATGGGGGCAGGCCCAGAACCTCGGCTACCCCATCAACAGCTCCCAACACGACATCTACTTCAGCCCCGTCGGACCCAACCAGGCCTTCTACGCCACCGTGGGCGACGGCAGCGAGCACAACTACAACCTCTTCCAGGTCATCTTCACCGAAGGCCAGCAGCCCGTCAAGTTCGACCAGGGCCTGATGGAGCAGTTGGCCCAGGCTGTCGAGAAGGGCGAGTCCATCGACCAGGTGCTGGCCGCCACCCGGCCCGAGCCTGCCGAAGTCGCCAGCACCGAGAACGCGGCCGAGCAGACCGCCTCGACCGAGCCTGCGACCGGGGCCAGCGACCAAGAGCAGGACGTGGAAACCCCAACGACAACCACGGCCACGACCACCACCACGACCGTAGCCACCACCGCGGAGCCCGCGCCCGTCCTGCCCAGCAAGGTCTTCGAGGCGTCCACCTACGGCTTCAACCTCACCGCGCCGCCGTCCTCGCTGGTCGAGAAGCTCGACAGGCTCGCCCTGCTCCTGGCGCGGGTGCCCGGCAGCTCCGTCTCGCTCATCGGCCATACCGACAACGTCGGCTCCGAGGAGGTCAACATCGTCGTCGGCCGACAGCGCGCGCAAGGCGCCGCCGACCTGCTCATGGCCAAGGGAGTCAGCGGCAGCCAGATCAAGGTCCTTTCGGAAGGCGAGGCCAAGCCCATCGACACCAACGATACCCCCGAAGGCCGTGCCCGCAACCGCCGCGTCGAGATCATCTTCCACGAATAAGCAAGGCTTCGCCAGCCTTCACTTTCCGCCGTCCGCGGGCGGGGCCTCGGGCCAGCCGCCCGCGGACGCTCGTTTTTGTGGCCTCCGGTCATCCGCCCCAGGCTTTGCGTTTCGCGCAAGCCGCCTATCTTCGCGGGGCATCACCCCCAAAACCTGCCCCATGTCCGCCCAACCCGAAATCTTCTTCCACGTCGGCCTCGGCAAGGTCGCCTCGACCTACTTGCAGTACCGCTTCTTCCCCAAGTTGGAAGGAATCCGCTACATCCAGTGTACGAGATACAAGCGCTCCATCGAGATCATCGCTTCCGAAAAACGCAACAAGTACCTGATATCAAGGGAGTTCGATCGCCAGCTCCAGAGCGAGGCCCAGTGGTTTTCGGCCTACCATCCGCAGGCCCGCCCCATCCTTCTGCTGCGCCGCCAAGACAGTTGGGCCGCCTCGCAGTACCGCCGGCACGTCAAGAACGGGATCCACGTCCCCTTCGAGGGCTTCATCGACATCGAGCACAACAAGGGCCTCTGGGACCGGAGCGAGCTCGAGTTCTACACGAAGATCGAGCAGCTCGAAAAGTGCTTCCAACACAAGCCGCTCGTGCTGTTCTACGACGACCTCCTGGCCGACCCCTGGGCATTTTTCGACCAGTTGGCCCGATACATGGGCGCCAGCTACCCCCGCGAAAAGATCAGCCTCAAGCCCAAGCACAAGTCCTATTCCGAAAAGCAGCTCAAGATCATCCGCGAGTGGAACAAGACCGTTTACGCCAAGCCGCGCGCGGCGAGCTCCAGCCCCGTGCTCACGCGGCTGCGCCGGATGGGAGAGAAGCTCTACCGCTACCCGGCCCTCTACCTGGCCGGAATCGCTCCCAGCTCGCGCGTGCCCGATGAGCCCCTGATCGACAAGATGTCCTTGCAGGCCGTCCGCGACGCCTACGCCGCCGACTGGGAAAAGTGCCTGGAGTACGCCCGCCTCAACAACCCCGCGACCCTGGCCAAGACATGATGCCAAGTCGCGTTGGTTGGTGAAATATCCGAAACATCAGTTTTCGACAAAAGCGGGCTGCTTTGCCCATCCTGAAGGGATGGAATGCAAATAGCCCCGGATGAAATCCGGGGAGTAGAGAACCGCAGCGAACCAGAACCCCGTAGGGGTTCAATGCGAAAACCAAGACCTACCCAATCAATCTATCACGTTGGAAAGCAACTTGGTATGATTCCCCCGCTCATGCGACTGCCCACCAAAACGCGCAGGCCCCTCCCGGCTTGGCATCGGCAGGGGCCTGCGGCTTTGGCGGGCCGGCCCTTTCAGGCCATGCACCAGGCGATGGCTTCTTCCAGGGTGTCGAAGTAGTTGTCGTGGTAAGTCTTGCTGACGTTTTCCTCGAAGAGTTGCTCGATGCTCATCTGGGCCATCATCTCGGTGCTCATGACATGCGCCAGCTTGCGCAGCGTGGTGTGGTTCAAGTTGGCAATCTGGCCCTGGTTCACCTGCTCTTGCACCTCGGGCGTCAAGGAATACATGAAGTTGCGATCGTCGCCTATCGCGTACCTGACGTTCAGGCGCTTGAGTTCTTGGATGAACAGGCCGATTTCCCGCATGAGACCTTCCTCGTCGATGTGTTCGGTCTCGGCTTTCCAGACCAGTACCAGCAAGGATTTTTCTTCGTCATAACGGAGGAACTGGTAAGGAGTTTCTGCGATGGTTTCCATAGGGTTATTTGTTTTTTGTGAAGTTGTACCGGTCCATTGGCATCTTGCCGAACGCCTTTCGGCTTGGGCGTTGCCCGGATAAAACTACAAAAGAAAAGTTTTTAAAAAAACAAAAAAGCAAAGGAGGGAACATGAAAAGCTGCCAGAGGCCCCAACAGGCTTCTCAATCCTCAAAAAACGAGGGTTGGAAGTTGACCCAGTAGAGCTTCTCGGTCGCGCGGGTCAGGGCGGTGTAGAGCCAGCGCAGGTATTCCAGGTCGAGCATGTCGTCCACGAAGTAGCCCTGGTCGATGAAGACGCGGCGCCATTGCCCGCCCTGGGCCTTGTGGCAGGTGATGGCGTAGGAGAACTTGAGCTGCAAGGCGTTGAAAAACGGGTCCTCGCGGATGAGCTTCTGCCGCTCGCGGGCGTTGCCCACGTGGGCATACTCCTGCGAGACCGACTCGTAGAGCGCGCGCTGCTGCTGCTCGCCCAGGCCGGGCGACTCGGAGTGCAGGGCGTCGAGCAGGATCTTGGCGTCGAGCTCCAGGTCGAGGCTTTTCAGGCGCAGCGTGGCGTCGCGGAAGTTCAGGCCGTGCCGCTCGCTGTGTCGGCCCAGGTGCAGGATCTCGGCCGTGTCGCCGTTGGCGATGAAAGGCGCCTTGGGGTTGTCGCGCAGCCAGAAGTAGTTGTTTTTCACGACCATGACCTGGTCTCCGCCCGAGATTTCGTCGTCGCGGTAGAGCACCGCGTTGCGGATGCCCTGGTTGAAGAGCAGGGCCCGCTTGTTGGAGCGCGTGATGAGCACCGTCTGGTCGATGCCCACCTGGTCGAACGACTCGTTGACCAGCTCCACCAGCTCGCTGCCGTTGACGCGGGCCACGTCGTCGAATCCCTCCCAGCGGAACCGCGGGATCTTCGGCTCGTCCTTGAAGGCGGGCAGGGCCTCGCGCAGCATCGTCGCGTTGTGCAGGATGCCCGAGTCCTGGGCCTGGCGCACCACGTCCGTCAGCTCCACCTCCAGCGGCTCCAGGCCCATCCGGCGCAGCGCGACCTTGTTCAGCGCCGGGCTCACCCGCGTGCCCACGGGCGGGAGCTGCGCGATGTCGCCGATGAACATGAGCTGGCAATCCTCGCCCGCCTGCACGAACTCCAGCAGGTCCTCCAGCAGTCGGCCCGAGCCGAAGGCCGCGTTCTCGTTCGACTCGTTCGAGACCATCGAGGCCTCGTCCACGATGAACAGCGCCCGCTTGTGCAGGTTCCTATCCAACTGGAAGCGAGCCCCGTAGGCGCCGGTCTCCTGCCGGTAGATCTTGCGGTGTACCGTCGAGGCCGGCTGCCCGCTCAGGTCCGAGAGCACCTTGGCGGCCCTGCCCGTGGGCGCCAGCAGCACCGGCCGCCGCCCCAGCGCGGGCAGTATCGACACCAGCGCCTTGAGCGAGGAGGTCTTGCCCGTGCCCGCGTAGCCCTTCAGCAGGAACACCTGCTCGGGCCGCGGCTGGGCCAGGAAATCGGCCAGGGCCTCCAGCAGCCGCTCCTGCGAGGGCGTCGGCGCGAAGGGCAAGGCTTGGCCCAGCAGGGCGCGGATCGAGGGACTGTCCATCGGTTGGGCATTTGTGCCCCGAAAGTAGTCATTCGCCAGCGAATCCTCAAACGGTAGAGACGTTGCGCGCAACGTCTGTACGGTTGCGCGCAACGTCTGTACGGTTGGGGTGCGTGGCCGCCGTCGCGGTAGAGACGTTGCGCGCAACGTCTGTACGGTTGCGCGCAACGTCTGTACGGTAGGGGTGCGTGGCCGCCGTCGCGGTAGAGACGTTGCGCGCAACGTCTCTACTGTACGGTAGGGTGGCCGCCGTCGCGGTACAGACGTTGCGCGCAACGTCTCTACGGTAGGGGTGCGTGGCCGTCGTCGCGGTACAGACGTTGCGCGCAACGTCTCTACGGTAGGGGTGGGTGGCCGCCGTCGCGGTACAGACGTTGCGCGCAACGTCTCTACGGTAGGGGTGCGTGGCCGCCGTCGCGGTAGAGACGTTGCGCGCAACGTCTGTACGGTTGCGCGCAACGTCTGTACGGT
>JAIFMG010000142.1 GCA_020048645.1 Bacteroidota bacterium | reverse complement strand
TGTCGGAAGGAATGACCATGCGCTGCCGTGGATGTGGATTCGGAACCTGTTTTTTTTATACTAACGCAAATATACCTAAATAATTACAAAATAAGATTGGAAAAAAGCAACAAAAGCGAACGCAAGCGTTTATCTTTGTATCGAAAGCAGAAGACCTGGGCCGCAAATTAGTGAAAAAAACACCCCGATGAAAAAAACCTTGCTGTTGTTGTCGTGCCTGCTGAGCCTGAGCCTGGTCCAAGGCCAGCACGATTACCTGCGCATCGGCACCAGCGCTCCGCTCCACGCTTCGGTGGGCCTGGAGTACAGCTTCTTCGGCAGCATCTCGATCCAGGCCAAGGGCGGCTACGTGCCAAGCCTGTTCCAGGAGATGTTCCTCTCGTATGGCAGTTTCGGGAAGGTGCCCAGCACGACCACCCAGATGCTTTCCAACTACGTGAATCCCGGCCTTTCGTTCGAGTTTGGGCCGGTGTACCATTTCGAGAAGAACTACATCGGGCTCTATTTTCAGAACATGGTTCTGCGTTCGGTCAACCAGACCAACGAGTGGGCGGAGCTGGTGATCGACAACGCCTCGAAGCTGGAGCAGGTCGAGGACTACATGAACGAGTTCTACTACGGCATGGCCACGACCCGTTCCTCGCTCTCGCAACTGGGCGTCACCTATGGCAGGCGCTTCTATGGCCGCAACAACCCGGCCTTCGGCCTGGGGCTGGAGTTCTCGATGGCCGCGAACGTCGGCTCGAACCATGTCATCGAGCACGAGGATCCCCGGGCCACTGTTTCGCTCAACAACCTCCTGTCCGAAGATTTGCAGGCCGGCCTGAACGAAACATTCAAGAATTTCTTCTTTCCATCGTTGAACCTGTACTTTTATTACATAATCGGGTACGATACCCGTCCCAATTACCGCAACCCCTTCCGGGGCAAGCTGCCCGTCTGGGCGATCTGAGCGGCGGCTTCGCCCATTGGGATGGTTTTTTCGGAAAAAAGCAAACCAACGACATCACCATGCAAAAACTACTGGAAGAAGTCAAGGAAGTCGCCTCGATGCTTTGGGAAAAAGGCTGGGCCGAGAGCAACGCTTCCAATTTTTCGATAAGGCTGGACGACAACACCTGGGTGCCGAAAAAGGCCGAGCCGATCAGCTTTTCGATCGACCTCCAGGGCATCGCCGGCAAGACCTTCCTGGTGTCGTCTTCGGGCAGCCAGATGCGGAAGATCAAGCAGAACCCGGTTCCGTACCTCTGCCTGGTGCGCATCGACGAGGAGGGCCGCTCGGCGCTGTTCCGCCCGCTGCTCCAGGGCAGTGGCGCCCGCCCCACGTCGGAGCTGCCCACGCACCTGATGGCCCACGACGCCCTGATCCGCAGCCAGCCGGGCCAGCGGGCCGTCCTGCACGCCCACGCCACCGAGGCCATCACGGCGTCCTACTGCGAAGAGTTCTGCCAGCAGGAGCGGGTCGGGCCGATACTCTGGGCCCTGCACACCGAGGCCTACCTGGCCTTCCCTGGCGGAGTCGGGCTGGTGGATTTCGTCCTTCCAGGCTCGCTGGAGCTGGGCGAGCGCACCGCCGAGCTGCTGCACGAGCACCAGCTTGTTTTTTGGCGCTACCACGGCTGCCTGGCCACCGGCGCCAGCCTCGAGGAGGCCTTCGACAAGATGGACGTTTTCAACAAGATGACCAAGGTTTACCTGGCTGCCCGGTCCTTGGATGGCCCCAGCTTCATCCCCGACGACGACGTGCGGCGCATCGTCGAGCATTTCGAGAGGTTTTTTGCCCCCGCAGGGGCCTAGTATTTCATGTTTGTGTTGCCAATGCGCCCCGGCGCATTCTTTTTCTGAAAGGTTTTGATATTTTCAGGGCTAATGTTTGGTTTTTATCTTAATCTTGTTTATCTTTGGGAAACATAAGAGAATGATGTTTCCTCTTTGTTGTTTTTTTGGCATACGACAACCCTAACAAGCCCTAATGTCAGCCGCGGCTTAATAGGCCCATTTCAAATCCGCCGCTTGTGTTTCGATTTTTTTTCGTAACTTAGAAGCCGCCAAAACCACATTTTTTTCACCAATTCATTAAACCAAATCTACTTTTGCCATGACTGTAAAAATCAAACTGAAAAACTCGGAAGACTACGTGCTTATCGACGACCACGTTTACGAGGACATCAACAATCATCCGTATCTCGGAGCCATTGATTTGCTCAACAACCTGCGCAAACACTCCAGCGGATGCGCCGTTTTCCAGAAAACACACAAAAACGCCCGCGGAACCTATACCACGGAGACTTACTATCTCCACAAGATCATCGCGGAGCGCTATCTCATGGACAGGCGTGACGAGGAAAACAACCTTGCCTGCAACGCCAACGGCGACAAGCTCGACTGCCGCATCGAGAACCTCGAGTGGAGGTCCAAGAAGTGGGTTTCTCGCAAGCGCAAGACCCGCAACAAGTTGGGTTACACTGGAGTTCGTGTTGAAGGAAACCGCTACCGCGCCACCATCTACAAGGAAGGCAAGCAGATCAACATTGGCCATTTCGATCGTCTTTCCGAAGCCGTCGAGGCCTACAATGATAAGTCTCGCGAGCTTTTCGGTGAAATGGGCAAGATCAACAAGCTCCGCAAGGAGGACATGGACAAGTAAGCCTCCTTGTTGTCCACCTTTTGGAATTGAAAAAGAAGAATCCCGGCCCTCAAGGCTGGGATTCTTCTTTTTGCCCGCGTAGGGAATGCCTCCCCAGGGGCGTTAACGCTGTATGGGAGGCAGGACGAGCTGGGTGCCTGGCTCCAGGCGGCGAAAGCTGTCCAGGCCGTTGGCCATTGCCACCTCGATGTAGTACGAGGGGTCGTCATAGATTTCCTGGGCGATGTTCGGGAGCGTGTCGCCTTCCTTGACCGTGTAAACGTGGGTCAGGTCGGGCGACGATTTGTTCTCCTCGCGCAGGCGCAGGCTGGTGTCCAGGGTCTCGACGAAGGTGACGGCGGCCTCGGCCCGCAGCGGCTCGCCGTTCTTGCGGAAGAGCGTGTAGCGAAGGTCCATCCGCCGGAGCTGGCCCTTGAAGATGAAGTTTCCCCAGCTCAGCTTGATGAAGTTCGGCCGGTGGATGTTGCCGTTGTAGCTGGCCACCAGGTCCTTGAAGGCGTTGACCTGCTCGGCCACCGAGGGCGGCTCGGCGCCGTCTTGCGGCCGGAAGCTGGCGTCGAAGAGCAGGGTCAGGCCGAGCGTCCGCGGCGGGCTTTTCCAGTAGCTGGCCGCGCTGCCCGAACTGCCGGGCGCCTGCTGCCGGGCGTAGTCCACCTGCATGCCCTGGCTGAGCTGGCTGGGGTTGAACTGCGCCGTGAAACTGCCGATCTTCGACACGAAGTCGGCTTTCTTGTAGGCTTCCATCTTCAGCTTGGCCATGTCGTGCGCGGGGGCTTATCGGTTTCTTCTCCATTCCAGCTCGGCCAGGACGCGCTCGACGGCCTCGGCCAGGACCTCTTCTTTCCATTGCTCCAGCAGCTCCAGCGTCTGCTGCTCGCGTTCCTGCTGCTGGTCGAGCCGGGGAAACTCGGCGGGAGGAGCCTCCGGGCTGGTTTCGAGGGTGGCGCGGACCACCACTTCGCGGATCTGTATGGGCATGGGGCGTTGGTTTTGAGGGATCAGGTTTGCGGAACTAGCTTGCAGGACTGGTAGCGCAGCACCAGCGTTTCGAGCAGGTAGCGGTTGGGGCTCATCGCGTCGAAGTCGCCCAAGGCCCACGACAGCGGGTAGGCGTTCTCGCACATCCACGAGAAGACCACCTGGTGCTTGTCGTTGAGCAGGGCCACCGTTACCGGCACCGTTACCACGGCCATGTCGTCGATGCACTTCTGGAACCACTGGAAAATGGCGTCGCTGTCGATGAAGCCCCTTTCCAGCACCAGATCGCCATAGTCAACGCCCGTGAGCAGTTGCCGCGGGGCGTTGCTCTGCCCACTTTCGGGGAAACTCTGGTAGCGGAGCTCGGCCTTGAGGCCCCGCACTCGCGCGAACCGCCCTTCGACCGGAGCCGAGGAGAACAGGAAATCGACGCGGAAATGAAAGGCCGGAAACGGATAGGCGTTGGCCATTTTCGTTGGGTGGATTCGTGGCTATTGCTTGAAATCGAGGACGATGGGCGGATATTGGCCCGCAGGGCGAAAGTCCCGAATCCGCGGCGAACCCGCGAAAGGAATGCCCTTGCGCGGCCAGTCCGTGGTCGTGGCCTGGCTGTCGGAACCCCTGGGTCAGGCAAATTCTTGGACGATGTTCTCGGCCACCACCACGATGGACTCGATGGCCGCCTCGTTCGAGAGCGCGTTCATCTCGGGCATCTGGTACTTGCGTATCCAGGCGTTCTCGAGCACCCAGGTCATGACGGCCTCGTGCAGCTCGTTCTTGAGGATGATGGTCACCGTCTCGCGGAGGTTGTCGTCGCGCTCGACCACTTTTTGGAACCATTCCTGGAGGTCTTCGTCGCTCTCGAAGATTGCCTTGCGCAGGGTTATGTCGCCAAAGCGCTGGAGGCCAGGGCGTTTGGTGGGGTAGAAGTTTTCGCTTTTGCCATCGCGGTACTCAATGACATCGACCTCGGCGTTCAGGCCGCTCACTTCAGAGCAGTTGATCGTGACGTCGGTCCAGGAGACCTCGAAATGGAACTTGGGGATGGGATACAGGAACTCAGCCATGGTGTTCGGATGTTGGATTTAGGAATGTTCAGGCGGACTCGAATTTTTGGGAGAAGCGCAACACGATGAACTCGGCCGGGCGGACCACCGACATGCCGATTTCGATGTTCATCCGCCCTTCCAGCACGTCGGTCTGGGTCATGGTCGAGCCCAGTCCGATCTTGACGTAGAAGGCCTCGGCGGGCGATCCGCCTTGCAGGGCTCCGGCGCGCCACTGGTTGGTCAGGAAGTTGTCGATCAGGGCCTTGACCCGGATCCAGGTAACTTCGTTGTTCGGCTCGAACACGGCCCAGTGGGTGGCCAGCCGCAGCGATTTTTCCACCATGTTGAAAAAGCGCCGCACCGAGACGTACTTCCATTGGTTGTCGTTGCCGGCCAGCGTGCGGGCGCCCCAGACCACGTTGCCCTGCCCGATGAAGGAGCGGATGGCGTTGACGGACTTGCCGCCCATCAGGTCGATGTTGAGGTCTTCTTGCTGGGCGTTGTCCACCTTCAGCCAGGGGCGCACGCAGGCGGCGAGGCTGACGTTGGCGGGCGCCTTCCAGACGCCGCGCTCGCCGTCCACCTTCGCGTAAACGCCCGCCACGGCGCCACTTGGCGGCAGTTTGCTGCCTTCCTTGTTCACTTCCGAGACGATGCTCTGGTACAGCGGCTGGCTGTCGAAGAGCACCTTGTCGTAGTGGGCCTTGACCGAGCGGATGTCGCGTTCGAGCGAGCCGAGCACCTCGGCGAATGCCTCGAACAGGCCCCGGAGCTGCTGGGTGGCGGCGGCTTCGCGGCGCGTCGCGTCATCCTGCGTGGCCAGCGCGGGCGTGGCGGGCACCTGTTCCAGCCCGTAGGCGGCGAAGGCTTTCTCCTTGGCCAGGTCGGGCCAGCCCATTGCTTTCGAGAGGCCGGCCAGCTTGCGCAACAGCGCGGCGAAGGCCGAGCCGGGGCTGGTCTTGGCCTGCATCTCGTTGCGCGAAACCCCGTTGCGCAGCTTGTTCTCGGCCTTGAACTCCAAGAGCGACAGCGACATGGCCACCAGGCGCTCGGCCTTCTGGGCCAGCGTCTCGGCCTTGCCGTCCTTGCCCGAGCCGTGGAAGAAGTCGCCCGAGGGCTTTTCGACGAAGCCGCGGAGCAGCTCCAGGTCGGCCACAACTTCCTTGAGGCCGTGGGCGGCGCTGGGGTCCGCGAGCAGGTCGCCCAGCTCCAGGTTTTTGCCCTGGGCGTCTTCCAGCCGGAGGCGCTCGAAGCTGAAATCGGTCTTGTAGGAGCTCTGCACCCAGGGGAAGTAGGCGGCGCCATACTGCAAGTTGCTCACTCCCAATCCGTTGCGGAACTCGGCCACCCTTTCGGAGGCCGAGGCCTGCTCGTAGCCGCCGTAGATGTCCAACACGGCGAAGCGGTCTTGGGTCTGGGCGGCCTGGGCCAGCATTTCCTGTTGCAAGCGGTAGCAGTCGTCGGCCTGGGGCAGAAGCACGGCGTCGGGGCAGACCAGCAGGGTGGGTAGTTCCTCAGCCCGCGCCTTGGCCAGCGCTGCGCTAAGGGCCTCAAATTCAATCTCTTGCCCATAAAGGCCCGCCGAGACGACGAAGCATTGCCCGCCTCCGTTGGCGAAGAACATGCGCAGCGAGTCGAAGAGGAAGTACCGCCGGGCGAACTCCACCTCGGCGATGTCGCCGCCTTGGCCCAGGCGCACGCGCACCTGCTCGGGCACGTACCCGCCGCCGAAGATGTTTTGGAAATCGAGCAGGGAACCGATGCTCGTGGGGATGCCCAACACGCTCTTGCCTGCTCGGTTGGCCTTTTCGGTGTAGCCGACGAAGGCGGGAATGGCCGTGGGCACCTGCCCGGCCGAGGGCGGCAAGTTCGTGATTTCCTCCACGTAAATGCCTGGGGTTTTGTACTCTGCCATTTTCGTTCTTGCGGTTTAGGATGTTTGGTTTGTCGTGCGTTCAAAGGAAAACGTGTCGGACGGCCGCCCATTGCCCGTCGCGGTGGTCGAGCGGGCGGAGGTCGGCGGGAGTGGGGGCCGCCAGCCGCGCCACCAGCACGCGCCGGGCCTGCGCGGTGGCCTCGACCAGTTGGAAGCGCTGCGCGGGATGGTCGCTCAGGCCGATGCCCTCCTGGCTCAGGAATCGGCTGGACCGCGGGCCGTCCTCTCGGGCGAAGGCCACGATTCCGGCCTCGTCCTCAATGGCCAGTCCGGGCCTGTCGGTGTTCTGGCCGTGCAGTTCGTAGCGCCAGAAGGCCTGCCGGGCGCCGAAGCGCAGCTCGAGCTCCAGGGGCGATTCGAGCAGCTTGCCCAGCGGGGGCAGACGGAGCTCCATGATTCCCAGCCGGTTGGAGGCCGCCTGGCCCGCGAACAGGAAACGCCGTTCGAGCTCCATGCCCCGCCAAAGTTCGAAGGGCCCGTCGCCCCATTCCTCGGGGGCCATCCAGAGGCTGCCGTCGCCCCGGGGCGCGCGCGAAAGCTCCTGCCCGCCAAGGTCGAGCAGCCGCCAGGGGCTTTCCGGGGGAAGCTCCAGCATGGGCCGCGGCCGTTCGAGCGCGAACAGGTGCTCGGCACCCGCGCGCGCGCGCTCCTGGCCCGCGGCGGCGTCCAGCTCGATGTAGAGCTGCTCGCTGTTGGCCGAAAAGGGCGGCAAGTCCGAGGCGTTGACCCAAAGCGGCATCGCGCTGCTCATCGCGAAACGCAGGCGCTGCGGGCCGTCCTCGCCCGCGAAGCCCCCGTTCCGTCCTTCCCAGACCAAGGCCCACTGGTTTTCGCGGCGCTTCCAGAGCAGCCGGCTGGCCCGCAGTTGGCGCGCGCTCGGCGGCAGAGGCTCCAGCCCGAAAGCCAGGACGCTGCCCGGGGCGAAGTACTCGTGCTCGACGCGCAGCCGCAGCAGGGTTTTGAATCCAGTGGTGAACATGGTCAGGTGTTGATTTCTTCAATGGTGGGAATGCGCGGGCCGTCCGTGGCCTGGCTGAGCAGCACCACTTTGGCCGTGTAGAGCACCGAAGGCACGTAGCGCGCCCCCATCGAGAGCCAGAGCAGGCTTTGGCTTCGCAAGTCGAGGTTCTGCATCACGAAGCCCAGGTGCCGGATGCCCGCCGGCAGGCCCGGGTGGCTCTGCGGAGTGAAAACCGGAAACGCCTGGAAGAACCCCACCACTTCCGAAAGGCCGTCCAAGGCTTGCCGCGCCTCCTGTTCGGGCGAGTTGCTCGAAAAAAGCAGCGAAAGCTCCAGGGCCACCGGCGATGCCGCCGCCTGGAAACGCCCCGCCGGGTTCGCGTGCGGACTGTTGGAGCTGAGCCGGTCCTCCCGCGCGCCCACCAGCGAAAGCAGCATCCGCGTCTGGGGCCAGCGCTCCCAAAGCCGCCCCGTGTCGCCCAGCACGGCAAGCCGAAGCGCCGGCTCGTCTTGTCCGAAACGCCGGCGGAGGTGCTCGTCGAGCTGGTTTTCCACAAAGGACAGGGCTTCCTGGATCATGGGATTGTTCGTTTGCTAGGCTGTCAAAATGCGCGTTGCGCGGCCAGGTCGATGGCCGCGCAACGATCAGAAGGCGTTTTTCATGGCCCAGACCGTCAGGCGGGTGAGGTAGATGCCCAGGAAGCACGAGGCCACCAGGACAAAGTAGAACTTGGCCACGCCCAGGCCCAGGGCCAAGGCAGTGAACTCTTCGAGCAGGAAGGCTCCGATCAGGTAGAACAGCACGAAACCCAGCACGCTGGCGGCCATCGCCGCACCCAGAAGCCAGAGCACCTCGACGGCCACCTTGTGCGGCCCGCCTTGGCCCGCGCCCGACGACATTCCTTGCGTCAGGCCGCGCTCCAGGCTTCGGCTGGCTTTGAGCGTCTGCCGGTAGAGCGAGCGCTCGGGCAGTCGTTGGAGGCGCCGCAGTTCGCGGGCGAAAATCTTGTCTATCATTCCCTTGCTCGTTTTCGTTTTTGCCTAGCCCAATTTAGCCTTTTTTTCACTCTCGCGAAAGCTTCGCGAAGTTTTTCCGCCCGAGGCTCGTCCCGCTGAGGGCCTTGGCCCTACCTTTTTTGCCAGATCATTTCCTGGCGGAGCTTCGCTCGGACGGCTGGGCTGGTGCCGACTCCTGCGCCCCCATTCCGGCATAAATCGCTGGTTCGGAACGCTTTGCGCGAAGCCGCTCCGGGCTTTCGAATCCGTGGCCATTTCTTCCGCCTGATTTTGAAAACAGGATAGGGCAACTGTTTGCATAGCCTGTTGAAATTCAGATGCTTTTATCCCGTGTCTGGCGCCTTGGGCCCCTTGGGTTTCTCAAAGACGGGATGCCCAACATCGCCTGGCGAAGCCGGGGCATCATGCCGCCGCGGATTTTGTGATTCGTCCCACTTTTGCTAAATTTGTACGGACAGGCAACGCTTCATTCCCGATGTCGCCATGACCTTATCCTTTTCTCTCCGGTTCGATTTTTTCCGGCTGTTGATGCTGGTGTTGGCGGCCGCCACCTTGGGCGCGCTGGCGCATTACTTTTCGGCCCGGCAGCATGCCCAAGCCGCGCCCGACTTCGACCTCGAAGACGCCCAGGAGCTGGCCGAGCAGATCTACGCCGACGGAGCAGTGCGCGACCGCCTCGAAGGTCTTCCGCTCGGGCGCGAAACCCTCGACAAGCTGGCCGAAGAAATCGACCGACAACTTGCCAAGACCACCGACAAGCCCGGCTGCGAGGTCTATCATCTGGTCGTGGTCCAAGATGGCTACTACCCCATCCTCGGCTATGGCGACGCCGTCATCGGATACGACATGCTTCGCGCGGGCGAGGTCTGGCGCGTCGGAATGACCTGCAACGGCGAGGAAGGCCGTTATCCGGGTGAATATTTTTACAAAAGCAAGGATGGAGCGGTTTTGGTGGGGAGGGAAACAACCGATTATCAAAAGGTTTTTCAAGGTACCTTTAAGCAGGCTATCACAGTAGAGAAAATTCTGATTTACACCTACCCGTTCTGGTCTGGCCACCCTAATTACGAAAAGCCGTTTGGCAATAAAATCTTTAGATGATGATAAGCCCAGAAGAAGCAAAAAGGAGAGGACTGATCGAACATCTTTCCAAGCCCCAATCCGATTATGTGTTTGGGGCCATGTCGGTTTATGGTGCTTCGGGTCATACGGGCGAGCGGCTCAAAATCAGTGCCTTGCTGAACGAGCGGCTGGGCTTGTCCAACTACACGAAGGAGTTGGTTTCGCTGACATTCAACTTCTTGATTTTTCCGCCCGAGGACAAAGGCGTGAAGCGTGAAGAGCGCAAGTACCACAAGCGGAGCGAGAAGAAGTTCTTCATGGACATAAAAATCGCTGATTATGAAGGCTTTTGCAAGGCCGATGAGCGCGAGGCGCTGGCAATCCTGGCCCAGGAGACCTTGCGCGGCGCGGCCAAGTTCCTTTCTAAGGAGAAGCACTTCGACCACCAGCGCTTCCTGCGCGATCTCGAGGACCTGTTTCGACGAGAGGGAATCTTATGATAAGCGTAGAAGAAGCAAAAAGGCTGGGCATTGCGGCTCAATTTTCAGAGCCCTATTCGGGTTTTGTCATCAGCACAATGTCCACCATTGAAGCCGGGGAAAACGTTAAGGCCGACATGAAGTTGGGCGATTTGATCGAGCGCAATGTAGAATTGAGCGATTACAGCAAAGAGCTCGACTGTTTGTTCTTTAACTTCCTGGTTTTTCCAACGGGTTACAAAGGCGTGAAGCGTGAAGAGCGCAAGTACCACAAGCGGAGCGAGAAGAAGTTCTTCATCGACATAAAAATCTCTGATTATGAAGGCTTTTGCAAGGCCGATGAGCGCGAGGCCCTGGCCATCCTCGCCCGCGAGACCCTGCGCGGCGCGGCCAAGTTCCTGTCGAAGGAGAAGCATTTCGACCACGAAAAATTCCTGCGCGATTTGGAAGGCGTTTTCCGTTTGGAAGGGATTTTGTGAAGATATTTTGGCAAAAATTGAAAGAGCAGGATGATAAGTGTAGAAGAAGCAAAACGGCTGGGCATTGCGGCAAAGTTTTCTGAACCGCTACCAGATTTCATGGCCACCATCAAGGTCTATGGAGACGAAGCACTTCGTAAATCATTTGTTATCAACAGGATGAATGAAATTCTTCAACGGCTTTTCATCCGCACTTATGCGCAATCCTGGGTGAGAATGCTCTTCACCTTTTTGATTTTTCCAACCCACTACGATGGAATCCAGCGACAAGAACGAAAAACCCACAGGCGAAGCGCAGGAGAATTTTTGATCGACATAAAAATCGCTGATTATGAAGGCTTTTGCAAGGCCGATGAGCGCGAGGCGCTGGCCATCCTGGCCCGCGAGACCTTGCGCGGCGCGGCCAAGTTCCTGTCGAAGGAGAAGCATTTCGACCACGAAAAATTCCTGC
>JAIFMG010000150.1 GCA_020048645.1 Bacteroidota bacterium | reverse complement strand
ACTACCTCGCCGCAATAGGCGAGCTCGAGCAGGACCTCGACCTGGCACGGCGACAGGCAGATGAGGCCCGCAGGCTGGAGGAGGAGGCGCGCCAGCGCGAGGAGGAGGCGCGGCGCATGGCCGAGGAGGCGCGGCTGCATGAGGAGGAGGCGAGGCGCATGGCCGAGGAGGCACGGATGCATGAGGAGGAGGCGAGGCGCATGGCCGAGGAGGCACGGATGCGCGAGGAGGAGGCGCGGCGGGAGCTCGAGTCGTCCCGCGCCCGCTCCCTCGAGAGCGCGCGGGCGTTCCTCGCGCTGGGCCTTCCCGCCCCCGAGGTGGCCCGGCTCACCGGCCTGCCCGAGGACGTCGTCCGCTCGCTGCAAGGCTGAGCGAGTGGATTGGCATCACCTCGGACCATCAAGGCAGGCTCAATAGCCCCGAACAGGAGTCGGCAGAGGCGCCCGTGACGCAGGCCCAGACGTTGTGCTGGCCCAGGTGGCGCAGAAGCCCCAGGAAGGCGAAGGCGATGGCCTCCTTGTAGTCGATGATCGCTCGCTCGGGCAGGACGACTTGGGCGTCCGCGTGCTTGCGAATGCGCTCGAGCAAGAAGCTGTTGAGGGCGCCTCCGCCCGTCGCGAGCACCTTGGAGGCGGCAGGGCGGGGCAAATGTTGGGCGATCTGCCGAGCCGCGTGCTCGTAGAAAGTCCGGAGAAGGTCCTCCACCGGAGCAGGATGGGCCTCGAGCAGGGGCATGAACGCGGTCTCGACCCATTCGCGGCCCAAGGACTTCGGCCCATTCAGGCGGTAAAAAGGCAGGTCATCCAACTGGCGAAGCAAGTCGGGCAAGAGCTGGCCTTGGCGGCCGATCTGGCCCTCGGGGTCGTACTCCCGGCCCAGGCGCCGGGCCAGCAGGTTGGCCACGAAGTTGACGGGGCAGATGTCGAAAGCCTGCCGCCGCGCTGGGTTCTCGACACGGCTGTGGTTGATCGCCTCCACAAGGACGATCGGGCGGGGCTCCCAGGGGGAGGAGACGTTGGCGAATCCGCCCAGGTTGAGGCAGGCGTCGAACTGGCCGAAGAGCAGGTGGTCTGCCACGGGCACCAGCGGGGCGCCTTGGCCTCCCAGGGCCACGTCGTGGCTGCGGAAGTCCCAATAGACCGGCAGGCGGGCCGCCCGCGCCAGGGCGTCGCCCGAGCCGAGCTGGAAGGTTACTCCTTGGTCTGGCCGGTGGTGTACGGTGTGGCCGTGCGAGGCCACGAAATCGGCGTATTCCTCGAAGCCGGGCCGGAATAAGTCGCGGACGCATTCGCCCAGGTAGGTTCCGTACTGGGAGTGTAGGCGCAGCAGGTCGAAGGCCGGGAGCCGGTGTGCCGAGGCCAGCTTCTCGCGCCACTCCTCGGGGTAGGGCAAGGTATCCTTGTCCATCAGCTCGAAGCGCCAGCCCTCATGGCCCTCTGGCCGGAAGAGGACCCTGGCCAGGTCCAGGCCGTCGAGCGAGGTGCCGGACATGAGGCCGATCACCACGTACTGGCCCGGGATTTTCGCCTGGAAGCTCTCGTTGAGCGCTCGCATCGGCCTCAGGCTTGGCGTCGGACGATGAACCAGGGGTTCAGCAGGTCCGGCTTGTTGTAGCGCATGGGCGAGCCGTCGGCCTGGAGGACGCTGGCCCCTGCGGCCACGGCGATGGCGTGCCCGGCGGCGGTGTCCCACTCCATGGTGGGGGCGAAGCGCGGGTAAACGTCGGCAAGGCCCTCGGCCACCATGCACAGCTTGAGCGAGCTGCCCTTGGACTCGCTCTTGACCTGGCCATGCTCCCGCTCGAGCCGCGCGATGAACTCGGCCGTCTCGGGCGAGAGGTGCGAGCGGCTGGCCACCACGGTCAGCACGTCGCAGGAATGGAACAAGGGAAGCCTCTTGCCCCTCTCCTCCCAGCGGTCGAGGCTGGCCCGCTCGGAAGGC
Organism: Bacteroidota bacterium; assembly: GCA_020048645.1. Lineage (GTDB taxonomy): Bacteria > Bacteroidota > Bacteroidia > Bacteroidales > UBA6013 > UBA6013. The sequence continues at coordinate 16,606 of JAIFMG010000150.1, read as the reverse complement.
TCAGCCTCGAAGACCTTGTACGCGCCCTGCCCGACCTGCCCGAAGAACAGCTCCTTGAGCACCGGGGTGTAGATGACCCCGGCCACGGGCTGACCATCGCGCACCAGGGCGATGTTGACGGTGAACTCGCCATTGCGCTTGATGAACTCCTTGGTGCCATCCAGCGGGTCAACCAGCCAGAAGATCGGCCACGCGGCCCGCTCGTGGTAGGGGATGGAGCGGCCTTCCTCGCTGAGCAGCGGCAGGCCGGTGGGGGCCAGGATGCGGGCGATGGCCTCGTGCGCCTGCTTGTCGGCCCTCGTCAGGGGGCTGTTGTCGGATTTGCTCTCTACGGAGAAGTCGCCGGATTCGTAAACTTCCAGGATGCGCGCGCCGGCCTCGAGGGCGGCGCTGATGGCGGTTTCTAGCAATGATCGCATGGCGATGTTTTTTTTGGGGGAGGTCCAGGACGGCCGCGAAGTAACGAAAAAAAGCCACGCCGCGCCCAAGGGGGCGCCGATGGTCGATGGTTTGGCGCGGATGGACTATCTTTGGAAATCGAACCAAAGCCCGAATCCCGCCATGAACCCGGTAGAGACGCCCCTGATGAAGCAATACTACCAGATCAAGTCCAAGCATCCGGACGCGATCCTGCTTTTCCGCGTGGGCGACTTCTACGAGACCTTCTCGGACGACGCCGTGCGGGCCGCGGGCATCCTGGGCATCACCCTGACCAAGAGGGCCAACGGCTCGGCCAGCTTCGTGGAGCTGGCAGGGTTCCCGTACCACGCCCTGGACACCTACCTGCCCAAGCTGGTGCGCGCCGGGCAGCGCGTGGCCATCTGCGAGCAGCTCGAGGACCCCAAGGCCACCAAGACCCTGGTCAAGCGGGGAGTAACCGAGCTCGTAACCCCGGGCGTGGCCCTGGGCGACAGCGTGCTCGAGCACCGCGAGAACAACTTCCTGGCCTGCCTGCGCTTCGACAAGAAAGGCGCCGGCCTGGCCCTGCTCGACCTGTCCACGGGCGAGTTCTTCGCCGGGCAGGGAAGCCACCTGCAAATCGACAAGACCCTGAGCAGCTTCGCCCCCAAGGAGGTCCTCCACGAAAAAAGCAAGAAGGAGGAGTACCGCGAGCGCTTCGGCGACCGCTACTACAGCTTCGCCCTCGAGGACTGGGCCTTCTCGCCCAACACGGCCCACGACCGGCTCATCCGGCAGTTCGGCACCCATTCGCTCAAGGGCTTCGGCATCGAAGGGCTCGAGCTGGCCACCACCGCCGCCGGCGCCATCCTGCACTACCTCGACCTGACCGAGCACCACCACACCAGCCACCTGCGCGGCATCGCCCGCCTCGACCAAGACCAGCACGTCTGGCTCGACAAGTTCAGCCAGCGCAACCTCGAGCTGCTCGAGGCCCAGCACGGCCGCGCCAGCAGCCTGCTGGGCGTGCTCGACCGCACGCATTCGCCCATGGGAGCCCGCCTGATGCGCCGCTGGGTGGCCCTGCCCCTGATTGACACCCAGGCCATCGCCCGCCGGCTCGACGCCGTGGAGACCCTGTCGCGCGAGGCCTCCGCCCGCCAACGCCTGGCCGAGCTCGTCGGCTCGATGGGCGACCTCGAGCGGGTCTGCGCCAAGGTGGCCTCGCAGCGGGCCACCCCGCGCGACCTCTGGCAGATGCTCCTGGCCCTGCGCGCCCTGCCGCCCATCCAAGAGGCCTGCCTGGCCCTGCCCGACGAGCTGCTCCGCCAGGCCGCCATGCAGATCGACCCCTGCGACGAGGCCCGCCTGCGCCTGGAGCGCGAGCTGCGCCCCGAGCCGCCCAACGCCGTCCAGAAAGGCGGCGTCATCGCCACCGGCGTCAGCGCCGAGCTCGACGAGCTGCGCTCGCTGGCCGGATCCGGCAAGGACTACCTGGCCCAATTGCAGAAGCGCATGGCCGAGCAGACCGGCATCAGCTCGCTCAAGATCGGCTTCAACAACGTCTTCGGGTACTACTTCGAGGTGCGCAACACGCACAAGGACCGCGTGCCGGCCCAGTGGGTGCGCAAGCAGACGCTCGTCGGGGCCGAGCGCTACATCGACCAGGAGCTCAAGGAGTACGAGACCAAGATCCTGGGCGCGGAAGGGCGCATCCTCGACCTGGAGACCCAGCTCTTCAACGCGCTGGTGCTCGGGCTGGCCGAGCAGCTCGAGGCCCTCCAGCGCGACGCCCAGGTGGCCGGGCAGATCGACTGCCTCTGTTCGCTGGCTGAAGTGGCGCAGCAGAACAACTACGCCAAGCCATTGGTGGACAACGAGTTTCGCATCGACATCAAGGGCGGGCGGCATCCGGTCATCGAGCGCAACCTGCCCGTGGGGCAGGAGTACGTGGCCAACGACGTGCTGCTCGACCAAGACCAGCAGATCGCCATCATCACCGGCCCCAACATGGCGGGCAAGTCGGCCCTGCTGCGCCAGACGGCCCTGATCGTGCTCATGGCCCAGATGGGCAGCTTCGTGCCGGCGGCCTCGGCCAGCATCGGCTACGTGGACAAGGTCTTCACGCGGGTGGGCGCCTCCGACAACCTCTCGCAGGGCGAGTCCACCTTCATGGTCGAGATGAACGAGGCGGCCAGCATCCTGAACAACCTTTCGGCCCGGAGCCTGGTGCTGTTCGACGAGCTGGGCCGGGGCACGTCCACCTACGACGGCATCTCGATCGCCTGGGCCATCGTCGAGCACATCCACGAGCACCCCAGCGCCCGGGCCAAGACCCTCTTCGCGACGCACTACCACGAGCTCAACGAGATGCAGGCCCAGTTCCCCCGCATCCGGAACTTCAACGTCTCGGTGCGCGAGGTCGAGAACAAGGTCATCTTCCTGCGCAAGCTGGTGCCCGGCGGCAGCGAGCACAGCTTCGGCATACACGTGGCCCAGATGGCCGGGATGCCGCCGAGCGTGGTCAGGCGGGCCGACGAGATCCTGGCCGAGCTCGAGAAAAGCCGCGAGGGGCAGGAGCTCTCCAAGCCCGTCAAAGGCCTGGCCCAGCAGCGCGAGGGCTACCAGCTCAGCTTCTTCCAGCTCGAGGACCCCGTGCTCAAGCAGGTCCGCGACCACATCCGCAAGCTCGACCTCGACAACCTGACCCCGCTCCAGGCCCTGAACGTGCTGAGCGAGATCAAAAAATCCGTCAACTTAAAATGATCCGAGCCGCGGCGACGTATTCGTCAAGAAGAGAAGCCGCTTGCCCACCACCATGAGCCGAACCAAAAGAATTTCGCGCAAAGGAATCATGCCCAATTTCATGAAATCATGTCTTTCGACACCAGGCGCCTGGGCCCATGGCGTCCAGGCGGAAAAAAATGGGCATCGCTCTTGTCAATTCCCAACGATTGTCGCCATTTTTTCGTAAATTTAGATTCAAAACAAATCCCGCATGAAGACATTCATCGTTCCCACAGACTTCTCAGAAGGCTCCATGAAGGGGCTGGAGCTGGCCATCAGCCTGGCCCAGAAAATCGAGTGCAACATCCAGTTGGTCTTCGTGCAGAAGCCCAACACCTCCTTCTACCACAAGGAGCTCGAGAACGCCAAGGCGCTGGCCGAGAACAAAGCCCAAGAGGTCATCGCGACCTACAAGCCAATGCTTCCTGCCACGGTTGACCTGACCTTCAAGCTGCGCGAAGGCAAGGTGCATGAAGAGATCAACGCCCAAGCCAAGTCCGTGGACAACCCCTGGATCATCACCTCCACCTACGGCGGCTCCGGATTCGAGAACCTCTTCATGGGCAGCCACGCCTACAAGATCATCACCTCCACCGACGTGCCCGTCATCTCCACCCGCCGCGGCGACGTGCCCGAGTCGTTCAAGAACATCGTCCTGCCCATCGACATCTCCGGACAGAGCCGCCAGAAAGTGCCCAAGGCCATCGCCGTGGCCGAAGCCTTCGGCGCGACCGTCCACGTGGTCAAGGTAACCACCACCACCGTGCCCGACCTCCAGCTCAAGCTCGACGTCTATGCCGAGCAGATCTGCAAGATCTTGGCTAAGAGCGGAATCGACTACAAGAAGGCCACCAAGCGGGGCAAGAACTCCACCGAGCTGATCATCGACTACAGCGAGGAGGTCAACGCCGACCTGATCATCATCATGACCGAACAGGAACGCAGCCGGCTCCCGAACCTCCTGCTCGGCTCGTTCGCCCACCAGTTGGTCAACAGCACCTCGATCCCCGTGATGAGCATCACCCCCGAGGAAATCAGCCGCGCCTCATCCTTCAGCGCCTCCGGAAGCTGAGGCACTGGCCTTCTTCAAGAGCAACAACCCAAACAGCCCCGTTGGACAAGTCCACCGGGGCTGTTCCTTTTTCCTGCAACCGCCCAAGGGCGACGCCTTATGCCGAGCTGCGCTCAAACGTGATGGATTGCCTTGAAGCGTCTTTGCTCTCGCATTGAACCCCTGCGGGGTTCTGGTTCGCTGTGGTTCTCTGCTCCCCGGATTTCATCCGGGGCTATCCACATTCCATCCCTTCGGGATGGGCGGAACAGCCCGATTTTGTCGGAGGCTGGCGCTTGGGCCATTTCACCCATCGAAAGCAACTTGGCATTATGCCAAGCTGCTTCCGGTGATGGAATATCCGAGCGCGGCAGGTGATGAAACCCACCTGGCACACAAAAGCAACATCCCCAAAAAACGAAGGACGGGCATCCGCCGCCGCCCCTGGGGGTGGCCTGCGGATGCCCGTCCGTGCGGGGTCATTTCCTTGGGAATCTCCATGTCCATGAGGGTCAGGAGCGTGGGGGCGATGTCGCCGAGCTTGCCGGGCTTGACCTTCTTGTACTTCGCCTGTTTTCAGCACTTCCTCACAAAAAGGCTGTAAGTAATTGAAAATCAATGATAGATTTTAGGATTTGGGTGTCCCGCTGTATATTTGCCTATTTTTTTGCGAAAAAAGAAGAGTAAAGGAGAAAGCTCGTCAGTACAAATTATTTCCAAAGCAAGAAGAAAGTATAAAGTTCTCTAAACAATTGGTGTTGATATTCGTGCAGGAGGTCGCGCAGAACCTCAGCAAAAGGCCAAGAAAGCGGTTCTGATACAAAAAGACCAACCAATTGCTGCTTGAGGCAGTAATCCAATATCAAAAACCAGAATCACCTGTTGCTTTTGCGACTTGAATCCAGGGTCCATAAAAAAGCAGCAAGGCTTACTCATACTATGTACCAAATCGCATACTTTGCTGGATTCAAAATATCAGTGCGGTTTAAAAGGTCATTTCCAAAATTCTTTTTCAAATAATGCTTTTGATTATCAATTGGTTACAAATATAAAATGCAAATAATGGCTTTTTATACTGGACTCAAACATATAAAATCCAAAAAGATTAAAAATGGACGAAGACCAAACGGAGCTATATGAAATGTCAAACGAATTTTCAGGGTGTCCCAAAGATGAAAACAGGAAAAGCAACATCCCCAAAAAACGAAGGACGGGCATCCGCCGCCGCCCCTGGGGGTGGCCTGCGGATGCCCGTCCGTGCGGGGCGCGGGGGTCATTTCCTTGGGAATCTCCATGTCCATGAGGGTCAGGAGCGTGGGGGCGATGTCGCCGAGCTTGCCGGGCTTGACCTTCTTGTACTTCGGGTCGAAGACCAGGCAGGGCACGGGGTTGGTGCTGTGCGCGGTGTTGGGCGAGCCGTCGGGGTTGATGGCGTAGTCGGCGTTGCCGTGGTCGGCGATGATGATGATGCTGTATCCGCCGGCCTGCGCGGCCTCGACGACGGCTTGGGCGCACTGGTCCACGGTCTCGACGGCCTTCTGGATGGCCTCATAGACGCCCGTGTGGCCGACCATGTCGGGGTTGGCGAAGTTCAGGCAGACGAAGTCGGCGGCTCCGGCGCGGAGCTCGGGGACGATGGCGTCGCGGATGTCGGGCGCGCTCATCTCGGGCTGCAGGTCGTAGGTGGGCACCTTCGGCGAGGCGACCATCAGGCGGCGCTCGCCAGGGAACTCGTTCTCGCGCCCGCCCGAGAAGAAGAAGGTGACGTGCGGGTACTTCTCGGTCTCGGCGATGCGGATCTGGGTGCGGCCCGCCTCGGCCAGCACCTCGCCCAGGGTGTTCTGGAGGTTGTCCTTGTCGTAGATCACCTTGATTCCCTGGAACTTGTCGTCGTAGCGGGTCATGGTGACGTAGTGCAGGTCCATCGGTTCCATGCCGTGCTCGGGGAAGGCCTTCTGGGTCAGGGCGATGGTGATCTGGCGGAGCCTGTCGGTGCGGAAGTTGAAGCCGATGACCACGTCGCCGGGCTGGAGGGTGGCCGTGGGCTTGCCTTGGGCGTCGGTGATGATGGCCGGCAGGATGAACTCGTCGGTCAGCCCGGCGTCGTAGGAGGCTTGGATGGCCTCGGCGGCGCTGGCTGCGGGGGCCCCTATGCCGTGGACGATGGCGTCGTAGTACTTCTTGACGCGTTCCCAGCGCTTGTCGCGGTCCATGCCGTAGTAGCGGCCGCAGACGGAGGCGATCTGGCCGACGCTGCCCTTGAGGTGGTCTTCGAGCTCCTGGACGTAGGCGGCTCCGCTGCGGGGGTCGGTGTCGCGGCCGTCGGTCAGGGCATGGATGAAGACCTTGTGGAGGCCGTGCTGCTTGGCCACGTCGCAGAGCTTCATCAGGTGGCGGGTGTGCGAGTGGACGCCGCCGTCGGAGACCAGGCCCAGGAAGTGGACGGCCTTGCCTTCGCGCTGGGCGTGCTCCAGGGCTTCGACCAGCGCGGGCTGCTCGGCGATGCTGCCGTCGCGCACGGCGATGTTGATGCGCAGGAAGTCCTGGTAAACGACGCGCCCGGCGCCGATGTTCAGGTGCCCGACTTCGGAGTTGCCCATCTGTCCCTCGGGCAGGCCGACCTGCTCGCCGTAGGTGACCAGGGTGGTGTAGGCCCAGTCGGGGTGGTTGTAGAGGCCCGTTACGAAGGGCACGTTGGAATGGGCGATCACGTCGGAGCGGCTCTTGTCGCCGATGCCCCAACCGTCGAGGATCATCAAGATGGCTTTTTTCATGGTGGAAGGAAGATTGTTTTTTGGGAAGGCAATGCCCAAAGTTAAGCAATAATCCGTCCTGGCCCGCTCCGCTCCGCTCGCGGCGGCACAAGAATCCCCAGCCAGGGGTATCGGCTCCTTTTCAGGCTCGCTCCGGGATGAGCCATTGGACCAAGGTGGCTTTCGCGCCAGGTCCGAGGGGCGCGCTGCCGCCCTTGTCGTCGCGCACCTGCACGATTACGGTCTCGGCCCGCGCCGCCCGGATTCCGTTCTGGAACAGCATCTGGAAGAGTGCTAACGAGCTGTTCCCGATTTTCAAGACTCCCGTGCCGATGTCCACCTGGCCGGGCCATTCGAGCTCGCGCAGGAAGTCCATTTTCAAGGAAGCAATCACGAAGCTGGCCCCCGCGGCCAAGATGGGCTGCTCGGGGTTGTAGAGGATCTCGACCCGGCCCGTCTCCAGGAACGATGAGAAGGCCGCGTTGTTGACATGGCCTTGCCGATCGGTGTCAACGTAGCGGATCTTGTCGAAGGTCCGGAGGGGGAAGTCCTCGAGTTTCATTTCGTTTGGCATGGGCAGGGGCTGGAAATCAGTGTGGAGGGAATTTTTTGGGGTGGTCGTCAGGCCGGAGCTTGCGGATTAGGGCCTATCTTGGCGGCCTGGATTCACGCAAACCCTAGACGATGGAAAGATTCAAGACCTACTGGAGGACCCTTTCGTGGGCGGCCTTGGTGCTGGTGCTGAGCCTGCGGCCCAAGTCGCCACTGTCGGTTCCGTTCGAGCCTTTCCCGCACTTCGACAAGCTGGCGCATGGGCTTTTCTACGCGGTCTTCATGGCCCTTTGGCTGTTCGAGCTGGGCCGGGGCGGGCGCGTGGGGCGCTGGTGGAACGCTTTGGCTATTAGCGCCTTTGGCTTGGCGGTGGAGTTCGCGCAGCACTTCTGGGTCGAGGGCCGCCAGGGCGATTTCTGGGACTTCGTGGCCAACAGCGCAGGCGCGTTCGCGGTGTTCGCGCTGTGGCGGCGCCGGGTGGGCGCTCAGAGATAGACGGGGTTTTCGGTGCCGATGCCGGCGGCCAGCTCGGCCAGGGTCTGGCGGCGGAAGGTCTCGAACAGCTCGCGGCGCATGGGGGCCGACTTGGGGTGGAAGGCGCAGCGCTCGACGGTCTCGGGGGCGTCCTCGCACATCTGGACCCCGATCATGCAGACCTTGAAAACGTCCAGCCCGTCGATGATTTCCACGATGTCGATCAGGGTGATGTTCTCGGCGGGGCGGCCCAGGCAGAAACCTCCGTGCGGTCCTTTGGTCGAATGCAGCAGCTTGTGCTTGGCCAGGTTTTGCAGGATTTTGCTCAAGAACGGGGACGGGATGTCCAGTTCTTGGGAAATCTGCTTGATGCCAATCTTTTGGCTCTCGTTGCTGTGGATGGCCAGGTAAATGACGGCACGGATCGCGTATTTGCAGGTGTTGGAGAGCATTGGGCTTGGGTTTAGGTCTGGGTCTGGCGTTTCGGTAAAAGTAGGGCCACGAATTTAAGCATAAACAAGGATTTTAGTAGCTTAATCTCCGCAAAAAGCCTTGAAATCAGGTGTTTTTGCGCATTTTGTCCCCAAAAACGCCCTTGGGCCTTGGGCCTAGAGGGCGATCTTGTCGATACGGCGTTGGTGCCGGCCGCCTTCGAACTCGGCCTCGAGGAAGGCGTCGGCGATCTGGAGGGCCTGCTCGTGGCTGACGAAGCGCCCGGGCAGGGCCATCACGTTGGCGTCGTTGTGCTGGCGGGCCAGGCGGGCCAGCTCGGGGGTCCAGCACAGGGCCGAGCGGATGGCCTGGTGCTTGTTCAGGGTCATGTTGATGCCGTTGCCCGAGCCGCACATGGCCATGCCGAGCTGGCAGCGGCCTTGCTCGACGGCCAGGGCCAGCGGGTGCGCGAAGTCCGGGTAGTCCACGCTTTCGGGGCCGTGGGTGCCGAAGTCCTCGACCTCGTGGCCAAGGGAGAGCAGGTGCTGCTTGAGGGCCTGCTTGGTTTCGTAGGCCGCGTGGTCGCAGGCCAGGGCGATTTTCAGGGACATGGTGGGGATGCGTTTTTCGAGGTTTTGGAAACGAAGTCGATGCTTCTCGCGGCGCTTATCCGAACAAGGAGGCCTGCGCCCCGTCGATCCGGGTCTTGCCCAAGTGCTCGTAGGCCAGGTGGGTGGCTTCGCGGCCGCGGGGCGTGCGCTTGATGAAGCCCTGCATGATCAGGAAAGGCTCATAGACCTCCTCCAGCGTGCCCCCGTCCTCGCCCACGGCCGTGGCAATGGTGGAGATGCCGACAGGCCCGCCCCGGAACTTGTCGATGATGGTGTTGAGGATCTTGTTGTCCATCTCGTCGAGGCCGTTCTTGTCGATGCTCAGGGCCTCCAGGGCGTACTGGGCGATGGCCAGGTCGATGGCGCCGTTGCCCTTGACCTGGGCGAAGTCGCGCACCCGGCGGAGCAGCGCGTTGGCCACGCGGGGCGTGCCGCGGCTGCGCCGGGCGATCTCGGTGGCCGAGACCAGGTCGATGGGCACCTGCAAGATGGCCGCCGAGCGGACCACGATGCGCGTGAGCACCTCCTCGTGGTAGTACTCGAGCAGCGAGTTGATGCCGAAGCGCGCCCGCAGGGGGCTGGTCAGCAGGCCGCTGCGGGTGGTCGCGCCCACCAGCGTGAAGGGGTTCAGGGCGAGCTGCACGCTCCGAGCGCTGGGCCCTTTGTCGATCATGATGTCGATGCGGTAGTCTTCCATGGCCGAGTAGAGGTACTCCTCCACCACGGGGCTGAGCCGGTGGATCTCGTCGATGAACAGCACGTCGTTGGTTTCGAGCGAGGTGAGCAGGCCCGCCAGGTCGCCGGGCTTGTCGAGCACCGGGCCGGAGCTTAGCTTGAGGTTGACCCCCAGCTCGTTGGCGATGATGTTGGCCAGGGTGGTCTTGCCCAGCCCGGGGGGGCCGTGCAGCAGGACGTGGTCGAGCGCCTCGCCCCGCAGCAGCGCGGCCTTGACGAAGACCCGCAGGTTCTCGAGCACCTTGGGCTGGCCGCTGAAGTCGTCGAAGCCTTGCGGGCGCAGCTTGCGGTCCTGCTCCAGTTCGTTCTCTGAAAACTTGGGGTTCCTGAAATCCATCGTGCGGTGCGGTTTGCGTTGGGGCCAAAGATAGCCAGCCTGCTTAGTTTTCGACCTTTTTCCCGTCGATTCGGACTTCCTTGCCCAGCTCGTAGGTGATGGTCATGCTCAGCGTGCCCTGCGGGTCGTAGAAGCTCCAGAGGCCGTGCCGCCGTCCGCCGCTGTACTCGCCCTGCCACTTGAGGTTGCCGCCGGGGTAGAACTCGCGGTGGACGCCCGCCTCGCCGCCCATCATGTACTCGCCCTCGAAGCGCAGGCTGCCATCGGCGTAGTAGTGCTTCCAGATGCCGTGGCGCAGGCCGTTGCGGTACTCGCCCTGCTCGCTGTGGTCGCCCACGTGGTAGCTCCAGAGGCCCTCGCGGTAGCCCTCGATGTACTCGCCCTCGACCAGCACCTGCCCGTCGGGGCCGTACTCGACGCTGCGGCCGTCTTCCTTGCCGCGGTAGAACGATTCCTCGCGGATCAGCTTTCCCTCGGGCGAGAACCATTTCCAGGTGCCCGTCTCGAGGCCGCCGCCGTAGCCGCCCGACTGCTCCAGCGTGCCGCCGGGGTAGTAGAACTTCCAGTCGCCGTTGCGCTTGCCGTTTTCGTAGCGGCCGACGGCCCGGGGCTGCTCGGTGCCGGGGTGGAAGTAGGTCCATTCGCCCTGCGGCTTGCCCGCCAGGTCCACCACGCCGCGGGCCGCCGGGGCGCCCAGCGTGTCGAAGGTCGTGGCCGCCACCACTTGGCCCTGCGCGTCGAACTCGCGGTGGACGCCCACCGGGCGGCCTTCGCGGTAGCCGCCGCTGCTGGCCATTTGCCCGTTGGGGTGGAAGCGCTCGCGTATCTCCACCTTCGGGTCCTCGTCAGGCTGGGCCTCGATGAGCAGGCCTTCCTGGTAGAGCTGGCTTTCGAGGACGTTGCCGCGGCTGTCGAGGCGGCGCCAGGGGCCGTGCAACTGCCCGTCGCGGTAGCTGGCCTCGAGGCTGGCCGTGCCGTTTTCGTGGAACTCCTTCCACAGGCCCTGCTTGCGCCCCTGGTCGTCGAAGCGGTTGATGTTCTCGCGGGCCACCATCCGGCCGTGCCGGTAGGTCAGCACGCTCACCACGCGGCCATCGGGCGCGTGTTCCCAGCCCAGGCCCTCGCGCTGGCCGTTCTGGTACGGCACACGCTCGCGCAGGCTGCCGTCGGGATGGTAGTAGAACGAGGTTCCCTGCTGCACGTCGTCCAGGAAAAGCTCGCGCGAGCTGGGCAGGTTGCGCCGTCCGCGCAGGCTGTCGGTGGCCTGGTAGCCAAGCGTATAGCCGTTCTTCTTGCCCGCGCGGTAGCTCACCACTTGGCTGGTGTCGCCATTTTCAGCGAAGAAGATCCAAGGCCCGTCGAGGCGGTAGTCCACCCGGTTGCCCTCGGATTTGAGCCGGCCGCTCGGGTAGTAGGTCTTCCAGTAGCCGTCGGGCTGTCCGCCGCGCATGGGGCCTTCGCTCGAAACCGTGCCGTCGGGGTAGCGGAAGACGTTGGGGCCGTCGGGGTTGACGGCATTGTGCTGGGCCACGGCGGGCAAGGCCAGGAGCAAGAGCAGCGAAAGCAGGGAGACGAGCTGGCGCATGGAGCAGAGTTTGGAGGTTGGGAGGCGGGCTTGGGCCAAAGGCGGCCACCTGCGGGTCAGGACCGGAAAGCCGCGCGCCCAAGCATAACGCAGGCCCTGGCCTCCGGAGCGCGTGCCAAGACCAGCGGCCCGCCCAAGCCTCGCGAAAATACGCAAAAAAAGGCCAGGCCTCCTCGCGGCCCGCGATGGGGCTTGGGGGCCTGGCCTGGGTGGGCGGATGCGTCGCCGTGGCCCGGTCAGCGTGCGGGAATGACGCGCAGGTGGTCGAGGAAGGCCCGGTTCTCCGCGCCGTTCATGTTCTCGTCCATCGCTTCGTAGTACAGGACCAGCTCGTTCTGGCCTTTGCGCACCTCCACGCGGATGGGGTTCGAGTATCCCCAATGGCTCCAGTCGCCAGGCTCGCCCAGTTGCGGGAAGACGAAGGCCCCGCGGTACTCGCCGTTGAACTTGTAGCTGCGGATGGCGCACTTGTTCTCGGTGTTGAGCGGGCCGTTGCCGTTCGAAAAGCGGAAATCGAGCCAATACTCGCCTTCTGCGGGTGCTTCAAAGCTGAAGGTCAGTTCGTTGTTGAGCTCCTGCGTGGTCTCGATGAAGCCACTGCCGCTGAAGCCCGTGGCCCCGTCGGCCTTGGCCGTGCCGACGGTCTCGGCCTCGACGAAGAGGGCTTCGGGGTGGAAGAGCACCGGCTCGCTCAGGAAGCTCTGCCAGCCGAGCTTGTCCACGGCCAGCACCTGCATGACGACCAGGGCCGGGCTCTCGACCTTGAACTCGGTGGGCTCGGCGACGCTGGCCCAGGCCTTGCCGTCGCGGAAGACGATGTAGCGCTCGGCCCACTCGACAGGCTTCCAGACGAACACGTCCTCCTTGGCCACGGCCTCGGGCGCGGGCAGGCTGAAATGGTTTTCAACCAAATTCTGCTTGTCGGCGGTGAAACCATTGGCTTTGAGGATGATGTGGACGGTGTGGTTTCCTTGCAGGTCGCCTGGGAGGAAAGCGTCGGCAGGCTCGCCGTCCAGCTCGAACCGCTCGATCTGGTTGCCCCATCCCTCGACGGTGATGTCGAGGGTGGCCTGGCGGTAGCGAAATCCCTCGGCGGTGTAGGTTCCGGCGAAAGGCTCGGGCACGCTGGGGGCGAAGCGGATTCCCTCGGGCTCGAAGGCCATGCCGAGCAGGACGCGGTAGGTCATGGCCAGGTTGGCGGCCACGCTCCAGAGCTGGCGGTCGGAGTTGAGCTCGGTTCCGTCGGGGTGGCCGGTGCTGGCCACGAGGTTCTCCTTGTTGGTCAGGAAAAGGGCGGCGGCGCGGTAGAGCGATGCCATGCCATGCAGCAGGGCGTCCTGGTTTCCGACCTTGGCGGCGGCCAGGTTCCAGAACCCTTGGACGAAGGGCCAGATGGCGTCGTTGTGGTAGGGCGGGATGTCGGGGATCTGCGGGTAGAAGCAGGGCGTGCCGTAGGGCGTAACGGGGAACTGGCGCAGGATGCTGCGGCCTCGCTCGCTGTCGGTCAGGTCGTAGAGGACGCAGAGGGCCTCGCCCAGGGCCTCGGGGCGGGGCGAGAGGGCGGGGTAGTGCCTGCCGTAGGTGAACTGTTGGAAATACCCGAGCGAATCGGACCAGAGCCGCCCGTTGAGCTGCGCGACCAGGCGCTCGCGGCGTTCGGCGTAAGCCTCGGCGGGCAGGCCCAGGCGCTCCGACATTCGGATAAGGATTTCGTAGGTGGCCGCGTGCACCGCGTTGGTTCCCAGGGCTTCGGAGGCGTAGATGTCCACGGGGTCCATCCAGCGGGGGTACGATTGCTCGCGCCAGTCGAGGAAGGAGGACTCGCCCAGGGCCAGGGTGCCCTCGCCGAAGGCGATGTAGGTGTCGGCCTTGGCGGAAGCGGCGATGATTTCGAAGCTTTCCTTGAGCCACTGGGTGTCGGCGGTGACGCGGTAGATTTCCCAGGCGGCCAGGGCCCAGGTCATGCGGTCGGTCGAAATGGGCCATGAGCCTCCGGTTCCTGTGTCCTGGATGATCTTGCCGTTCTTGACCTTCTGGCGGAGGCAGTCCATGGCGGTCTGGGGGTCGAGGTAGGCCAGGGCCAGGACGATGCTGTAGCTGACGTCGCGGGTCCAGACGCCGGCCCACTTGGCGCCGGTGTTGAGCAGCTTGCCGTCGGGGGTGCGCAGCTTTTCGAGCTCTTCGAGCGAGAGCTTGTGCAGGGCCACGAGCAGGGGCGCGTCGGTCTGGAAGTCCGGGTAGCGGTCGATGTTGGCCGACAGGGCCCAGCGGCCGGAGGTGTTCTCGGTGTCCTCCACGCGGTAGCTCGACTGGAGCTCGTGGTCCGAAAGGGCCGTGGCCGTCCATTCGCCTTCGCTGACCTTGTCGGTCATGAGGGTGAAGGCGGGGCTTTCGTAGAGGGTCCGGGGCTCGTGCTTGTCGCCGCAATTGGCCAGCGCGAGGCCGAGCAGGGCCAGCGCGCCGATTTTCAGGGCATGTTTCATGACAAGGTTTTGGGTTGGGTTCCTTTGGCTTTCCAGTCGAGGAGGGAATCGAGCGCGTTGGTGCTGAGGAAGTGGTAGTTGGGCCTGGCTTTCCGGTAGATTTCCTGGGCCAGCTCCTTGTAGCCCGAGTCGAGCAGGGCGCGGAAGAGCGGGGTCTGGAACTTCCGCCGGCCGTACTTTTGGAGGAAGGCGGCGGCGGCGTCCAGCGCGGGCGCGTAGTGGTTGCGGATGGCCAGTTCGAGCCAGGCGCAGAGGATTTCGGAGTTGCCCGACTGGGTGAAGCCGAAGGCGGCGTCGAGCTCCTGCAATTGCGGCTGGTCCAGGCTTTCGGGCAGCGCGTGCAGGAAGTAGAGCCATTCGTGCGAGCTCCAGCCCTGGGTGGGCAGTTCGGCGGCTGGCGTCTGGGCCTGCCAGCCCTCGGCGGCCTGACGCACCGCCTCGAAGCGCTCCGAGCGGACCTCGACGCAGTTGTCGGGCAGCCCGGGCTGGTAGATCCACTCGTGGGGGCGCAGGCGCTCGCTCAGGCCGGGAATCTCGGCCAGGAGGCCCTGCTCGAGGCTTTCGACGAACTGGCGGGTGCTGATGCTCTTCCAGGACCAGCGGGTGAAGTGTTCCTTCATGAAAGCGTCGAAACGCTCTCTGCCAATGAGGCTTTCGAGGGTGAGCAGGAAGAAGAATCCCTTCTCGTAGGCGATGGGCGTGACGCCCTCGTCGGGGTCGCGGCCCTCCAGGTTGAGGTAGAGGCAGGTGTCCGGATGGTCGTGCCCGAGCGCGCGCAGGGTCTTGTCGAGCTCGATGCGGCCGAGCTGGGCCAGCATCCGGGCGTAAGATTCGCCCTCGATGGCCTCCATGATGCGCCGTTCGAAATAGACCGTGAAGCCCTCGTTGAGCCAGAAGTCGTTCCAGGTGGCGTTGGTGACCAGGTTGCCCGACCAGGAGTGCGCCAGCTCGTGGGCCACGAGGCTGACCAGGGAGCGGTCTCCGGCCAGGATGGTCGGCGTGGCGAAGGTCAGCTTGGGGTTCTCCATCCCGCCGAAGGGAAAGCTGGGCGGCATGAGCAGCACGTCGAACCGGTGCCATTGGTAGGGTCCGTAGAGCTTTTCGGCTGCGGCCACCATCTCCTCGATCTGCCCGAACTCCCAGTGGGCCTTGTCGAGCATTCCCGGCTCGGCGTAAACTCCGGTGCGCCTGCTGATCTTCTTGTAGGCTATGTTGCCCACCGCCAGGGACATGAGGTAGCTGGGGATGGGCACGTTCATGTGGAGGTAGTAGGGCGGGTTGTCGCTGAAGACCTCGTAGTTATGGGCGCTCATGACCGGCCAGAAGCCGTAGTACATGTCCACGTAGGCCGCGTAGGTGAAGCGCACCGAGGGCGTGTCCTGGCAAGGGATCCAAGATCGCGTCAGGATGGCCTGCCCTTGCGTGAACAAGAACGGCTGCTTCTTGTCGAAGGTCTGCTCGGGCTTGAGCCACTGCAAGGCCGCCGCCTGGGGCGAGGTCGTGTAACGGATGGTCACCTCCCGCGAGGTCTCCTTGATGTCGATGATCAGCGGACGCCCCAGCCAGGGCCGCTCCTCACCCAGCTCGAAATGGGCCGGCGTGTTGGGGTCGAGCAGCACCTCATGGATTTCCAACTGGTTGGTGTCGAGCACCACTTGGCGCGCGCCGGTGTGGTTGTTGAAGTACAGGGTGACCGTCGAGCTCAGGATGTTGTGTACGAAATTCACCCTGATTTTCAAATCCATGTGGAACAGCTTGATTACCTCATAGTTCGAAAAAGTATGCGGGTCGCGTTGGTTCTGCATCTTATTTTGTTGTTGATGGTTGAAGCTAGTTGGGAAGCCCCCACGCGGGGCCAAAGCCTAAAGATAGCGGGGCCGTGCCGAAATGCCAAAAAAATCGATTCTTCATAAAAGTGTGTGGGTAGCGCAAAAAGGATTGACACGGGCAAAATCAATTTCTCCGGTCAAGAAGCACCTGCTGTTCCTCAACTGCGCGCGCGGCATACCGCCCTCGAATTCAAAAAATCGCGAAGGCGCTTGTTTATTCAGAGTACAGTTTGTATTTTGGGCATCGTCAATTCCCCGCCCCCCGATGATCAAGCTACCCTTCATAACCTCGGATGTCCAGTGCCAAAGCCGGCAGCCAAACTTCCCAAACCTGTCGATACGAATTTTGACGGCTTGGCGCGGCTTCTGGAGCTGTGCATTTAATTCGTAGTTGCACAATGGTTCTTTTGGGTAGTAGGAATTGTGGAGGGTGGAAGTAATAACCTTATCGTTTATTGAAAAATCCCAACAACGAATAACGAAAAAAAAATGTAATTATTTAGGTATATTTGCGTTAGTATAAAAAAAACAGGTTCCGAATCCACATCCACGGCAGCGCATGGTCATTCCTTCCGACA
>JAIFMG010000119.1:11238-19525 GCA_020048645.1 Bacteroidota bacterium | reverse complement strand
CAGGGAAGAAACATTTTCAGGGAGCTCAAAAACACTTTTGACGGCCACAACTTCCTTTCCGTCAAATGCGAGATGACCTAAATAGTTACGCTTTTTGACCTCAAATTTTGCTGGACGCTGTCGATTTGCATAATGCACCACCCAAAGCAACTTGGTTTCAGAACTTGCCCATCGACTTGATTTCGAGGTACTTGTTCAGCGTGTCCACGGTCAGGTTCTGGGGCTGGGTCAGCACGCTCATGATGCCGTGGCGGGCAAACTCCTTGACGATCAGCCGCTTCTCGTAGGCGTATTTCTCGGCGATGGTCTGGATGTAGGCCGTCTCCAGGTCGAGGGCCTCGGCGTCCACCAGGGCGCGCAGCTCGGTGTTCTCGAAGAAGATGACCACGACCAGGTGGCTCTTGGCCAGCGCTTGCAGGAAAGGCATTTGGCGCTGCGCCGAGACCAGCCCCTCGAAGTTGGTGAACAGCAGCACCAGGCTCCGCTGGCGGATCTTCCGCTTGAGGTTGGCGTAGAGCAGCTCGTGGTCCGATTCCTTGAAGTCGGTCTCCTGCTTGTAGAGGCTTTCCAGGATGGCCCTCATCTGCTTGGGCCCGCGCGCGGCTGGCAGCACCGTCCCCATCTTGTTCGAGAAGGTGACCAGCCCGGCCTTGTCCTGCTTGTGCATGGCGATGTTGGAAAGCACCAGGCTGGCGTTGATGGCGTAGTCGAGCAGGCTCATCCCCCCGAAGGGCGAGCGCATGGTGCGGCCCATGTCCACCACGCAGAAGACCTGCTGCGACTTCTCGTCCTGGTACTGGTTGACCATCAGGTGGGCCCGGCGGGCGGTGGCCTTCCAGTTGATGTCGCGGTAGTCGTCGCCCAGGACGTAGTCGCGGATCTGCTCGAACTCCTTGTTGTTGGCGATGCGGCGCACCTTCTTGACGCCGGCCTCGACCAGGCGGTTCGAGATGGCCAGCAGCTCGTACTTGCGCATCTGCAGGAAGGCCGGGTAAACGGCCACCTCCTTGCCCTGGTCGAAACGGAAGCGCCGCTCGAGCAGGCCGATGGCCGAGCGGGCATAGACGTTCAGGTGCCCGAAGCGGTAGGCCCCGCGCAGCGTGGGGCGCAGCGCGTACTCCATCCGCAGGCTCTCGCCCGGCCCGAGCTCGGCCGCGAGCAGGAAGTCCCTGGCCTGGAACTGCAGCGGCAGCTCGTCGATCAGCCGGAAGCTCATCCGGAAGGGGTAGCGGTTGGTCAGGCGCACCGGCAGGATGTTCCTGTCGCCGTTCGACAGGCGGTCCGGGGCCTCGCGCCCGGCCTCGACCACGTCGGCCGGGCGGTTGAACAGCAGCAGCGCGTCCACCAGCACCACGGCCGCCAGCAGGAAGAAGAGCACCTTGCCCAGGCCCAGCAGCGGGGGGAAGAACCCGCCCAGCAGGAACACCGCCGCCACAAGCCCCAGGGCCTGGAAGAAACGCTCGTGCAAGAACAGGTCCCTGGGCATGGCTCAGCGGGGGATTTCGACGCTTTCGACCACGCGGCGCACCACTTCGGAGGCAGTCAGGCCCTCCATCTCCTTCTCGGCCGTCAGCAGCACCCGGTGGCGCAGCACGGGCGGCGCCATTTCCTTGACGTCCTCCGGGGTCACGAAGTCGCGGCCCCGCAGGGCGGCCAGGGCCTTGGAGGTGGCCATCAGCGCCAGCGAGGCCCGGGGCGAGGCGCCCAGGTAGAGGGCGGGGTTGTTGCGGGTGCGGTGGACCACCTGGGCGATGTAGCGCCGCAGGTTGGCCTCGACCTTGACCTGCCGCACCAGTTGGCGCATCTCCACGATCTGGGCCACCGTCAGCACCGGCTCGAAGCGCTCCAGCCGGAAGACCTCCGCGTTGGCCTCCTGCCGGTTCAGGATCTCGACTTCCTCCTCAAGCCCCGGGTAGCCCACCTCCAGCTTCAGCAGGAAGCGGTCCAACTGGGCTTCCGGCAGTCGGTAGGTCCCCTCCTGCTCGATCGGGTTCTGCGTGGCCAGCACCATGAAGGGCGGGGCCATGGGGTAGGTCTTCCCATCCACCGTAACCTGGCGCTCCTCCATGACCTCGAACAGCGAGGCCTGCGTCTTGGCCGGGGCGCGGTTGATCTCGTCGATCAGCACGATGTTCGAGAAGATGGGCCCCGGCCTGAACTCGAACGCGCTGGTCTTGGCGTTGAAGAGGGTCGTGCCCGTTACGTCGGAGGGCATCAGGTCGGGCGTGAACTGGATGCGCGAGAAGCCGGCCGAGATGCTCCGGGCCACCAGCTTGGCCGCCAGGGTCTTGGCCACCCCCGGCACGCCCTCGATCAGGATGTGCCCATCGGCCAGGATGGCCACCAAGATCTGCTGGAGCATCTGCTCCTGTCCCACGATGACCTGGCCCATCTGGCCCCGCACGCGCTCCGCGGCCGCGCTCAACTGGCCCAGCTCCAGCCGGCTCTCGAAACTCTGGTTTTGTTCTTCCATCTTGCTTTCCGTTTTTTTTGGGGGATGATGCCTCGGCACCCGCCAGGCCTCTACGGATGACCAATGTAGCAAAAAATGGACAGCCGAGGCCCACCGCTGCGGCTTTTTGCCGGATCAGCGCCCCTGGCACCAGTCTTCCAGGGCCTGGCAGATGGCCCCGAACGAGAAGGCCTGCACGTGCTCCCGCGCCTGGCGGCCCATCCGCTCCAGGTCCGCGCCGCGCAAGGCCACCAGCGCCTCCAGCAGCGCCTCTAGGCTCCCGGCCCGGAAAGTCCGGCCCGTGCGTCCCTCGGCCACCAGGTCGGGGTGCCCGCCCACTTTGTCGGACAGCAGCACCGGCAGCCCGCAGGCCATGGCCTCGTTGGCCGCCAGGCCCCAGGTCTCGCCCGGCCCCGCCGAGGGCAGGCACAGGCAGTCGCCCAGCCGATAGACCAGCGGCATCCGCGACTGGTTCTGGAACGGCAGAAGCCGAAGGTTCTCGCTCGCCGCGGCCAGGGCCTCCAGCTCCGGGCGCAGCACCCCGTCGCCCACCATCACGAACAGGCAGCCGGGCATGAGCGCCGCCGCCCGGGCCAGCAGCAGCGGGTCCTTCTTCGGCTCGAACTTGCCCACGAACAGGAACACCCGCCGCCCGTCGGGGTTCAGCGACTGCCGCCAGCCCGCCAGCTCGGCCCGCGCCGCGCCGTCCAGCGTCCCGAAGCGGGCGTTGTCGATGGCGTGCGGGGCCAGCCGTATCCGCCCCGGGCCCAGGCCGTGCGCCGCGAAGTACGCCCGGCTCGACTGCCCCACCGCGAAGGCCATGTCGATGTGCCGATAGACCCAGCGCAGGGCCAGCCGCCGCAGCCAGCGCCGGGGGCCCGGCCGCTCGTCGAGCAGCGTCGAGTCGCCCCGGAAACCCACCGGAATCCGCCCCTTGAAATGGCGCATCGCCTTGAGGTGCGACTTGAAATTCCACCCGAAAACCAAAAGGAAATCAGGCTCGAAGGCCTCAATCCGCGCGATCAGATCCGGATTGTCGATGCCCCGGAAGTGCTGGTCCGACGGCCGGGGCGAGCGGTTCTCGACGAACTCGTGCTCGTAGCCATCCAGCAGCGGGATGTCCCACGCGAGGCTCTTGCCGAAGCCAGCGTCCAGCACCCGCTCGCGCGCCTGGCTCCAGGTGTGGAAGACCTTGGGGCGCACCGTCCCCCGGGCCGCCAGCAGCGCGAACCAGGGGGCGTAGTACTGGATGGGGTGTGTGATGACAATGGCCAGCTTTTTCATGGGGAGACAGGGCTTTCTCGTTTGGCGATGGACCCATCGGCAGGCACGCGCCCGCCGGGCATGGGCATCCCCCAAAAAAAGGAAAAAAAACACTACTGCCCGACAAAAGCCGCAAATTTTCCCGCATCGGGCACATGGCCAAAGGTTTATGCCAATTCGCGTTCAGGAGTGTTGGTGATATTTTGTTCGGTTTTTTTTGTGTGAAAACAGAACCATCAGCAAATGGCCAAGATGGAAGTTTCTGTCGATCAATGATTTGTCCCAAGTTGATTTATGGGATGAAACGTCCCAAGCACCAGCACCCGACAAAATCCGGCTGTTCCGCAAATCCCGAAGGGATTGAATTTGGATAGCCCCGGATGAAATCCGGGGAGCAGAGAACCACCGCGGACGAGAACCCCGCAGGGGTTCAATGCGAAGACCAAGACACCTCAAGGCAATCTATCACCTTGGATAGCAATTGGGTATAAGATGCCAGGGCTACGCCCCTTTTGAAGACCCGCTGGGCTGCGATCCTACGAAGATGCCAGGGCTACGCCCCTTTCGGATGCCTGGGCATCGCCGCGAAAGCCCCGAAGGGGCGCAATATCATAGCGATGGGTGAAGCCCATCGGAACGCGGACGCCAACCCTTCCCAAGCCCTGAAAGGGCGAAATAATCCGGCGATGGAAATGGTCGGAACAGCCCGAATCTGTGGGAAACTGATGTTTCAGATATTTCACCAGCGAACGCAGCTTGGCACAAGACCTTATTTTTGGGTAAAACCTTAGTAGAAAATCAATTGGCGGAGTCAGAATGACCTTATTTTGGCCCATGAATTTGTGAAATGGAAGGGATGAAAATGAAGTTTTGACGAAGATCGGCTTGTTCAGCAAACCCGATTGGTCCGCCAAATCCTTGTCCTCCGCGTGCCTTTCGACCCAAATTTTGCCTTTCGCTGGCGAGTTTCGTTTTTCGCCAGCGGACGCGACTGGGCATCCATCCGCGAAATCCGCTCCGCCCCTGTGCTTTTTCCGGTCGCCGATTCGATCCGCCAAAACCTAGCCGGACGATGGGGCGAAGAAACGGCCGCCGGGCGGAGGGCGGGGCAGGCCATGGCAGGGCGCTTTTTCCTATCTTTGGCGCATGGACTGGAAATTCGCCCCAAAGACCCTGCCCCTGGCCCGCCGCCTAGGATTGCTGCTCGGCGTGGCCGCGCTCAGCATCGGGCTGCTGGCGGCCCTGGCCTGGCGCTCGCTGGAGCAGACCCGCGAAATCTCCGCGCTGGCCATCAAGGCCGCGCAGATGGGCCAGGAGGTTCAACGGCTATTTCTGGCAAGGCTTCAATTGCAGTCGCACAAATCCTTGGAAGAAAGGGGTATAAGCCTTGTTGAGAGCGAAGATTTCGCCGCCTTCGAGGCGCAGGCCGACCAGGTGCTCTGGGAGCTTCCGCAACTGGGCGCGGCCTTGCAGGAGCATGACGCCGCCGCGGCGATGATGCACCTGGCCGAGCTGGAGAACAAGCTGGTGGCCTACCGCGCCTTGACACGCGAGTGGGCGCAGGCCGTGGATCTGCGGGACGGCTTCTGGGCGGAGCTGGTCCCCACGGGCGAGCGGCTGGAGAGCATGGCCCGCCTGGAGGGCGACGCCTCGCTGCGGCTGGGCGTGGTGGAGCTGCGAAGGCTCGAAAGCCGCTACGAGTCCCGCCCCGAGGCGGCCACGGCCAACGCGATGAACATCAAGGCCCGCGAGATCGCCGCCCGGCTTTCCGGGTCCAGCGTCCCGCCCATGGCCGCCGAGGCCTTCCGCTCGCTTCTGCTTTCCTACGGGTCGAAGGTGGACAAGCTGGTGCTGGCCGACGCCGAGCTGGGCCTCTCGCCCCTCGAGGGCTTGCGGGGCCAGGACGCCGAGCTTTCCGCCGAGCTTCTGCGCGAGGCCCAGAACCTTTCGCGCGCTGTCGGGGCGCATTTCGGGGCCAGCGGAAGTTGGCGCCTGGGCCTGGCCGTGCTCCTCTTGATCGCCCTGGTGATGGCTTGGGTATCCGTGTTCCGCAGGCGCCTGCTTCTGGGCATCGAACGTGTCGAACAGGCCACCTTGGGCCTGCTCGAGGGCCAGGCCGTGCCCCGCGAGGGCCAGAGCCCCATCCGCGAACTGGCCCTCCTCGAAGAGCGGGTCGATTCGTTCGCGCTCTCCCTGGCCCAGAAGACGCAGTTCGCCCAGCGGGTCGAGCAGGGCCATTTCGACGCCGACCTGCCTCCGCTGGGCCCTGGCGACAGCTTGACCGAGGCTTTAAACCAAATGGCCGAAAGCCTTAGGGCACAGCAGGAAGAACAGGCCAAGGCGCACGAGCATGAGGCCGTCGCCCGCTGGATGGAGAAAGGGGCCTCGCGTTTCGCCGAGATCCTGCAGCGCCACTCGGGCGAGCTCGATGCCGTGGCTTCGGCGGTGCTCTCGGGCCTGGTGGAGCAGCTTGGCGCTGCCCAGGGCGCCTTCTTCCTGCTCGACGACGAGCACGATCCGCCGGGCCTTCGCCAATTGGCGGCCTTCGCCTATGGCCGCGAGCGCGCCGAGCGCGTGCGCTTCGCCCTCGAGGAGGGCCTGGTCGGGCGCTGCGTGGCCGAACGGGAGACCCTGCTGCTCAAGGAGGTGCCGCCCGATTTCGCCCGCATCACCTCCGGCCTCGGCCAGGCCTTGCCCAACTGCTACCTGGTGGCGCCCATGGCCACCCCACAGGCCGTTCTGGGCGCCATCGAGCTGTCGTCGTTCAGTGTCTTCGCCCCCGAGCAGGTCGCCTTCTTGGAGCGCATCTGCGCCCAGGTCGCCACCGCCCTCGAAAGGGCCAAGATCGCCAGCAAGACCGAGCTCCTGCTCGAGCGCTCGAAGGAGCAGGCCGAAGAGCTCGCCGCCCAGGAGGAGGAGATGCGCCAGAACCTTGAGGAGCTCCAGGCCACCCAGGAGGAATCGGCCCGCAAGGAGGCCCGCATGGCCAGCATCATCGAGACCATGGACGACGCGCTCTTCGTCATCGAGTACGACACCAACGGCCGCGTCCGCCGGGCCAGCGACGTGGCCCTGGAGAAACTGGGGCTTTCGATGGCCGAAGCCATGAAATTGATACACAGCGATCTGATTGACGAGCAGCAGGAAATCTGGAGCGACTATGCCGGCTTCTGGAAGTCCTTGCGCCAGGGGCAGGGCCACCGGCAGCAATCGAGGATGAGGGGCCGCCAAGGAATGCTCTGGCTCGACGAGAGCTTCTCGCCCATCCTCGACGCCGACGGGGAGACCAGCGCCGTGCTGCACCTGGCCCACGACATCACGGCCTTCGTGCAACTGGAGGCCGAGACCCAGGTCCACATCCGGGCCATCGAGGAGCACGAGCGGCAACTGGCCTCGCGGCTGGACCTCCAGTGGAACGCGCTGCTGGAGCAGGCGGGCGACCGCGTGCTGGTCTTCGGCATCGACCAGCGCCTGGGCGCCCGCCCGGCCGGTAGGGAGGCCCGCGAGCTGGCCGGTTCGCGAGACTTCTGGGCCTTGCTGGAGGATCCGGAGGCCACGCGCCAGGCCCTGCGCGAGGGCCAGGCGGCCATGGCCCGGCTCAAGACGGCCGAGGGCCAGGTGGCGGAGGGCATGGTGCTCCCGGCGCCGCAGCCGGGCCAGTGGTGGGCCGTCTTCGTGGGGCGCAAGCTCTGAGGGGCTGGGGCCTACCCTTGCCGCGAGCCGCTTTCCGCCGCCTGCTCGTTGGGGCTGGCCCATCGGGCCCATCGGGCCCATCGGGCCCATTGGTCCCACTGGCCCCGCTTTTCGCGGAGCTTCCCGGGCATGCGCAGGCAAGGGCCTTGGGCTTCGTTGGGGAAGAGGAACACGCTGGCCAGGAGCAGCTCGCCGGTAGGGATGCCCAGGTGCTCGAGCGCCCAGGCCTCGCGGAGCAGCCCGCCGCTCGACCAGTAGTTGTTGAGCCCGGCGTCGGTGGCGGCCAGGAGCATGTTCTGCACGGCAGCCGAGGCTGCGGCCAGGTGCTCCATGTTGGCCATGTCGGCCTCGAAGAGGCCTGTCGTACCGGGTTCGGGCGGGTTGGGCAGCCAAGTGGCCTGCACGAGGGCGTCGGCGGCCCAGAGCATGGGCAGGAGTTTGCCGGCGTCTCGGCCCGAGCGGGCCAGGAAGTCGGCCAGCCGTCGGCAGCCGTCGGCGTCGAGCAGGTAGAAGCGCCAGGGCGCCAGGGCGTCCAGCCCGGCCTTGCGGTGGCTGGAGTGGCAAGGCTGGTGGAAGGGCGCCCACCCCGCCAGCGCGCAAAGCTCGGGGAGCAGCCGCGCGGTGGCCAGGCTAGACGGGGTTTGGGTGGGCCAGGGCGTCTCGGCCAGCATCTTGAGGGTGTGTCTTTCGCGGATGGCTTCGGTTGTCTGCATGGTGGAGGGGGTATGGTTCGCGCCAGCGAAAATAAGGATATTTCCGTCTTCTTTTCGGGTTGCCAAATTGTGGCGAGTAAAAGGCTAGATTCAGTTTGCATTATCAATACGAAAAGATTTTTTCCACGAAATGCACGAAAAACACGAAAAATATTCTTGTCCTCGA
>JAIFMG010000119.1:0-11189 GCA_020048645.1 Bacteroidota bacterium | reverse complement strand
AAGTTTGCCAGGTGGCCTGGTCTCATTGGGATGGCTCTCAATTGGTTTGGCTCCTTGCGAGACTCTTCTTCAAATTTCGATCCCCAAAAAATTTCGTGTTCTTCGTGTTTTTCGTGGAAAAAAATCGAACATTGATTTCAGATTTAACACAATCTAATTTCAAAGTCTTACTTAAAGTAAAATGTATGAAAATTAAGTTTTGCCGAAGATCAGCATATTCAGCAAAACCGATTAACCCGCCAAATCCGTGTCCTCAGCGTCCATTTCGACCCCAATTTTGCACACTGCTGGCGGTTTGTGCATTCCGCCACCGAACGCGACTTGGTTTCAAAAGCTAGTCCTGTTTCTGCGTATCAAGGCTTTCCACATTGACAATCAAGACCTTGCGGGTTTGCTCGGTAATCTTGTAACGCTCGTCGATGCGGTGCGCCACCAGCCAGACCACTTGCTCGCCCGAAAGCATCAGCCAGGTCCGCTCCTTCTTGACCAGGGAAAACTTGTTGTCGATGAAGAAGTCACTGAGCTTCTTGTTGTTCTTCATGCCCATGGGCATGAAGAAGTCGCCTTTCCGCCAATGGCGAAACGACAGGGGAAAGTCTATCTTGTCGTGGTCAAAATAGGCGGCGGCGGGCGAACTGGGGGGCAGGTGTCCAGGAATCCAGTCCACAGCCTGGCACCGCAGGCGGAGGGCTCCCCCTTTGCCGTCGTCGAGGATGAGCTCGTCTTGGCCCTCGTGAAGGTTGAGGGCACGTGGCGCGGCCTTGGGCTTGGGGCCGACAATCAGGAAATCCCGATCCTTGACCAGGCGGTGCGTGGTCGAAAAGTACTGGTTTCCCGGCTTGGCATCCAAGCCCTCGATGATGTCCTCGACGATTTCCTTCTGGAAATTGAACTCATACAGAAATTCAAAAAGATAGGTCCTCAAAGGGTTGAGCAGCCGCAACTTCTCGATTTCGAGCATGAAAAGGCCGTCCTTGCGTATGGCCAGCTCTTGCTTTTTCTGCTCGATGGCGTTGTTGAAAATCTGCTCGATTTCGGAAAACCGGTCGATGTTTTTGAGGATGGTCAAAGAATAGTTTGGAAAAGCTTGTTCAAGATTGGGCAAAACATGGTGTCGAATAAGGCTTCGGGCGTACTTTTTATGGTTGTTGGAAGAGTCTTCGCGGAAGCTGAGGTTGTTGCGCCTGCAAAATTCCACAATTCGGGAACGATTGCTGTACAACAGGGGCCTGACGATGTGCCCGTTTTTCGGACGGATGCCGGTCAGTCCCTTGAGCCCTGTTCCGCGGGAAAGGTTGATGTGGAAGGTCTCGACCACGTCGTCCTTGTGGTGCGCGACGGCCACGTAGTCGAATCCGTGGGCCGTCCGGAGCTCCTCGAACCAGTTGTAGCGCAGCTCGCGGGCGGCCATTTGCAGCGAAATCCCCTTCTTCTTGGCAAAGCCGATGGTATCGAACCGCTTAACAAAGAAGGGCAAAGCGTACTTCTGGGCCAATTTTTCGACAAAGAGGGCATCCTCGTCCGAGTCCTTGCCCCGCAGCGCGAAATTGCAATGCGCGATGGCGCAGTCGATGAAGGCCCCGGCGAAAAGGTCGGCCATGGCCACCGAGTCGATGCCGCCGCTGACGGCCAGGAGCACCCGGTCGGTGGTCTTGAAAAGGTTCTCCTTCTGCACGAAGTTGAGGAAGTCGGTTCTCATTCGGGTAGTTTGTTGAATAAGTCGAAAAATCGGCCCGCCTTGACCCTGCACTCCTGCCACTCGCCCTCAGGGCGGCTGGCGTAGGTGATGGCGCTGCCTGCCGGATAGCTCAGCCTTCCGCTGGGCAGGTGCAGCAACGCGCTACGAATGACGACGTTGAAGTCGAAGTCTGCCTCGGGGCTGATGTAGCCGATGCTGCCCGAGTAGAGGCCGCGCCGGAAAAGCTCGCGCTGCTCGATGAGCTGGCAGGCCCGTCGCTTGGGCGCCCCGGTCATGGAACCCATCGGGAAAGCGGCGGCCAGGGCGTCGAAGGCGTCCGCTTCGGGGGCCATGATTCCGGAAACGGTGGAAATGAGCTGAAAAACATCTTGAAATCGGTATATTTCACAAAGTTCGTCCACACGGACCGATCCGCCGAGGCAGACCTTGGCCAGGTCGTTGCGGACCAGGTCCACGATCATGACGTTCTCGGCAAGCTCCTTGAGGTCGGCGAGCAGGGCTGTCCGGGCCTGCTGATCGGCGGCGGAATCCTTGCCCCGCGCTGCGGTGCCCTTGATGGGCTGCGAGACGAGCCGGCGGCTGTCCTTCTTCAGGAATCGCTCGGGGCTGGCGCAGGCCAGGGCGAGGTCGTTCCAGCGGAAGAAGGCCGAAAAGGGCGGCGGCTTCCGGCCGACAAGCCGCTTGTAGAGCAGGTCGGGCCGCAAGCCGGGGGCCATGGCCCTGAAATTCTGGCAATAGTTGATCTCGTAGATGTCGCCGCGGCGGAGGTTCAGCCGGAGGGCCTCCACCTGCTCGAGGTAGTGCTCGCGGCTCATGGAGCTGGGCGGCTCCAAGGTCGTGGGGAAGGCCTCGGTTGCGCCAGGGCCTTGCACGATTTCGACGAAGAGCCTGTCTGCCTGGTCCGAATTGTCGATTTCGGGAAGCCATGACAGTCTGAAACCATCGGCTTGGAACTGGAAAATCCAGCGTGCTTGGAAGAAGAACAGATGCGGAACCGGGAAGTCGGTGGGGTTTTCGGACCGCAGATCCTCGAGCTCGTCCTTGAGCTCGTAGCTGAGGAATCCGAAGACGAAATCGCGCTTGCTGGCGTGCCAGAGGCGGAGCTTCTGGAGGGAACCGCTGTCGGACAGGAGCGAGTCAACCGCCTCGGCAGCAGCCCAGTTCGGGAAGGGGCCGTGCGGGTTGTCGGGCTCGGAAGGGCTGCCCTCCAGCCAGAGAAAGGGTTGGCGCAGGCTCCCCCAATGGAGCAACTTCTCGCGGAAAGCGGGAAGGTCGTCCACCGCGAAAAACTTCGACTCCCTGATCATGGCCAATGAAAAAGCGTTGTGATCCAAGTCATTGCCAGGAATTTTACCAAAGCTCAAGCGAAGTCGTCTTCGACAAGGTCCTCCTCGACGCGCAGGTTGTCGATGATGAAATCCTGCCTTTCGGGGGTGTTCTTGCCCATGTAGAACTCGAGGATCTTCTCGACGAAGTCCTCGCGCTTGATGATGACGGGCTCAAGCCGGATCTTGGGGCCGATGAAGTGCTTGAACTCGTCGGGGGAAATCTCGCCCAGACCTTTGAAGCGTGTTATCTCGGGGTTCTTGCCGATGGTGGCGATGGCCTTGTGCTTTTCCTCGTCGGAGTAGCAGTAGAAGGTGCGGTTCTTGTCGCGGACGCGGAAGAGCGGCGTCTGGAGGATGTAGAGGTGCTTGTTCTTGATGACCTCGGGGAAGAACTTGAGGAAGAAGGTGATGAGCAGCAGGCGGATGTGCATTCCGTCCACGTCGGCATCGGTGGCGATGACCACGCGGTTGTAGCGCAGCTCCTCGATTCCGTTCTCGATGTTGAGGGCCGCCTGCAAGAGGTTGAACTCCTCGTTCTGATAGACGATCTTCTTGGTGAGCGCGAAGGTGTTCAGGGGTTTGCCCTTGAGGCTGAAGACGGCCTGGGTCTGCACGTCGCGGGCTTTGGTGATGGAGCCGCTGGCCGAGTCGCCCTCGGTGATGAAGATGGTGCTCTCGGAAGCGCGCTCGTGCGTCTTGTTGTAGTGGACCTTGCAGTCGCGGAGCTTGCGGTTGTGCAGGCTGACCTGTTTGGCGCGCTCGCGGGCGATCTTGCGGATGCCCGTCAAGGCCTTGCGCTCCTTCTCGGACTCGACGATCTTGGCCTGGAGGGCCTGGGCGATCTCGGTGTTCTTGTGCAGGAAGTTGTCGAGCTGGCGGGTCAGGAAGTCCATGATGAACTGCCGGACGGACATGCCGTCGGGGGCGATGTTCTTGGAGCCGAGCTTGGTCTTGGTCTGCGACTCGAAGATGGGCTCCTGCACCTTGATGCTGATGGCGGCCACCAGCGATTGACGGATGTCCGTAACATCGTACTCCTTCTTGAAGAAGTCGCGGATGGTCTTGACGTAGGCCTCGCGGAAAGACTGCAAGTGGGTGCCGCCCTGGGTGGTGTGCTGGCCGTTGACGAAGGAGTAGTACTCCTCGCCGTACTGGTTGCCGTGGGTCAGGGCCACCTCGATGTCGCTGCCCCGCAGGTGGATGATGGGATACAGCCCCGGGCCGCTCATGTTCTCCTCCAGCAGGTCGAGCAGGCCATTCTTCGAGAAGTACTTTTGCCCGTTGAAGTGGATGGTCAGCCCGGTGTTGAGGAAGATGTAGTTCTTGATCATGCTCTCAACATACTCGCGCATGAACTCGTATCCACCGAAGACCCCCTGGTCGGGCTTGAAGATGATGAGCGTGCCGTTCGGCTCTTCGGAAGCGTAAACCGGGTGCTCTTCGAGCAGCTCGCCCTGCGAATAGACCACGCGCTTGGCCTTGCCCTCGCGGAAGCTCTGGATGTCGAAATGGATGGACAAGGCGTTGACGGCCTTGATGCCCACGCCGTTGAGGCCCACGGCTTTCTTGAAGGCTTCGGAGTCGTACTTGGCGCCGGTGTTCATCTTCGAGCTGACATCGAGCACCTTGCCCAGGGGGATGCCCCGGCCGTAGTCGCGGATGCGGACGGTGTGCTCGGCGATTTCCACCTCGATCTTGCGCCCGTTGCCCATCGCGAACTCGTCGATGGAGTTGTCGAGCACCTCCTTGATCAGGATGTAGATCCCATCGTCGGCCGACGAGCCGTCGCCCAGCTTGCCGATGTACATGCCCGGCCGCTTGCGGATGTGCTCCTTCCAGTCGAGGGTCTTTATGGAATCTTCCGAATATTGTTCTGACATGTCAATTTGTGATTGCTGACGGTTTTTCAGGCCGTCTGGTCATAAAACTCGTACTCGAAACGCGTCTGGCGCTCCAGGGTCTGCTCCTCGAGCATGAGGCCCTCGGGCGAATAGCGGACCAGGTTGTGCTCCTCGAGGGCGTTGCCGCGGTAGCGCTCCTGGGTCTCGGTGTGGTTTTCGTCGTCGTAGGTGAATTTGAGCCAGTAGGTGCTGCCGACGCGGTTTTCGACCACGCGGTCCTTGTCGTCGTAGGCGAAGCTGACCTTGTCGATGACCGTGCCCCGCTGGGTGTAGCGCACGCGCTGGAGCAGGCGGCCGCGGTCGTCGTAGGCGAAGCGCAGGTCGGACTCGAAGGCGCCGCCCGCGCCCGACTCGAGCCTGCGGACCAGGCGCCGCGCGGCATCGAAGCTGTTCTCCTCGCGGTGTTCGAGCGTGCCGGCGAAGGAGTAGCGCTCGCGCTTGAGCACCAGCCCGTCGGCCTCGTGCCAGACGACCTCCTTCTCTTCGAGCTCGCCCTCGTCGTCGTGGGTCAGCACCGTGGTGCGGCCGGGCTGGCGCTCGTAGGTCTTGCGCGAGCTGGAGCCGTCGCCGTAGTGGATCTCGATGGCCTGGAGCTTTCCGTCGGGGCCGTACTCGAACCGGTGGTCCTCGGCCAGCTCCTCGCCTTCGAGGTAGCTCTGCTCGCGGGTCTTTTTGCCCTGGGCGTCGTACTCCCAGACGAGCTTGCTTTCGACGCTACCATCGTCGAAATATTTGATTTCCAATGTTTCATGCCCTTCCTCGTCAAACTCTTTGACCATGCTCAGGTAAGGCTCGGCCCACGAATCGCTGGCGCGGGAGGCGGAGTAGGCCCTTTGGATCTTGGTTTTCTTCATGCCCGTGGATTTTGTTTCGTTCCAGAAAGCCCGGCAAAGATAGCATTCTCGATGAAACCGCATCGAGGCTGATGGCCGAGGGCAAGGTCGGCGACCGGCGGTTGGCGCGCTGGCTGGGCGCAGACGATTGGCGGAAAATCGCTACATTTGTAGAAATGCGAACACGACATGCTGACCAGAGACTTCCACAAGATGCTCGACAAGGAATTGGAATCCCTGCTCATCAAATACAAGGATGACGCATTCCTGAAGAAACACAAAAGCTCCCCGAACAACCAGAAATCGTATGCTTTGCTGATCTGGTTTCTCGAGCATTATGGCCGGAAATCAAACTACCAGGACTTCATCACCGACGGGGAGGAAGATGGCTCTTGCGACATCATGTTTGATAGGAACGACAATTTTGGCGATAAGATTTTTTACATTGTCCAATCGAAATGGAACATTGAGGACAAATGCGTGAAGGAAACGGACAAAGACGAGATCTTGAAGGCATTGAGCGATTTCGAGACCCTTCTCCGAGGCGGAAAGAACAAGGTGAATGATAAGATGCGCCGAAAGCTCCAGGAGCTGAACGAGCACATGAACGAAAACGGGGAAGTGAAATTCGTCTTCCTAAGCCTAAGCCGATACCTGGGAAATGCCGAAGAAAACATCGCTTCATTCGTCAAAAACCAACAGAAGACCAGCTTCGAAGTCATTGACATTGAACGTCTGAAAATCAATTTCATCGACAGGAAGTACAAGAAAATAGAGCCGGAGAATCCACTGGAAAACCACCCCAACCCGGAGGAAAGCCCCATCGTGCTCCGCATCGAGCGCCTCACGAACCAAGGCAATCACATCCAGATCCAAAAACCTTTCGAGGCTTTCGTGTTCTTGTTAAGGCCAAAGACAATTTTTGAACTGTTTGAAAAATATGGCTTCTCACTTTTTTACAAAAACGTGCGAAACCCCCTGCTGCAATCCCACTTCAACAAAGACATAGAACGGACGGCAGTCGAGAACCCGGCCTATTTCTGGTACTACAACAATGGCATCACGGCCATCACCTACCTGTTGCCAGCCGTCCGAAGCCAGGCCAGCACCATCCAACTGACAGGCCTGCAGATCATCAACGGCGCGCAGACCGTTTACTCGGTCTATCGCGCCTACAAAAGCGCCTCGCCAACCAAGCGCGCCCAGATGGACAGTGAGGCGCTGATCACGATGCGGCTGCTGAAATCCGGCGGCAAGGACTTCGATTTGAACGTATCGAAGTTCACAAACTCGCAAAACCCGGTCAAAGACAGGGACTTCCGGGCCAACGACGAGGTGCAGGTCAGGCTGCAACAGTCATCTTACGAATATCGGTACTGGTACGAAAAGCGCCGCGACGAATTTCGGGAGCTGCCCGAGGGCGTACACAAAGTGCCCAACCATTTGTTCGCGAACGTCTATCTGGCCTACCAGCTCCAAGACCCCTTCGGCGTGCTCTTGAACCACAACCAAGGCCGCAAGACCAAGAAGGACCTGAACTTCATCTCGCACAAAGACCACAAGGACGGACGCTACGAAAGGATCTTCTCGCCCGAGTCGGACTTCTCGGATATGCTCTGCGCCTTCTACCTGTTCAAGCTGCTTCACAATGAAACAAGCTACAAAAATACTTTCTCCAGCAATTTGTATCACTTGCTGGCCTTGTTCAAGGTCGCCTTTTCAAAGTATCTTGTCAAGAAATACGATGAAAAGATAAATGTGAACAGAAAAATCATCCAGCTTTATGAAAACCAAGAGCTTGAAATTCTTCTGAAGACCTTCAAGTTCATCAACCGATTTGTTGAAAAACAGGTTGAAATGACCGAAGACCAGCAAAGGAATGCCGCCAAAGTTTTCATGGCCCTGATGAATCCGCCCCAATACGAAAAAGTGAAGTCGCAGTTGGAGGACCTGGACCTGCGGGTGGAGGCGATCGAGGGCATCGAGTTGGAAAACAGCGAGGACCTCGTCATCGGCTTGAACGAAGACCTGTACGCAGCCGACGCGGATTGAGCAGAAACCGCCGCCGCTCAGCGCAGCTCCAGCAGGAAGCGCAGGGTATCGACTTGGTCGGCGTAGTCCCAGGGCTCGGGCCATTGGGTCTTGCCCAGGGGCGTGGTGTCCCAGCCGTCGAGGGGCGCGAGGTCGCTGACCAGGCATTGCACCTTGTCGCGCAGGGGCTCGAGCTCGTCGGCCACCTCGCGCAGGTCGTCGTAGCGGCGCAGGTGCGCGACCGAGACGGGCGAGGCCAGCGGCTCGGCCTCGCGGAGCATGAACAGGCCGTTGTCGAAGAAGGGCACCCGGTTGACCATGAAGATGGACTTGTGGTAGTCGTAGTTGTTCTTGTACTTCGAGTGGTTGAGCAGGCCCTGGTAGTCGGGCGCGTTCTCGAAGATGAGGGCCAGGTCGAAGTCCCTGGGGATGAACAGCTTCGAGACGTTGCGGCAGCCGAGGCCGAAATAGAGGTGCATGTCGTGCGAAAGGGCGCGCATCTGCTTGGGCGTCTCGGCGCCGGTCAGGATGGCCACCGAGTTCCGGTTTTTGCGGATGATGTTGGGGTACTTGTCGAAATAGTGGTGGAAATAGCGGGCGGTGTTGTCGCTGCCGGTGGCGATCATGGCCTCGAAGCCTGCCATCCGGTCGTCGGTGAAGACGACGGACTCGCCGAAGCTGGGCTCGAGCACCACGAGCATCCGCACCAGGGCCTTGATGAGCCTGTCGTCCTTCGAGGAAGGCTTGACCAGGGCCTTGTGGCCGGCCAGCAGCACGCAAAGCAGGTCGTGGAAGCCCACGAGTGGGATGTTTCCGGCCATGACCAGACCAACGACGCGCTCGGGGCTATCCTGATCAAGCTCGGGATACATTTTCCGCCAGCGCTCGAGCTTTTCGGGTCGCATCATGTAGGACAGGGCGGCCATGGAGTGGCGCAGGTTGGCCAGGGTGAACCAGTTGTTCCTGTTGGCCTCGTGCCGGATGAAGCTGTCGAAATGCTCATGGAAGTCGAAGTTGAGCGCCGACTCGACCGCGGGGGCATCCGGGCCGAATTGGCCCAGGAACCTGCCTAGCTCGGCGAAGGCGTCCATTCTTTTTTGGCTTGGCATCTTGTGGGAAGAATTTTGAAGATTGGGAATGCTCACGCCAAGGCGGTGGAGGGCGTGTCGTCATCGGCCCCGCCGCGCAGGATGGTCATGCCGGGGGAGGCGTCGAACATCTCGCGCACCTTGCTGTCGATGAAGGGGTTCAGATCCACGAAGGGGATCAGGCAAGGCCCTTGGGGGAAGGCGGCCGTAACGCTGTTGAGGTAGCCCCGGGCCATGGAAAGCAGGTGGAAGACGCTGGCCTGCAGCAGGCCCAATAGCCTGCGCTCCATGCTCTGGCGCTGGGGCCGCTTGCCATCGAGCCAGAAGAAGGCACCGACCTCGAGGTTGTAGCTGAAGCCGGGCGTCAGGCGGGCGTCTCCGTAGTTGCTCTTGATTTCCATGGTGATGCCGACCTCGCCCAGGTGGACCTGCCCGTCGTAGGCGAAGTCGATCTGCAGGGTTTCAGGTTCGGGCGAGCGGTGCATATCGGTCAGGGGCTTGAGCTGGATGTCGTGCGACTCGAGGTAGGCGATATCCAGCCGGTTGACGGTGAAATCGCTCATCCGCAGGGCTTCGATTTTCGCTTGCATGGGCGGCTTTTGGGTTATGCTCACCGTGCGAAATATTGCTCGACGACCCGGAAGCGATGGTCGAAGATGCGGTCGAGCTGGCCGCGGACGAACAGCGGATGGGCGACGCGGCCGAGGATGCCCAAGGGCACGGCGTAGAGCACGCGGTCCGTGACCAAGGTTCCGTTGGGGAACTCCTCGAAGGTATGGGTGTGGTGCCAGAAGGAATAAGGCCCGCGGAGCTGCTCGTCCACAAAGCGGTAGGGCGGCTCGTAGGTGGAGATGAGCGAGCGCCAGCGCATGGGGATGCCCATCATCTTGATGCTGTAATCAATGACGGCGCCTTCCTTCATCGCGACGGGCGAAGGGGTCATGATGCTGAAGTTCAGGAAGTCGGGGGTAATGTCGCCCAAGTTTTCGGGCCGGTCGAAAAAGGCGAAGACCTCATCGATGGGCTTGTTGATGATTTGCTTGCGGAGCAGGGTATGTATTTTCATTTTCTCTGTATTTTTCAAATTAGGAAAATTCCCACGACCTTGTTTTTCTTGCAAAATTAGCAATCTGGCGCAGACGGACAAACCGGCCCTCGCCGTTGAGGCACTGTCCCGACCCTTCTTGGAAAATTGGATCCTTTTTCGTTCTTTTGGGCGGGACGCCCCATCCCTAGCCAATACAACAGCATCTATGACCAAGCCTCAGCGGCCCGGCTTTGTCCTGGGTCTCCTGTTTTCGCTGGCCTTTTCGGGTCCTGCCGTCGGGCAAAGAGCCGAGTCGGGAGTCTATGTTTTGCCATCGGGCCTGCTGGCCGAGGTGGAAGCGGTGGCCCTTGACGGCCAGTGGGAACTGCACTGGGGGCGGCTGCTCGCGCCCGGCGAGGCCCGCGCGGCAGCGGGCAGCGGGCAGTACTGGGAGCTTCCTGGCCCCTGGAACGAGCTGGCCGCGGCGCCGGGCGGCCCCGCGGTGGGCGCGCGAGGGGCGGCCACTTTCCGGCTGGTGGTACGCGGGGTCGAGGCAGGGCGGCTGCTGGCCCTGAAACTTCCGCAGATCGAGACGGCCTACCGGCTTTGGGTGGATGGCGAGCTTGTCCTGGAAAAGGGCCTTGTGTCCTTGTCGCCCGACTCGGCCCGGGCGATCTGGCAGCCCTCGGAGGTTTACTTCCGCAGCCAGGCGGACAGCCTGGAGCTGGTCGTGCAGGTGAGCAACTACCACCACCGCAAGGGCGGCATCTCCAACAGCATCATGCTGGGCCAGGCCTCTTCGGTCTCGCGGCTGGCCAAGCGCAGCCTGGGCTACGAGTCGTTCCTGATCGGGCTGATGCTGATCATGAGCCTCTACCACTTCGGGCTGTTATTCCTGCGGCGCAAAGACCGGTCGAGCCTGTACTTCGGCCTTTTCACGCTGTTCGCGGGCACCAGCTCGGCCGTCAATGGCGAGACGATCTGGATGCAGGCCTTCCCTGGGTTCCCCTTCGAGCTGCTGCTGGACATCGACTTCCTGAGCAACCTGGGGCGCATCTCGGCCTTCTCGCTGTTCGTCAGCCTGCTCTTCCCGGGCCAGTTCCCGCCGCGTTTCGTGCGGGCGATCAACGGGGTGAGCGGGCTTTTCGCCATTTTCATCGTCCTGGCGCCCTCGGTGCTGCACACGCGGAGCTTCCTGCCGATGATGGGCTTCATGGGCGTGGCAATCGTGTGGCTGCTGGTGGGCCTGGCGCGGGCGGCGCGGGCGGGCGTGCAGGGCGCG
>JAIFMG010000042.1 GCA_020048645.1 Bacteroidota bacterium | reverse complement strand
TATGTCGGAAGGAATGACCATGCGCTGCCGTGGATGTGGATTCGGAACCTGTTTTTTTTATACTAACGCAAATATACCTAAATAATTACCGATTTGCTTCATTGCGGTTTTCGATTTTTGTTTTCAATTCGTCCCAACTTTCGGAAATTTGATAGCCAGCTTCTTTAAATTTTTGAATGACGGCACGGCGAATTGTTTCGCGGCTCATATACATCGTAATATAGCCAGGTGTAAAAAACGAACCTTCTCTGTAGCCGTTAATTTTTTCAAAAATCAATCCTAATACCGATGCATTAATCAGGCTTTTGTTTTCTTCCTGAATTTCGTCGGCTCCTTCGTTTGAGAAGTTATAAGCATTCAGAAAATCAAATAAGTATTCAAGTGTTGGTTTTTCAGCTTTTAATCGATTTCCGTTTACGTCTTTCAGTACAGTTTGTGAAAAAACAGGTATCTTTAAACGGTCTTTCAGACTATTGATACGAATAGTAGTATCTTCTAATTTCGATATTTCAAACAACGAGCTATTCAGATACGGAATGTTTTTTAATTCCTTTTTTATGTAATTTGTTCGTTCATTGATTTGTTTGGCAAGGATATCAAAAAACAATTCGTTTAATTCGCTGAAATTGGTAATTGTTGAAAAGTCCAGAAACTTATACGCTTCGCTTTTATGAAAACGAATTAATTGAGCTTCAAGAAGTTTCAGGAATAAAATGCGATTTATCCATGCAATTGATAATTCTAACACAACGGTAAATAACTGTTCTTCTTCCGTTTCGCCAAATTTGTGCAGTTCGGGTATTTTCGATAATCTGTTCTCGGTTTGTAATGTAGCTATTGCATTTTCTATTATTGAGCCTGCTTTTCGTTCATTTTCGCTTGCTCGTTTAATAACTTTTTTTGTTCCTTCTTTTACTTCCTGCAATCCGATAATGTAAAGTAATTCGTTGTAAAACTGAGTGTTCAGCGTATTACTATCGGTTATATAACTTTGCTTTAATAAATGAGTTGCCGACAAAATTTTGAATAACGGAACAAGTGCTTTTTCGTTTTCATTAAGGTATTTTGCATAATCTCTTAAATCAAAATAAGTTACAGGTATTTCATCGTTCGAGGTATTTATGAATTGTTCCGCAATTTTATAAAAGTGGTCTGTGTTTTTGCTTATTTTCTGTCCTGTTTTCCATTTTTGATACTCTTTGATGAATTGATTTGTATAAAAATATTTTTCAAAATCGTGTGCATCAAAAATGTACCATTCGTAAACATTGGTTAAAATTATATGCTTAATTTCATCGTTCTTTTCTTCTATTCGCTCTCGAATGTAATACAAAACGCTTTCATGTAGTGCTTTACAATTTATATTTTCATTGGTCAAAAAGTCATTACTTTGAGGCTTTTTAATTTCAAAGATTACGTTTATCGGTTTTTTATTTGTATCGCCGCTGTAAATTGCAAGGTCGGTTCTTCCTTTGGTGTTTATTTCGTTTGCCAGAAATGAGGTTCGTAATAAAAAATCTCTTAAAGGATATTTTAAATGTTCTTCGCTTTCGTTTTCATCTATTTTGGATAACAACAAATTGAATTCTGATTTAAAATTATCAAAATCCGTTCTGTTAATCTGTTCTTTCCTGAACGTTTTATTTAGAGATTTTATAAGTTCTTTTTTTCTAATTTTCATGTTTTCATTTTTTGTAAATATAGCAATTTAATTCTGGTTTATGGCTATTCAAATTCGCCATATCGTCATTACTTCCCCCATCCCCAACACCTACCCCAAAGCCCAATAGCGCAAGCGCGAATCAAATGCAAAGCACCAGAAGCCGCGCCAATCCGTCAAAAATCGAATCGACAGGTTTTGGAAGTTTGGCTGCCGGCTTTGGCCCTGGATATTGGTGGTTTTGAAGGGTAGCTTGTTCATCGGGGGGGGTGAAATTGACGATAGACAAAGATACATACAGTACTTTGAAAATACAAGCGCCTTGGCGATTCTTTTTGAACTCGTGGGCGGTGCGGATGCGCTGTTGAAGAACAGCAGGTGCGTCTTGACCGGAAAACTTGATTTTACCCGAATCTAACCCTTTCGCGCTACCCACACACCCATAGGCCGAACCACTCTTTTTCACCTTATTCGGCTGTCCTGTTTTTGGGGGTTCATCAGCCCCTCATTCCATCCCGCGGCCGAGTTGGCGCAGGGCCAGGGCGGCCTCGCGAATGGCGTCGAGGTCGCAGTCGTTGACGGACTGGCGCAGCTTCTGGGCCAACTGGCTGAAAATCGGCTCGTTGACCTCCGGGGCGAGCTTGACAAGGCGCTCGCAGGCTTCGGAAAGCTCGCTTAGCGAGAAGGTCTCGACTCCCGCGCGGAGCAGGTCCAGGGCCTGCCGGAAATCTTGGCGAGCCTGCGGGGGCCAGCTTGGCGGGCTCGCGGGGCCAGGCTCGGGCGGCTTGGTGGTCAGGGGGCGCGTGCGCAGCTTGGCCTTGAGCACCTCCAGGAGCTGCTTGGGCCGGATGGGCTTGGGCACGAAGGCGTCGAAGAGCGTCCCGACCAGTTGGCTGTGCTCGTTCTCGACGCTGGCCGTCAGGGCCACGAGCTGGGTTTCGCGCAGGCGGAGCAGCTTGTGGCCGCGAATGGCGCGCGCCGCCTGGATGCCGTCCATGACGGGCATGAGCAGGTCCAGGAAAACAAGGTGGAAATGCTTCTTTTCCAGCGCTTCGAGCGCCTGCTGTCCGTTGTCGGCGAATTGCAGCGTGAAAGGAAATCCCTCGAACAGGGCCGAGAGCACCAGTTGGTTGGCGTAAACGTCCTCGGCCACCAGGATGCGGGCGGGCAAGAACTCGAAGCCCTCGTCGGTGCCAGAGCTGGCCTTGCCCGCGCCAGCCACGGGCTTGGCCTTGTCGAGCACCAGGGCGAAGGTGGTGCCCTTGCCCACCTGGCTTTCGAACGAGAGCCTGCCGCCCATGAGCTGGCTGAGCTGCCAGGCCATGGGCAGGCCCAGGCCCGAGCCGCGCTGGGCCCCGCGGGCGCCCGTCTTCTCGTTCTGGAAAGGCTCGAAAAGCCGCGGCCGGAGGTCTTCGGGGATGCCACTGCCCGTGTCGGTGATCGTGAAGCAGAGCTGGCACTCCTCTGCGCCCTGGCAGCTCGCGAGCAGGCCCAGGCTGACCTGCCCCTGCTCGGTGTGGCGCAAGGCGTTGCCCACCAGGTTGAAAAGGATCTGGCGGAGCTTCTCCTGGTCGAGCCAGAAGGTGGCCGGGGCGTGCGGGTCGTGGTGGGTCAGGAATCGGACGCCCTTGCGCCGGGCGGTGTAGTCGAACATCTCTTCGAGCTCGCGCAGGAGGGCGGGCAGGAAGACCTCGCTGGGTTCGACCCGCGCCAGGCCCGCCTGGATGCGCGAGAGTTGCAGCACGTCGTTGAGCAGCTTGAGCAGTTGCCAACCGGCGGAGGTGATGCCTTCGAGCTGGCCGCGGACCTCCGCGCGGGCCTCGTTTTGCGCCAGGGCCTGCGCCAAGCCCAGGATGGTGTTCAGGGGCGTGCGCAGCTCGTGGCTGATGTTGGCCAGGAAGCCGCTGGCCAGGCGGTTTTCCGGATGCTGCTCGGCCAGCACTTTCTGCTGGTGCTGGCGCAGCAGGGCCTCCTCGGGCCAGGCGCGGTAGAGCTTGAAGAAGCGCGGCCGCGCAAGGCACCATTCCAGGAAATCGCCCTGCTGGTCGAAGGTGAAGAAGCTCAGGCTCAAGAACTTGTCCTGCCACTGCTCGAATGCCTCCGACAGGCCGGGCGTCCATTCGCGGAAGGCGGCGCAGAGGTGGCAGCCGTCGGGCGACTCGGCCAGTTGCTCCAGCGAGCGGGCGCCCAGCCATTCGGGCCCCGCCGGCAAGGGCAGGAGCAGCTTGGCCACCCGCAGGTCGGCCAGGATGAAGCGCGGGCTCGTGCTCATGGCCGTTGGGATTCGTCGAGCGGGGGCAGGGGCAGGCCCGCGGCCCGCAGGAGCAGCCGCGCCGAACGGACCCGCGCGGCGTCCGAGCCCTCGACCAGCGCGTGCGGCCAGCCCATTCGGCGGAACTCGTCGAGGTAGGCCTGGTGCAGCCGCAGCCGGCTCTCGCCGCCGTTTTCGCGGACAGGGTCAGCCTCCCAGGGCAGGTCGGGCGCCAGCAGCAGCGTGAAGTCGGGGCGGCAGCGTCCCAGCAGCGCGCCCATGTCGATAGGCGACATGCCATAGACCCATTCGAGCCATATCTTGCTGATGACCAGGCCCGTGTCGAAGAAGAAGATTTGGCCCGAACTGGCCCGGCAGGCCTGGAACGTCGCCGTAGGTGTAGGGCCGGGCGAGCCGCTCGACGTAGGCGCGGGCGTGCTCGGGCACGAAGGCTCCTCCCTCCAGCGCGGCGAGCTGACGGCCCAGGGTCGTCTTGCCGGTCGATTCGGCGCCGGAGACCACGATCAGGAGAGAAGGCTTTTTTTCCATGCTTGATAGCCTACTAATGCCAAAGCGGCATAGCAAAGAAACAAAAAAGTGGTGAAAGACAGGTCTTTGAGCCAGTACATGTAGGCAGAGGCCAGGTCGATGGCTATCCAGAGCAGCCAGTTTTCGAGCCGCTTGCGGGCCAGTTGCCAGGTGGCCACGAAGCTGGCCGCCGTGGTCGCGGCGTCGGCCGCCGGGAAACTGGCCTCGGGCAGGCCCAGCCAGCCGGGCAGCAGCAGCAGCAGCGCCAGCAGCGAGGCCCAGGCCAGCACGAACACCAGCCCCAGCGCAAGCCACTCGCCCCGCCCCGAGCGGCTGACCGGCAGGGGCGAGGCCCGCAACCTGCTGCCCGCGAAGAGCCAATGCCAAAGCCCGTAGAGGCTCATGGCCACGTAGTAGAACTGCAGGCCCATGTCGGCATAAAGCCCCGCCCGCGCGAAAACCCAGATGTAGAGCCCCGAGGTGCCCAGCCCGAAGAACCAGAGCCAAGGGCTTTGGCGGATCGAGAAGAAGAGATAGACCAGGCCCAAGGCTGTGCCCAAGGCCTCGACGCCGTGGGCCGCCCAGAAAGAGCCGAGATGTCCCAACAAGGCTTCCAACTGCTGATCAGCTTAGCGGCCCAAGGCTTGCCTCGCCCGGCTTTCTCATTCGGCCAAGGCCCCGATGTAGATGGCCTCTTCCTGCAACACCTTGACGGCTTCCAGGAAGACCGGGTTGATGGAATTGGCGACCCGGAAGAAGAACTCGTCTCCCCAGAGGTCGTCGGCCATGTACGCCTTGAGCCTGTTCTTTATGGCATTTTGGGATAGCTCGAAGTCGGCTTCGTCGGCCTGGATTCCCTCGTTGGTCTCGGCGTAGTCCACCAGGCGGCGCATCATCTCGTCCGAGACGACGAACTTGCCCTCGAAATCCTCGAAAGTCGGGAACTCTTGCAAAATCGCCTCGCGCTGTGCGTCCACGTGGCGCAAGGCGAAGGTGAACAGGACCGACTTTCGGTTGAGGCTCTTGTAGTAGTCGGTCATGTAAAGGGTGTCGATGGGCACGAAGATGTCGGGCAGGATGCCGCCGCCGCCATAGACCAGCCGTCCGTTGACCAGGGTCTCGTAGCGGAGCGAATCGGGGAGCTTGATGCTGTCGAGGTAGAGCAGCTCGCCCTTTTCGAGGCGGTTGGCCAGGTCGTCGCGGTAGGCATCGACGCCCTCGTCATACGGTTTTTGGATAGAGCGGCCGGTGGGCGTGTAGTAGCGGGCCGTGGTCAGGCGAATCATGGAGCCATCGGGCAGGGTGAAAGGCCGCTGGACGAGGCCCTTGCCGAAGGACCGCCGCCCGATGACCACGCCGCGGTCCCAGTCTTGGATGCTTCCCGTGACAATCTCGCTGGCGGAGGCCGATCCTTCGTCGATCAGCACCACCAGCCTTCCGGTCTCGAAGTTGCCTCGGGCGGTGGCCAGGTTGTCGCGCCGGGGGCTGCTCTCGCCCTCGGTGTAAACGATGAGCTTGTCCTTGGGCAGGAACTCGTCGGCCAGGTCGATGGCCGTGTGGAGGTATCCGCCGCCATTGCCCTGGAGGTCGAGGATGAGGCTCTCCATGCCCAGGGCCTTGAGCTTGGCGAAGGCGTCGTGGAACTCGGGCATGGTGTTGGCGGAGAAGCGGTTGAGCTTGACATAGCCGATGCCTGGGGCCACCATGTAGGCCGCGTCGAGGCTGTGGATGGGAATCTTGTCGCGCTCGACGGTGAACTCCAGGTTCTGTTCCGCGCCTCGGCGGCGCACTTGCAGGCTGACCTGGGTGCCCTTGGTGCCCAGGAGCTTGTCGCGCACATCGGTGTTCTTGATGCCCACGCCGGCCACGGTTTGCCCGTTGATGCCCACGATGCGGTCGCCCGGGCGGATGCCCGCGGCCTCGGAAGGCCCTCCGGAGATGGGGCTGACCACCAGGATGGTGTCGTCGATGATGCTGAACTCGACTCCGATGCCGTCGAAGCTGCCCAGCAGGGGCTGGTTCATGGCATCGACATCCTCGGGGCTGATATAGACCGAATGCGGGTCCAGCTCCTTGAGCAGGGAGATGATGGCCTGCTCGACCAGCTCGGCCTGGTCCGTCGAATCGACGTAGTAGGTCTGGACATAGTCGAGGGCCTTGCTGAACTTGACGGCGTGCTCGGACTGGGCCGAGCCGGCGGCTGGGGCCAGGCACAAGGCCGCCAGGGCCAGGGCGATTTTCCGGAAATGGTTTCCCTGCATGGTCTTTGGGTTGTTGGAGGGTTTTGGAAAAAACGATGGAAGGCGGCGCATGGCCTCGAAGCCCAAATCTAGCCAAAAAAATGCCAGTCTTTGGCCCATTGTCGTCCTGCGGTAGGCTTTTTTGTCATAAATTCATTCGGCAATCGCCGAATCCGGCGGCGCGGGCACGCGCAGGCGCAGGTGGGCGCCCATTTCGGAAGGCACCAGGGCGATGTCGCCCTCGAGGGTCTCCATGATCAGCTTGGCGGTGGCCAGGCCCAGGCCGAACCCGTCGGAGTGGTAGCTGACCTCGGCGGCGGTGAACAGCTCGAAAAGCTGCTTGATGGCCTCCTTGGAAAAGCCTCGCCCATCGTCCTTGACCTCGATGACGACCCAAGGCCCCTCGGCCCTGGCCTCCAGGCAGACCCTGGTGAGCGCGTGGCCGTGGCGCAGGGCGTTGTCGATCAGGATTTCCAGGCAGTTGTCGAGCAGGCGCGGGTCCAGCTCGGCCAGCACCTCCTCGGCCTGGCTCAGGTCGCAAAGCTCGGCCCCCATCTGGGCGGCGCGCTCGGCCATGCCCTGCAAGCGGTCGCCGATGAGCGATTTGACGCAGACCAACTGCTTGTCGGTCTTGTAGTTCTGGGCCTTGAGGTTGGTGATCAGCAGCGAGGCGTCGGCCAGGCGCAGCAGCCTGTCGGCCGACTCGTCGATCATGGCCAGCAGTTGGGCGTATTCTTCCGACTGGAGGCTGTCTTGCAGGATCTTGGTGAAGCCGCTGATGCCGTTCAGGGGCGTTCGCAGCTCGTGGTTGATGAGCATCAGGAAGTCGTTCTTGGCCTTGTCGAGCTGGGCGAGCTTCCGGTTGGCGTCCTTGAGCTCGGCGGTGCGCTCCTGCACCCGCAGCTCCAGGTCGTGGTTCACGCGCTGGAGGGCCAGGGTCTTGTAGCGCAGCTCGAGGTGGGTGCGCACCCGGGCGCTGAGCTCCTGGGCGTTGAAGGGCTTGACCAGGTAGTCCTGCGCTCCCAGCTCGAAGGCCTTTGCGATGTTCTCGGACTCGTTCTTGGCCGTCAGGAAGATGATGGGCACCTCGGCGGTCTTAGGGTCGTCCTTGAGCCGCTGGCAGACCTGGAAGCCGTCCATGCCCGGCATCATCACGTCCAGCAGGATGAGGTCGAAGTCGTTGCGGGAGGCCTGGTCGAGGGCCGACTGGCCGTCGCGGGCGAAGTAGATGTCGTAGTTGGCGGCCTCGAGGATGCTGCCCGCGATTTGGATGTTCTTGGCCACGTCATCCACGATCAAGACTTTAGCATTATCCAGTTTCATCTGTGCCAGGAGGTTGGTTTTCGGACTATTGCGGGAGCCAGCTTGGTGCGGCCGTTCATTGGCCTCGCGGTAGGGTGAACACGAACCGGGTGCCCACGCCCAGCTCGCTCTCGATCGAAATCTGCCCCTTGTTCTTCTCGATGAACTCCTTGCAGAGCAGCAGGCCCAGGCCGGTTCCCTTCTCGTGCGAGGTGCCCTCGGTGGTGTGCCGGATGTCCATGCGGAACAGCTTGGCCATGTCCTCGGGGGCGATGCCAACGCCCGTGTCGGCCACCTTGACCACTACGTGCTCGTCCTGCATCGTGGCCGTGATGCGCACCCTTCCGCCCGCTTGGGTGAACTTGAGCGCGTTGCTGATGAAGTTGCGCACCACGGTGAGGATCATGTTGAAGTCCGCGAAGACCATCGTCCCCTCGGTAACGTCCGAAATCAGGCTGATGTGCTTCTGCTCGGCCGTCGATTGCAAGAGCAGCACGTTGGACTCGACCACCCTGAAGAAGTCGAACGACTCCGGCTCCCACTTCAGGCTGCCGGTCTGGGCCCTGGACCACTCCAGCAGGTTTTCCAGAAGGCTGTGGCTGCGGTGGGCGGCGTTGTGGATGAGCTGGTAGAAGTTGCGGATCTTCTCCTTGGGCATCAGGTCCGCGTT
Organism: Bacteroidota bacterium; assembly: GCA_020048645.1. Taxonomy (GTDB): domain Bacteria; phylum Bacteroidota; class Bacteroidia; order Bacteroidales; family UBA6013; genus UBA6013. The sequence continues at coordinate 6,844 of JAIFMG010000042.1, read as the reverse complement.
GTGCATCAGCAGCTCCGTGAACCCCACCAGCGTGTTGAAGGGGTTCTTAAGGTCGTGGGCCACGATGGAGAAGAACTTGTCCTTGGTGTCGATCATCTGCCGCAGCTTGCCCTCCGACTGCTCCAGGTTCTTCTGGATGGCCTTCCGCTCCTCGATTTCCTGCGTAAGAACCTGGTTGGTCTGGGCCAGCATCAGGATGGAGTAGCGCAGCCGCAGGTGGGTCTTGACCCTGGCCAGCAGCTCCGAGGCGTTGAACGGCTTGGTCACGAAATCCACCGCGCCCACCTCGAAGGCCTTGGCGATGCTGTCCGTGTCGGTCTTGGCCGTCAGGAAGATGACCGGGAGGTCCTCGTTGCGCGGGTTGGCCTTGAGCTTCTGGCAGACCTGGTAGCCATCCATTTCCGGCATCATGATGTCCAGCAAGATCAGGTCGAAATCCGTGTCGCCAATCTGCTCAAGGGCCGAGAAGCCATCGTTGGCGAAATAGAGGTCGTAATCATGCTCCTGCAAGATGTTTCCCACGACCTGGATGTTCTTGGCGATGTCGTCAACGATCAATATCTTGAAATTGCTGTTGTCTTTCATGGGATCTTCCGTGAAGGGATGCTGGCGAGGGGTGGTTTCACTTTTTTTTTCATAAGAAAACAAAAAATGGGGACAAAGTCAAGAAAAAAACGCGACGGATAGACTTTTTCTCCAGAATCATGGCAAACGAAGCCTCGAATCCGCCTCATCCACCTGCCTTTGGACCTCCTGGGCCGACCATCCGAGCCAGTCGGCGGCCAGCTCGGCCACGCGCTCCAGCACGGCGCGGCCGGGGTGGCCCAGCGCGGCCAGGCCCGTGCGCCGCAGGAGCAGGTCCTCGAGCGTGAGCGCCTGCTCGTGCCGCAGGGCGAAGACGACCTGGGCCTCGATCTCGCCATGCGGCCCCAGCGGCTCGGCCCAGCGCGGGTTCTCCTTGGGCAGGGCAAGCAGCTCGTAGGCCTGCGTGCCGTAGTCGTTGGCCAGCAGCGACAGCGTCTGCGCGGCGGCCCAGGGGAAGGCGCGGGCCAGGCCCTCGCGGAAGGTGGCCATGTCGGGGATGTGGCTGGTGGCCAGGAACTTCTTGTCGGTGTACGATTCGCCCAGGTCCTCGCCCAGCAGCTCCGCCAGGCGGTCGAGCGCGTTGGCGGCGAGCTGCCGGCTGGTGGTGAACTTGCCGCCCTCTACCGTCAGCATGCCCGGCGCGCCGTGCGTGCGCCCGTCGAGGATCTCGTAGCGGCGCGAGGCGTTGTACGAGTCGCCCTCCTGGTCCACCAGCGGGCGCAGGCCTCCGTAGGCGGCCAGCACGTCGCCGTAGGCCAGCGCCTGGTGGCCGAAGTTCTGGTTGATCTCGTCGAGGAGCTCCTGGATGCTCGCGCGGCTGACCCGGTAGTCGTCGGGCTGCCCCTCGAAGGGCTTGTCGGTGGTGCCGATGAGGGAGTGCCCCCGCCAGGGCAGCACCATGATGTGGCGGCCTTGCGGCGTGGCCATGGCGATGGCGTGGTCGCCCGAGAGCGGACGGGTGATCAGGTGGATGCCCTCCGAGCGCTTGGGATGGGCCACCGGACCGTCCTGCCCGGGCGAGGCCATGCGGGCCACGGCGTCCACCCAGGGCCCGGCGCAGTTGGCCACGGCCCGGAAGCGGATGCGGTGCAGGCCTCCGCCCAGGCTGTCGCGCACCAGGGCCTCGCGCAGCCGGCCGTCTTCGCGGACCAGCTCGACCAGCTCGGCCCGGTTGGCGGCCTTGGCGCCCAGCTTGACGGCCGACTTCAGGAAGGCCAGGGTCATGCGCTCGGGGTTCGAGTTCTGGCAATCGTAGTAGATGGCCGCGCCCTCGAGCCGTTCGGGGCGCAGGCCGGGGGCAAGCCGCAGCGCATGCTCGAGGTCCACCATGCGGAAGCCCGGCAGCGACTTCTCGGGGTCCCAGGTGTCTTGCTTGTCGTAGGAAAGCCACTCGTAGAGGTTCATGCCCAGGCCCAGCATCAGCCGCGCGGTCTTCTCGCGGTCGTAGCTGGGCACCACGAAGGGCAGCGGGTGGACGAAGTTGGGGGCGATGTTCTCCCAGATGCGCCGCTCGCGCAGCGATTCGCGCACCAGGCCGAACTCCAGGTTCTTGAGGTAGCGCAGGCCGCCGTGGATCAGCTTCGAGGTGGCCGAGGAGGTGGCCCCGCCGAAGTCGCCCTTTTCGACCAGCAGGACCGAGAGGCCACGGCTGGCGGCCTCGTAGGCCAGGCAGCAGCCGGTGATGCCTCCGCCCACCACCAGCAGGTCGCAGGGGTGTTCCGGGCTTTTGTCGATGAACCGTTCCAAGGAGAGGCTGGCCATTGCTTGTGTTTTTTTTGTCAGTAAATGGGAATGTTGCGGCCCAGGCGGTAGCTCAGGTAGAGCCGGGGCACGGCGTAGGTGCGGGGCAGCGTGGCCATGATCTCGAGGCCCAGCGGGTAGCCCTCTAGCATGAAGCCGGCCTCCAGCGCGTTCAGGATGCCCTTGCGCTTGCCATACTCGAACGTGAAGCCCAGCCGCACGAAGGCGCCCGGACTGGGGACAATTTCGGAAAGGCCTTTGACGAAAGGCGCCCTTCCCTGGATGTAGTTGTTGGCATGGTTGGGGTTGTCCATGTCGAAGCGCTCCTGCAAGGTGGTGCCCAGTTCGCGGTAATAGACCTCGTAGTAGATCGGCTTGAGCAGCGCCAGGCTCGGCCCGAAAGTGATGACCCGCCGGATGGAAAGACTGCCCACGTCGGTCTTGCTGAAAAGCTCCTTCTGCCAGCCGAAGCCCAGTTTCAGGCTGAAGACCTGGTAGAGCTTGCCATACACGAAGCGGCTGTTGGCGATCTGCGTGGCGGCGCTCTTCTTTTCCTTGAGGTGGCGCAGGCTCGAGAAGTCCACCTCCCAGAGCCGCCGGGTGAAGCCGTCCACCCGCTTGCCGTAGCGGTAGTCGATGCCCAGGCCGTTGCTCAGGGCCGTCATCCCGAAGGTGCGCTCGTTGGTGTAGTTCAGTTCCGAGAGGCTTTGCACCTCGCCTTGCCCCATTAGGCGCGAGAACAGGGAAACCGTCAGAAGCAGGGACAAGCTCAGGAGGATCGTTTTCATGGTTCGGTCGGATGCGTTTTCGTGCGATGGGCTGTGCCGCTATGGCCTTCCAAAAGTAAGCGATCGCCGCGTTTCTTGGCGGCACGGACAGGCCAAGGGCCAGTTTTCTTGCGAAAGTTCCCCCGCGGAGGCTTGGCCAAGGGCGGACGCAAAACGCCAAAGGCGCCCGCATGGTGTGCAAAAGCGTCGGCCTTGGCGAATTTGTCGGCGCCGGTCCTCATTCCATCCGCACGAACTTGAGCTCCGTGAAGTCGAAATCCGGGTTGGGCACGTCGATGTCGAGCGCCAGCACCTGGCCGTCGGGGCCGATGGTGAAGTTGGCCATTCCGTTGGGCAGGCTGGGCATCTTCGGCATCCGGACGCGGAAGGAGTTGAACTGCCAATGCTCCAGCTCGGCGCGCAGGATGGGCGTGTGCAGGAAGTCGAGCACCAGCCGCCCGCCTTCGACGCGCACCTCGGCCTGGCCGTAGATCGGCGCCTGGTACCGCCCGGCGAAGCCCTCCAGCGGCAGGCTGGGCGCCGCCTCGGGCTGGCGTTCGAGCGCGCGGCGCTCCCAGGCGAGGCGGTCCTGGTCCATGTCGGCCCAGAACGCGCTGGAATAGTAGCGGTTGCGCTCGGGCGCGAACTGCTGGAAGTGCAGGTCGAGCAGGTCGTAGAGCAGCACGCCGGGCAGCCACGACGAGCCGTTGGTCAGGATGACGAAGCCGAGGTTCTCTTCGGGCAGGAAGGCCGTGTGCGAGATCATGCCGTCGAGGCCGCCGCTGTGGTGGACGACCTTGGCGCCGTTGTAGTCCATCAAGGCCCAGCCCAGGCCGTACAGTTCGAAGTTGCGGCTTGGATTGCTCCGGAACTGGCCCATGCTCAAGGCCTTGTGGTTCTGCGGCGACCACATCTCCCAGAGCCTGTCCTCCGAGACGAGCCGCTGGCCCTGCCATTGCCCGCGGTTGAGCTGGAGGCGCAGCCAGCGCGTCATGTCCTCGGCCGTGGAGTTGATCGCGCCCGCCGGGGCCATGTTGTCCCAGTTGACCCACTCGATGGGCAGCGGCTTGCCCTGGTTCCAGGCGTGCGGCGTGGCCACCTTGCCGAACCGCGGCAGCTCGCTGATCGAGACGCAGGTGCCGTCCATGCCCAGCGGCGTCAGGATGCGCCCCCGCACGAACTCGCCCCAGGGCTGGCCCGAGACCCGCTCCACGATCATCCCCGCGGCCAGGTACATGATGTTGGAATAGCCGTAGCCCGCCCGGAAGCCGAAGGCCGGCGGCAGGTGCTGCGAAAGCTCCAGGATCTCCTGGGGCGTGTGGTCGCTGGCGTACCAGATCAGGTCGCCGCTGAAGGTGGCCAGCCCGATGCGGTGCGAGAGCAGGTCGCGCACGGTGGCGTTCTGCGTAACGTAAGGGTCGTAGGAGCGGAACTCGGGCAGCAGGTCGATCACCTTGTCGTCCCACGAAAGCTTGCCCTCATCGACCAGCATCGCCAGGGCCATGGCCGTGAAGGCCTTGCTGTTCGAGGCGATGCCAAACAGGGTCTGCCCGTCGATGGGCGCCTGCCCGCGCACGTCGCGCAGCCCGTAGCCCTTCGAGAAGAGCAGGCCGTCGCGGTCGCATACCGCCACGGCCATGCCGGGCACCTTCCAGCGCTCCATGCAGTCGAGCAGGAACGCGTCCAGCCGCTCGAAGTCCATGCCCGTGCCCTGGCCCTGGCCGCGCCGCGCCAAGGGCAGCGACCCCAGCAGCAGCAATAGTAGGAGAAGTCTTTTCATGCCGGTTTCTTTTGGCTCTAAAGTTAACAAGATTAGCATTTGATCACATCTGCCCGCCAACAATCTCACGAATTTTGCCCCCCGTCCGCGCCAACACCCGCCACCGAGCCTCCCCGCGCGGCCGACCGTTGGCCATAAAACCGTACCTTTGCCTTGCCTTTGGCGCAAGGGTGCCGAGGGTGCGAGGCCGCTGGGGCAGAAGAACAGCGGCAATCCCCCGAATTTGGACAGGATCGTCATTTCGCTTCGTTCGGATCCCCACAGGAAGAATTTTGACAACACATGGCAGACAAAGCATTCATCACGGCAGAAGTCCTGAAATGGGCAAGGGAATCCGCCCGGATCTCGGAGGAAACCGCCGCGTCAAAAGCCGGCGTTCCCATCGAAAAGCTGAGGGCATGGGAAAAGGGAGAGGACTTTCCGACCATTCGGCAAGCCCAAGTCTTGGCCAATGCCTATCGGCGACCCTTCGCCTTGCTCTTTCTGCCCGAAGTGCCCCATGATTTCCAGCCCCTGCAAGATTTCAGGAGGCCAGGTTCCCAAGCCTTGGGGACATCTTCCCTGTTCATCATCCGAGAAATACAACAAAAGCAGGCCTGGATGAGCGAACTGAAAAAAGAAAACAACGAAAAAGAAATACCATTTGTAGGAAAATTCAACATGGAGGCGAAGCCCCAGGCCGTAGCCCAAGACCTCCTCTCAACCCTGGGCATAGACCCCAGAAGATACAAGGCGAACCCCATGCTGGACTGGTTCGAGAAGGCTGAATCGAAAGGGATTTTCATATCGAGGACCAGCTTCATCCACTCAAAGTTGAAGCTGGATGCGAACGAGTTGCAAGGATTCGCCATCGCGGACCGCCACGCTCCTTTCATTTTCATCAACTCTGACGATTGGAACGCACCGCAACTGTTCACCCTCGCGCACGAGCTGGCCCACCTGTGGATAGCAAAATCGGGGGTTTCAAACCACGTGGAGCCTTCTTTCGACGAAAAGGCCTTCCACGACCCTGTCGAAAAGTTTTGCAACGAAGTGGCTGCCAACGCGTTGATGCCTCGAGAACACATGGAAGGCTTGGGCCCGAGCGCCTTCGAGGACGCCGAGAAAGTCTTCCGAGCGGCCCGCGCGCTCGGTGTCAGCTCCTTTGCCCTTTTGGTCAGGGCTTTGGGGCTCGGAATCCTCTCGCCAGCAAAATACAAGGATTTGAAGCGTTTGGCAGACCTCGAATATGAAGCATTTCTTGAGCGGCAACACGACAAAAATGAGAAGCGGAAAGAAAAGGAAAAAAAGGGAGGCCCCAATTATTTTCTGCTCCAGCTCAACCGAAATGGCCGATTGTTCACGCAAACCGTGCTCGATGCCTTTCGCGGTGGGGCCCTGGAGCCTACCTTGGCCAGCAACTTGCTCAATGTGCAATCCAACAAGTTCCCAAAACTAGAAGCACAAATTTACAAATGAGCCCGTCGCCAAGGAAATATTGCCTGGATGCGAACGTGCTGATCCAAGCATGGCAAAAGTACTACTCTCCACGCATCAGCCCGAGTTACTGGGACATGCTGGATCGCTTGGGCACCGAAGGTACTTTGTTCATGCCTGAACTGGTTTATCAGGAAATCGTCCGGACGGATGACGACTTGTCCAAATGGTTGAAATCCAGCAAAATTCCAATTCGGAAAGTGGACCAGCATGTAGCGAAGTGCCTGAAAGACATTTTCGCGGCCGACCCAAACCACAAATATTTGGTGGACAACACCAAGTCGCGATTGTTGGCCGATCCGTGGGTGATTGCCCATGCCCTCTGCGAAAACGCGACCGTGGTGACAAAGGAAGAAAAAGTAACCGCTGCCAACTCGACAAAAATCAAAATCCCGAACGTTTGTGAGAGGTAATTATTTAGGTATATTTGCGTTAGTATAAAAAAAACAGGTTCCGAATCCACATCCACGGCAGCGCATGGTCATTCCTTCCGACA